>JAGWAL010000018.1 GCA_021296415.1 Acidimicrobiia bacterium | reverse complement strand
CCCTGCAGCATGGCCGCGGCCGCGGTGTCGAGTGAGACCCCGTCGGGAACCGGCACCACGCCGGAGGCGTCGAGGGCGCAGCGTTCGGCGTAGGAGCCCTGCCCGCCGCACCACGCCACCCGGTCGCCCACCGAGACGTCGGCCACCTCGGCGCCGACAGCCGTGACCGCCCCGGCGCCTTCCAACCCGGCGGTGTACGGCACGGCGATGGGGTACAGGCCGATGCGCTGGTAGGTGTCCACGAAGTTGACCCCTGCGGCGGCGACGTCCACGACGATCTCGCCGGCGCCGGGAGTGGGGTCACCGAGATCGGTGAGGGAGAGAACCTCGGGGCCGCCGTTTTCGGAGATCCGGATGGCGCGCACAGTGCCTCCTTGGGTTGCTGGGTCGGAAAGGTGATCGGCCCGCCCACGGTACGCGCTCGGGACCGGTGCCGCCCAGCCGTCCGCGGCCCGCGGGTTTCCGGCGGTCGGTAATCTCGACGGCGAGTGCCCCCAGGTGACCGGCTCAGCAGCGAACGGCCAGATTCTCGCTGGCCTCGCATCAGGCTGCCCGCACCCGAACGGACCGGGACCCGCAGCCGGAAGACCAACTTGGCTCTGCTGGTGATGCTCGTGCTGGCGTGGGTGAGCGGCGCAAGCGCATTCCTGCTCGGGGGCGCCTCGACCGCCTGGATCGTGATCATGCACGGCGTCGTGGGATTCACCGTGCTGGTCCTGGCCCGCCCGAAGGTGCCCGTGGTGCGCCGCGGCCTGCGCCGGCACCGCCCCAGCCGGTACGCCTCGATGGCGCTGGGCATCTGCGTCACGGGGGCGTTCGCGACCGGGATCGTGCACGCGCTCGGGGTCTGGCAGGCGATCGGCGTGTGGTCGCCGATGGGACTGCACCTGATCTTCGCCATCGCCGCGGTGCCCCTGGCGGCGTGGCACGTCGTCGGTCGGCCACAACGGGTCCGCCCCATGGACCTCTCCCGGCGCACCGCGCTGCAGGCGCTCGCCGTGGCGGGGGTCGCCCTCGTGGCCCGCACGGGCTTCGAGTGGCTGTTCGCCGCCGAACGGCGCTTCACCGGCTCGCACGAGGTGGGGTCGGGCGAGCCGAGGCGGATGCCGGTGGTGCAGTGGCTGGACGATTCCCCACCGACCATCGACCCCGACGATTGGGTGCTGCGGCTGCGAGGATCGGTCGAGCGCGACGTGGGCTACCGGGAACTGGTCGGCCACAGCCGCACGACCGAGGCCACGCTGGACTGCACGAGCGGGTGGTACAGCACCCAGCGCTGGACGGGCGTCCCGCTGGCCGACCTGCTGGGTCCCGACGTGACGGGCCGCAGCCTGGAGGTTCGCTCGGCGACCGGCTACGGGCGCCGCTTCCCGCTCAGCGACGTCGATGGGATGATCCTGGCCCACGAGGTCGGCGGTGCGCCCCTGTCTCGCGGCCACGGCTTTCCCGCCCGCCTCGTGGCGCCCGGCCGCCGCGGCCTCTGGTGGGTGAAGTGGGTCACCGAGATCCACGTCAGCGATCGGCCGTGGTGGGTTCAGACGCCGATCCCGTTCACCTGACGGCGGCGGCGCCACGACCGCAACGCCCGGTGGCCCGAGCGTGGTGATCCGGGGCCCCGCCGGTATAGTGCATCGTTTCCCCCGGCAGCGATGCCAGGGACGAATCGACGTCTGCGAAGGCCTGCGGTCGTGACTCCGGGGCGCCCCGCACGGGGATCACCCCACGCAGGAACCACGCAGCAAACCGAGACCCGCTCCGCCCGGCTCTGCCCGAGCGGAGCGTTCGCGTACCCACGGGGACGCGAACGGAGACGAGCAGGGCAACGACCACGGCGACGACATGGCGAGCAAGGCGATCATCGGCGAGAAGGTGGGCATGACCCAGGTCTGGGACGACAGCGACTGCGTCGTCCCGGTCACGGTCCTGCGCGTCGAGCCGTGCCGGGTGGTTCAACTCAAGACCCCGGAGACCGACGGCTACTCGGCGCTGCAGGTCACGTGGGGGTATGCCGACGCGGTCAAGCTCAACAGCCCCGAAGTCGGCCATTTCGAGCGCCACGGCGCCGAGCCGGGCCGAACGCTCGTGGAGCTCCGCCTTGATGACGTGAGCGACTACGCCATCGGGCAGGAGATCACCGTCGACATCCTCACCGACGGCGAGTTGGTGGACGTGACCGCCGTCAGCAAGGGCAAGGGGTTCGCCGGCGTGATGAAGCGCCACGGGTTCAGCGGCCAGAAGGCCTCCCACGGCGCCCACAAGGTTCACCGCGCGCCGGGGGCGGTCGGCCAGTGCGCCACCCCGTCTCGCATCTTCAAGGGCCGCAAGATGCCGGGCCGTCACGGCGCACGCCGGACCACCACCCTCAATCTCCGGGTCGTCAAGACCGACGCCGAGAGGAACCTGCTGCTCGTGAGGGGCTCCGTGCCCGGTCCCCGCGGCGGCCGGGTCGTCATCCGCAACGCGGTGAAGCAGGCGTAGCGAGCCGTGGTCGCCGTTCCCGTCCGCACCCCCACCGGCTCCGAGACCGGCACGGTGGAACTCTCGCCCGACGTCTTCGGCGTCGAACCCAACGTGGCGGTGATGCACCAGGTGGTGACCGCGCAGCTGGCGGCACGTCGCAGCGGTACGCACAAGACCAAGACCCGCTCGGAGGTGCGCGGTGGCGGCGGCAAGCCGTGGCGCCAGAAGGGCACGGGTCGATCCCGGCACGGCTCCATTCGCTCCCCGCTCTGGCGGGGCGGAGGCATCGCCCACGGCCCCCAACCGCGCAGCTACGCCCAGTCCACCCCCAAGAAGATGAAGCGTCGGGCGCTGCTCTCGGCGCTCTCGGACCGCGCTGCCGACGACAGGATCATCGTCGTCGAGGACTGGGGGTTCGAATCGCCGTCCACTGCGTCGGCGGTTCGGAAGCTGGACGCACTCGGCGCGCACGGCCGGGTTCTCGTCGTGCTCGAGCGCGACGACGTGGCGGCCCACAAGAGCTTCCGCAACCTGCCGCGCGTGCACAGCCTGCCCGCCGACCAGCTCAACACCTACGACGTGCTGGCGAGCGACGTCGTCGTCTTCACCAGCGCGAGCCTGGCGGAGGTGAACCGGCCGTGAAGGACGCCCGTGACGTGATCCTGGAGCCGGTCATCAGCGAGAAGGCGTTCTCGCTGCTGGAGCAGAACGTGTACACGTTCAAGGTCCACCCGTCGAGTTCGAAGCCCGAGATCGCCAAGGCGGTCGAGCAGATCTTCGACGTCCACGTCCTCAACGTGAACACGCTCCGTCGCCGCGGCAAGCGCATCCGGAACCGCCGCCGCCTCACTTACGGCCGCCGGCCGGACACCAAGAGGGCCATGGTCACCCTCGCCGAGGGCGACTCGATCGAACTCTTCGAGGTGTGAGGTCATGAGCATCCGGCGCCGCAAGCCCACCAGTCCGGGACGCCGCTTCCAGACGTCGCACGACTTCTCCGAGATCACCCGCAGCACGCCGGAGAAGTCGCTGCTGGCCCCCCGGCCCTCCACCGGCGGGCGGAACAACGCGGGCCGCAAGACGGCACGGCACCGCGGCGGCGGCCACAAGCGCCGCTACCGGGTCATCGACTTCCACCGTCGCAAGGATGGTGTTCCGGCGAAGGTGGCGTCCATCGAGTACGACCCCAACCGGAGTTGCCGCATCGCTCTGCTGCACTACTACGACGGGGCGAAGTCCTACATCCTGGCGCCCGACGGGATCGCCGTCGGCCACGTGCTCGAGTCGGGCACCGGCGTGGAGATCCGCCCGGGCAACGCCCTGCCGCTGCGCTACATCCCGGTGGGCACCGTCGTGCACAACGTGGAGTTGAAGCCGGGCGCCGGCGGGCGCATGGGCCGTGCCGCGGGAAGCCGCATCCAGCTCGTGGCCAAGGAGGGCAGCGAGGCCACCCTGCGGCTGCCCAGCACCGAGATGCGGCGGGTGCCCATCGACTGCCGGGCCACGGTGGGCGCGGTGGGCAACGCCGAGCACGAACTCGTCCAGATCGGCAAGGCCGGACGCAACCGACACAGGGGTGTCCGCCCCCAGACCCGGGGTGTGGCCATGAACCCGGTGGATCACCCTCTCGGCGGCGGCGAGGGCAAGAGCTCCGGCGGCCGGCACCCGGTGTCGCCGTGGGGCAAGCCGGAAGGTCGCACCCGCAACCCCAAGAAGCAGTCGTCGCAGATGATCGTGCGCCGCAGGCGCACCCGCGGGCGCCGGCGGTAGGAGGCTCACGATGCCCAGAAGCCTGAAGAAGGGCCCGTTCGTCGACCATCACCTGCTTGCCAAGGTGGACGAGCTGAACGACTCGGGCGAGAGGCGCGTCATCCGTACGTGGTCGCGCCGCTCCACGATCATTCCCGACATGGTCGGCCACACGCTCGCCGTGCACGACGGGCGCAAGCACGTCCCGGTGTACATCACCGAGGCCATGGTGGGCCACAAGCTCGGTGAGTTCGCCCCCACCCGCACGTTCCGGTTCCACGCCGGCCAGGAGCGAGGGGGCAGGCGCTGATGGCCACCGATCTCGCTGCTCCCACCGCACGCGCCTCGGCGCGTTACGTGCGCAGCTCCGCCTCCAAGGTCCGTGCCGTGCTGGATCTGATCCGTGGCGAGTCCTACGAGCGCGCCAGCGAGATCCTGCGGTTCTCCGAGCGCCGGATCGCCCACACGGTGGCGCGATGCCTGGATTCGGCGGCCGCCAACGCCGAGCACAACGCCAGCCTTCCCGCCGAGGAGTTGTTCGTGTCGGTCTGCTACGCCGACGAGGGCCCCACGCTGAAGCGCTGGCGGCCGCGCGCCCGCGGCCGGGCGACGCCCATCATGAAGCGGACGTGCCACATCACGATCGTGCTGGAGCGCTACTCCATGACCGAGCGCGAAGCCCGCGCCGAGCGGGGTGTCGGCAGCAGTGCCGCGGCCGAGGTGAGGCGCCGCCGCGTGGCGGCCAGCCGTGCCGCCGCCGAGGAGGAGGCCGCCATCGAGGAGCAGGACGCCCTCGAGCAGGAGGCCGACGTCGGGGAGCAGGACACCGTGATGGAGCAGGACGCCGCTGACCAGGACCCGGACCCTGGCGACGGCGACAAGGAGATCTGATGGGTCAGAAGGTCAACCCCTACGGGTTCCGCCTGGGAATCACGACCGACTGGAAGTCGCGCTGGTTCGCCACGCGCCAGGAGTACCAGGAGTTCGTGATCGAGGACTGGAAGATCCGCGACTACCTCATGGGCGAACTGCCGCATGCCGCCATCAGCCGCATCGAGGTGGAGCGCACGAGGGATCGGCTGCGCATCGACGTGCACACCGCCCGCCCCGGCATCGCCGACCGTCTGCGGGCGGGTCTCGCCGAGATCACGGGGAACAAGCGGGTCCAACTCAACGTCCAGGAGATCAAGCAGCCGGAGTTGGACGCGGCGCTCATCGCCCAGGGCATCGCCGACCAGCTCACCGGCAGGGTGGCGTTCCGCCGGGCCATGAAACGCGCCGTCCAGAACGCCCAGAAGGCCGGCGCGCAGGGTATCCGGGTGCAGTGCTCGGGCCGGCTCGGCGGCTCGGAGATGGCGCGCACCGAGTGGTACCGCGAGGGCCGCGTGCCGCTGCACACGCTCCGCGCCGACATCGACTACGGCTTCAGGGAGGCGCACACGACCTACGGGCGCATCGGTGTGAAGGTGTGGACCTACAAGGGTGACATCCTGCCCTACCGCCTCGACACCGACGAGAGGATCAACCGCGAGGCGGCGATGGCCGTCGGCGAGACCGCCGGGCCCGCCCGCTCGCGCAAGGTCGTGTCCTCGGCGGCTCGACGGCGGGGCGCCCCGCAGACGCCGACGCCGACGCCGACGCCGGCGCCGGCGCCTGAGCCGGAGGAGCAGGAATTCCCGACCGAGCTGGAGGAATTGCGTCCCCTGGTGGCCGAGGCCGACGAGGAATTCGAGCGCCTCCTCGAACAGGAGGAGGAAATCGAGCGGGCCTCCCGGGAGCAGCACGAGACGCCCCATTTCCGACCGGGGGATGCCGACTGATCATGTTGATGCCGAAGGAAGCTCTGGCGCACCGCAAGCATCACCGCGGCCGCGCGGAGGATGTTGACCGATCATGTTGATGCCGAAGGAAGCTCTGGCGCACCGCAAGCATCACCGAGTCCGCACGGAGGATGTTGACCGATCATGTTGATGCCCAAGAAGGTCGCACACCGCAAGCATCACCGCGGCCGCACGAAGGGTGTCGCCAAGGGCGGCACCACCGTGGCCTTCGGCGACTACGGGATCCAGGCCCTCGAGCCGGGCTGGATCACCGCGCCGCAGATAGAGGCCGCCCGTGTGGCGATGACCCGCCACGTGCGCCGCGGCGGAAAGGTCTGGATCAACGTCTTCCCCGACAAGCCGGTCACCCAGAAGCCTGCCGAGACCAGGATGGGATCCGGCAAGGGAAACCCCGAGCGCTGGGTGGCGGTGGTGCGTCCCGGTCGGGTGCTGTTCGAACTCTCCTACTCCGACCCTGTCGTGGCGCGGGAGGCCATCGAGCGCGCCATCCAGAAGCTTCCGGTCCGGGCGCGGTTCGTGTCCCGGCACCAGCCGGTGTAGTCGTGGCCCGCTCCAAATCACTGGCTGACCTGAGCGACGTCGAGTTGCTGGGCATGCTGGATCAGGCGAAGGACGAGGCCACGAACCTCCGCTTCCAGCACGTGACGGGACAGCTCGACAACGTCAACCTGATCGCAGGTTCCCGCAAGCAGGTGGCACGCATCCTGACGGAGCTCCGCGCCCGCGAGATCAGCACCGCCGAGATGGTCACGACGCGCCAGGCCGACGACGCGGACGCATCCGCCGAGGTCGAGACCGACGCCACCGGCGCGCCACGGGTGTTCAAGAGGAGGCGCCGCCGCGATGACTGAAGAAGCACAGATGACCGATCCAACCCCCGAGCAGTCGCCCGCCGCCGAGGCTGCGGGAGCCGCCGCACCGGCCACCGGACCGGCCGCAACAGGGCGCAGCCGCCGCAAGAGCCGCGAGGGCGTCGTGGCGTCCGCGTCCATGGACCGCACGGCCGTCGTGGTGGTGACCGAGCAGGTGCGCCACCGGCGCTACAACAAGACGGTTCGCCGCCACAAGCGCCTCTACGTCCACGATGAGGACAACGATCTGCGCGTCGGCGACCGCGTCCGGGTGGCGGAGACCCGCCCGCTCTCCAAGCTCAAGCGCTGGCGACTCGTGCAGATCCTCGAGCGGGCGCGCTGAGAGGGGGGGCAGGGTGATCCAGCAGGAGACGCGCCTCCGGGTGGCGGACAACTCCGGCGCCCGCGAGGTTCTGTGCATCAAGGTGCTGGGCGGCTCGCGCCGCCGCTACGCCTCGATCGGCGACGTGTTCGTGGCAACGGTGAAGGACGCCATCCCCGGGGCCAAGGTTCGCAAGGGCGACGTGGTGCGCTGCGTCGTGGTCCGCACGCGCAAGGAGAAGCGCCGGCCCGACGGCAGCTACATCCGCTTCGACGAGAACGCCGCGGTCGTGCTCGACGAGAACGATCAGCCTCGCGGGACGCGCATCTTCGGCCCCGTGGGTCGGGAGTTGCGCGAGAAGCGTTTCATGCGCATCGTCTCACTCGCCCCGGAGGTGCTGTGATGGCCAAGATCCGCAAGGGCGACCGCGTCGTGGTGCTCTCGGGGAAGGATCGCGGCAAGGAGGGAGTGGTCTCGGCCGTCTTCCCCACCAAGGGCACCCTTCTCGTCGACGGCGTCAACGTCGTCCGCAAGCATCGCAAGCCCAATCAGTCCGGTGTCATGCAGGGTGGCATCATCGACAAGGACATGCCCATCCCCATCTCCCGGGTGGCGCTCATCAGTCCCGAGGACGGCAAGCCCACACGCGTGGGGTTCCGGATCGCGCCCGACGGCGCCAAGGTGCGGGTCTGCCGCCGCACCGGAGCGGACATCCCATGACGGCGGCAGCGACCATGGAGCCGCGCCTGAAGCGGTTGTACCGGGACGAGTTACGTGCCCGGCTGCAGTCGGAACTGGGCCTCGCCAACGTCATGCAGGTGCCCACGCTGGAGAAGATCGTCCTGAACATGGGCGTCGGCGACGCCTCGCGCCAGGCCCGCCTGCTGGAGGGCGCCATCGCCGACATGACCATCATCGCCGGCCAGCGGCCTGTGACGACCAGGGCGAAGCGCTCGATCGCCGGCTTCCGCCTGCGGGAGGGCAATGCCGTGGGGGTGAAGGTCACGCTCCGGGGCGATCGCATGTGGGAGTTCTTCGACCGGCTGATCAACCTGGCGATCCCGCGCATCCGCGACTTCCGCGGCCTGTCCCTCAACTCCTTCGACGGGAACGGCAACTTCTCCTTCGGCGTTTCCGAGCAGTTGATCTTCCCCGAGATCGACTACGACAAGATCGACACCGTCCGCGGCATGGACATCACCCTGGTGACCACGGCATCCGACGATGCCGTGGCGCGGGCGCTCCTGGAGTCGTTCGGCTTCCCGCTCCGGCGGGAGATGGGCTGAGGGACTCGGCGAACGGTTCGACGCAGCGATTGGCGAGAGAGACGACATGGCAAAGCAGGCACTGATCAACAAGCAGAAGCGAACGCCGAAGTACCGGGTGCGGGCGTACACCCGCTGCCGCCGGTGCGGCCGACCGCGCTCGGTCTACCGGAAGTTCGGGTTGTGCCGCATCTGCCTGCGCGAACTCGCCCATGCCGGGGAGATCCCCGGACTTACGAAGGCCAGCTGGTAGGGGGTTGTCGCCGATGACCATGACCGATCCGATCGCCGACATGCTGACTCGAATCCGCAACGCCAACGTGGCCATGCACGAGGAGGTGCACATGCCCTCCTCGAAGCTGAAGGAGGCCCTGGCGGAGGTGTTGCGGCGCGAGGGTTACATTCACGGCTATCAGGTGGCCGACATCGATGGCCCGGGGCGCTTGCTGACCATCGATATGAAGTACTCGCCGGATCGCGAGCGGGTCATCAGGGGTCTCCGGCGGGTCTCCAAGGCCGGGCTGCGTGTGTACACCAAGGCCGACCGCGTGCCGCGGGTGCAGGGCGGTCTCGGTATGGCGGTCCTGTCCACCAGCAAGGGCCTGATGACCGATCAGGAGGCTCGCAGGCGGCGTATCGGCGGCGAGATCCTCTGCTACGTCTGGTAGGTGCGTCGTGTCTCGTGTGGGTAAGTCGCCGATCCCGGTGCCTCCGGGCGTCTCGGTCACCGTGGCGGACGGCGAGGTCACCGTCGCAGGGCCGAAGGGCACGCTGCGGCACACGGTTCCGCCGGTGATCGCCGTGCATCAGGAGGGCGCGGCGCTGGTCGTGACGCGCGCCGACGAGGAGCGCGAGTCGCGTGCACTGCACGGCCTGACGCGCGCCCTCGTCAACAACATGGTGGTCGGTGTGCACGAGGGATACCGGAAGGACCTCGAGATCATCGGCGTCGGCTATCGCGCCACCGCCAAGAGCCCCGGGCGCCTGGAGCTGCAGTTGGGCTTCAGCCATCCGGTCTTCGTGGAGGCGCCCGAGGGGATCACCTTCGAGGTGCCGTCACAGACCGCCATCAGGGTCCTGGGGATCGACAAGCAGGCGGTCGGACAGGTGGCCGCGCAGATCCGCGCGCTGCGCAAGCCCGAACCCTACAAGGGCAAGGGAATCCGCTACGCCGGGGAGTATGTCCGCCGCAAGGCGGGCAAGGCCGCCAAGTGAGTCCGCCGCCGAGGCAGGGAGCAGAGCAATGACGAACGTGTCCGCAGAACGGCGGCAGAGCCGGCTCCGGCGCCACCGGAGGGTGCGCAAGAAGATCGTCGGGACGGCCGAGCGCCCGCGCCTCGCGGTGTACCGCTCCAACCGCCACACGGCGGCGCAGATCATCGACGACACCAGCGGACACACCCTGGTGGCCGCCTCGACCCTGGAGTCGGACGTTCGGCAGAGCGAAGCCGGCGGTGTGAGCGCCGCCGACGCCGTCGGACGCCTGATTGCGGAACGAGCCGCGGTCGCCGGCATCACGACGGTCACCTTCGACCGCGGCGGCTACCGCTACCACGGGCGAGTGGCAGCGCTCGCCGATGCCGCCCGCGAAGCCGGGATGCGATTCTGATGGCACCCGCCGGTGCGCTGGCCTCGCGCCTGCAGTTGCGCGATTCCCGCGTCATCCACATCAACCGGGTCGCCAAGGTGGTCAAGGGCGGGCGGCGCTTCTCGTTCTCCGCTCTCGTCGTCGTGGGCGACGGCGCCGGTCACGTCGGTCTGGGCTACGGCAAGGCCAAAGAGGTGCCCCTGGCCATCCAGAAGGGCACCGAGGAGGCACGCAACTCGCTGTTCGCCGTGCCCCTGGCGGGCACGACGATCGTGCATCCCGTCCTCGGACGCTGGGGTGCCGGCAAGGTGCTGCTCAAGCCGGCGGCACCCGGTACCGGCGTCATCGCCGGTGGCGCCGCCCGCGCCATCCTCGAGGAGGCCGGTGTCGGCGACGTGCTGTGCAAATCGTTGGGCTCGGCCAACCACATCAACGTTGCCCGGGCAACGATTGCCGGCCTGCGTTCGTTGATGCGCCCCGACCACGTGGCGCGCCTGCGCGGTCTGGATCCCAGCGAGTTCGTCCCGCCGGCGCTGCTGGCGGCCTACAACGAGACCGAGCGCACCCGGCGCCTGGCCCTGCGTGGCGAGGAGGGATGACGTGGCGCTGCGCGTGACGCAGGTCCGTTCCGGGATCGGGCGCAAGCCCCCGCAGCGCGGCACGCTGCGCGCCCTGGGACTCGGGAGGGTCGGCAAGTCGAGAGTCCTCAGCGACCGTCCCGATGTGCGGGGCATGCTGGCGGCGGTCTCGCACCTGGTCGAAGTCGAGGAGGTGCCCGAATCGTGAAGGTCCACGACCTGAAGCCCCCGCCCGGGAGCCGCACGGCGCGCCGGCGCCCCGGTCGGGGCATCGGTGGCAAGGGAGGCAAGACTGCCGGGCGCGGCACCAAGGGCCAGAAGGCCCGCGGCAAGGTGCCGGTCGGCTTCGAGGGGGGCCAGATGCCTCTCCAGCGCCGGATCCCCAAGCTGCGCGGTTTCAACAACCCGTTCCGGGTGACCTACCAACCGGTCAACCTCGACGTGATCGAGTCCTCGGACCTCGACGAGGTGACGCCGGAGACTCTGTACGCTCGCGGGCTCGTGAGCAAGGGTGCGCTGGTCAAGGTGCTCGCTCGAGGCGAGGTGACCCGTGCGGTCACCGTGCGCGCCCACGCGTTCTCCGAAGGGGCTCGCGCTGCTCTCGAGGCGGTCGGGGCGACCATCGAGGTCCTACCGCTGCCATGGGGCGACCGCCGGCCGCCGGCGCGGGGCAACGCCCTCACCAATCGCTAGCGGTCGCCGAACTGCCGGAGGGAGAATCGCCCCGTGGCCCGAATCCTCCAGAACATCGCCAACATCTTCCGCATCGAGGATCTGCGGAGCAAGATCCTCTTCACGCTCGGCATGCTGGTGGTGTACCGGCTGGGGGCCTTCATTCCGGCGCCCGGGATCAACCTGGAGGCCATCCGCCCCCTCCAGGAGGCAGCCGAGGACGGCGGGATCCTCAACTTCCTGCAGCTCTTCTCGGGCGGCGCGCTCACGCAGTTCGCCATCTTCTCGCTGGGGATATTCCCGTACATCACCGCTTCGATCATCATGCAGGTGATGGGCGTCGTGGTGCCGCGCATCGAGCAGTGGCAGCAGCAGGGTGCGATCGGCCAGCGCAAGATCAACCAGTGGACGCGCTACCTGACGATCGGGATCGCGCTGATCCAGTCCACGGGGTTCGCCTTCCTCTTCCACAACCAGGGCGGTGGCCTGGCCGGCAGCACCGGCATCCCCGACCTGCTGCCGGAGTTCACCGCACCGCGGGTGGGGCTGGTCGTGCTGACGCTCACCGCCGGGACAGCCCTGTTGATGTGGATGGGCGAGTTGATCACGCAGAAGGGCATCGGCAACGGGATGTCGATCATCATCTTCGCCGCCGTGGTGAGCTCGCTGCCCAACCAGTTCTCGCTCGTGAAGGGCAACTCGGGCTGGCCGGGCGTCTTCGAGGTCCTGGCGATGTACCTCGTGCTGCTCGTGCTGATCGTGTTCGTCGAGCAGGGCCAGCGGCGCATCCCGGTGCAGTTCGCCAAGCGCGTCGTCGGACGCCGGATGACCACCGGCGGCAGCACCTACATACCGCTGAAGGTGAACCAGTCGGGCGTGATCCCGATCATCTTCGCCAGTTCGGTTCTCTACCTGCCGCAGCTGGTCGTCGTGGTGCTCCCGTCCGGCGGGTGGGGCGAGGCGACCCGCACCTGGGTCAACGATCACCTGCTGCGCTACGACGACCCGTTCTACCTGGTCTTCTTCGGCCTGCTCATCATCGGCTTCGCCTACTTCTACACAGCCATCAGCTTCGATCCGGTCAAGCAGGCCGACAACATCCGCAAGCAGGGCGGGTTCGTGCCGGGCATCCGGCCCGGTCGGCCCACCGAGCGCTATCTGGCGCACATCCTGTCGCGCATCACGCTGCCCGGGTCACTCTTCCTGGCGCTCATCGCCCTGACGCCCGCCGTGGTGATCGGGAACATCGTGCCCACCAGCACACAGGGCATCTTCAGCTTCACCGGGATCTCGATCCTGATCGCCGTGGGCGTAGCGCTCGAGACGATGAAGCAGATCGACAGCCAGCTGATGCTGCGCAACTACGGGAGTTCCTGACATGGGCGGCGTGATCGCCGTCCTCGGGCGCCAGGGTGCCGGCAAGGGCACGCAGTGTGCGATGCTCGCCGAGCGTTTCGACACGGTGGTCCACGTGTCGACCGGCGACATGCTGCGGGACGCCGCAGCCCTGGACACCCCGCTGGGTCGTCGGGCGGGCGCCATCATGGCCGCCGGCGAGTTGGTGCCCGACGACGTGATGTGCGATGTGGTTGCCGAGCGGCTCGCCGCGCTGGAGGATTCCGGAGCCACCGTCCTGCTCGACGGCTTCCCCCGGACCCCGGCGCAGGCCGAGGCCCTCGCCGGGATGACCGCATCCGGCGGACTGCGGGGCGCGGTGCTTCTGGAGGTCTGCGTGGCGGAGGTCTCCGAGCGGATGCTGGCCCGGGGCCGCGGCGACGACACCGCCGCGGGCATCGCCCGGCGCCTCGAGCTCTACGAGGCGCAGACGGCGCCCCTGGTGGAGTGGTTCGCCGACCGGGGCCTGCTGCAGACGGTCGACGGAACCGGGGAGCCGGCGGAGGTGTTCGACCGGCTCGCGGCCGCCATCGGCGGGTTGGTGCCGCTGAGGTTGTCGCGGTAGCCTGGTAGGTCGCGTTCGAGGCGGGAGTAGAGTTCTGGCGAAATCGAAGCAGGACGCAATCCTCATGGAAGGGAAGGTCCTCGAGTCCCTCCCCAATGCCATGTTCAGGGTCGAGTTCGACAACGGACACCAAGTGCTGGCGCACATCTCGGGGAAGATGAGGATGCATTACATCCGCATCCTTCCCGGCGACCGCGTGCAGGTGGAGTTCACGCCGTACGACCTGCAGCGTGGGCGCATCACTTACCGGTACAAGTAGCAACCCCCGAAGCGAGCGAGAGTCGCGCCCCGCTCGGCGGTTGAGCAGACGACGAGACGAGGCGGATACGGAGATGAAAGTGCGCCCCAGCGTGAAGGCAATGTGTGACAAGTGCAGAGTCATCCGTCGCCATGGTCGTGTGCGGGTGATTTGCGACAACCCGCGGCACCGCCAGAGGCAGGGCTGACGTGGCGCGCATCGCCGGCGTCGACATCCCGCGCAACAAGCGGGCCGTGGTGTCGCTCACGTACATCTTCGGCATCGGTGCCAGCGTTGCCGCGCAGACCTGCGAGGAGGTCGGCATCGGCCCCGACGTGCGCGTGAAGGATCTCACCGAGCAGGAGGTGGCCCGCCTCCGGGCGTACATCGAGCGCAATCTCAAGGTCGAGGGTGACCTGCGCCGCCGCATCGGCCAGGACATCAGTCGCAAGCTGGAAATCGGCTGCTACCAGGGCATCCGGCACCGCCGGGGCCTTCCGGTGCGTGGTCAGCGCACCCATACCAATGCCCGGACGCGCAAGGGGCCGCGCAAGACGGTGGCGGGCAAGAAGACCGTCATGAAGAGGAAGTAAGGCAGAAGTGGCAGCGGCGCTGATCGGGGCGCCGAACCACCACGATCGGTAACCGCGGTCAGTTGGTCGCGGCATCGCACCGCTCAAGAGACGTACCGAGGGGTCATGGCAGAAAGACAGGCACGGCGGCCACGCCGCCGCGAGCGCCGGAACATCGGGCACGGCGTCGTGCACATCAAGAGTTCGTTCAACAACACGATCATCACCGTCACGGACCTGCGGGGGAACGTGGTCGCCTGGGCCTCGGCCGGCAACGTGGGATTCAAGGGATCACGCAAGTCGACGCCGTACGCCGCGCAGATGGCGGCCGAGGAGGTGGCTCGGCGGGCCATGGAGTTCGGCGTGCGCAAGGTGGACGTCCAGGTGCGGGGGCCGGGATCGGGCCGCGAGACCGCCATCCGCTCGCTGCAGAACCTCGGCCTGGAGGTCACCGGCATCAAGGACGTCACCCCCGTCCCGCACAACGGGTGCCGGCCACCGAAGAGGCGGCGGGTCTGATGTCGCGCTACACCGGGCCCAAGTCACGGGTGTCGCGCCGCCTGGGCATCAACATCTTCGGCACCAAGGGCGAGACGGTGGCGCTCGACAAGCGCCCCTACCCGCCGGGCGAGCACGGCCGCTCGCGGCGCCGGACGACCGCCTCGGAATACCTTGTCCAACTCCAGGAGAAGCAGAAGGCCCGCTTCACCTACGGCCTCACCGAGCGCCAGTTCCGCAATCTCTATGCCGAGGCCAGCCGCCGCTCGGGTGTCACCGGGGAGAACATGCTCAGCTACCTCGAGTTGCGCCTCGACAACGTGGTGTATCGAGCGGGCTGGGCGGCCACCCGCCCCCAGGCGCGGCAGTTCGTGGGGCACGGCCACGTGTCGGTCAATGATCGTCGGGTCACGATCCCGAGTTACCGCGTGACCGCCGACGATGTCGTCTCCGTGCGCGACAAGGCGCGCGCCATGACAATTCTGCAGTGGAACGTCGATGTCCTGGATCGGGTACCGCCGATCTGGCTCGACGTCGTCGAGGAGGGCTGGGCCGCGAACGTGGTGTCGGTACCCACGCGGGATCAGATCGACGTTCCCATCCGCGAGCAGTTGATTGTCGAGCTCTACAGCAAGTAGCTCCAGCGAGGTTGTACATGCTTGAGATCAAACATCCCGCCGTCTCTGTGGGGACTGCCGAGGACAACCGGCAGAAGTTCGTCATCGGCCCGCTCGAGCCGGGATTCGGCTACACGATCGGCAACGCGCTGCGGCGCACGCTGCTCTCGTCGATCCCGGGTGCAGCGGTGACGCACGTCCGCTTCGACGAGGCGCTGCACGAGTTCGACACGCTGGACGGGGTGGTCGAGGACATCTCCGACATCATCCTGAACCTCAAGGACCTGGTCCTGCACAGCCACAGCCCCGAACCGGTGCAGTTGCGTATCGACGTGCTAGGTCCGGCGGAGGTCACGGGCGCGCACTTCGGTGTCAACCCCGACGTCGAGGTGTTGAACCCCGAACTCCATATCGCCACGCTCAACGGCCGGGCGCGCTTCGCCGCCGACGTCACCGTGGAGCAGGGAATCGGCTACCTGGGCGCCGAGAGCCGTCCCGGCAGCGGCACCATCGGCGACGTACCGGTGGACGCCCTCTTCTCGCCGGTGCGCCGCGTTGCCTTCGAGGTGGAGCCGTCGCCCGGGGAGCGGGACATCACCTTCGACGAGCTGGTGGTGGACGTGCTCACCGACGGGACGATCACGCCGTCGGAGGCGATGGCCACGGCGGGCGGCATCCTGCGCCGGCTGGCGCAGCTCGTGGAGAATCTGGCCGAGGTGTCGCTGCCCGACAGCCTGGACCCGGCGGCCGCGCCCGATTTGCCCTCGGATCTGCAGCGGCCGATCGACGAGTTGGGGCTCTCGGAACGGCCGCGCAACTGCCTGAAGCGGGCGCAGGTCACGACGGTCGGCGCGCTCCTGGAGAGGACGCCGCTCGAGCTGCTGGCGATCCCCAACTTCGGCGAGAAGTCGCTGGACGAGGTGACGGCCCGTCTCGACGAGTTGGGTCTCGCTCTGGCGTCAGCGGACTGAGGTCGAGACGATCATGCCCGGCCGACCCCGCAAGGGCCGCCGCCTCGGCGGAAGCGCCTCACACCAGAAGCTGATGCTGGCCAACCTCGTCGCCTCCCTCGTGGCGGCCGAATCCATCGTGACCACCGAGGCCAAGGCGAAGGCCATGCAGCCCGTCGCCGAGAAGCTGATCACCAAGGCGCGCAAGGGCGGTCTGCACAACCACCGCCAGATCGTGGCGTTTCTCCACGACCGCGAGATCGCCGACAAGCTGATCTCCGACATCGGTCCGCGCTACGCGAATCGCGCCGGCGGCTGCACCCGGATCCTGCGGATGGGCCCGCGCTACGGGGACAACGCCCCGATGGCCCGAATCGAACTCGTCTAGCCGGCGCACCGCGGCGTGGCCCGCCTGCGCCTTCGGGTCGCCTACGACGGAGGGGCCTTTCGCGGCTTCACCCCGAACCCCGGTGTGCGGACGGTCGGCGGTGTCCTCGCCGACGCACTCGGGCGACGGCTGGGCTACCCGGTGCAGTTGACGTGCGCCGGGCGCACCGACGCCGGCGTTCATGCGCGCGGGCAGGTCGTGAGCTTGGACGTTGCCGACGAGGACGCGTCGGCCGGACGGCTCGAGGCTCTCGGCAGCGGGCTGAGCCGCATGTGCGGACCCGACGTGGCCGTCCTGGCGATCGAGCAGGTGTCCGGCGACTTCGACGCTCGCTTCTCGGCGCTGTCTCGGGCCTATCGCTACACGATCTGGAACGCGCCGGAACCCGACGTCTTCCGCCGGGCGGTGTCCTGGCACATCCCCGACCCTCTCGAGGTCGCTCCCATGGTCGAGGCCGCGGCGTTGCTGGTGGGCGAGCACGACTTCGCTTCGTTCTGCTCGAAGGCGACGCAGACCGTCGACGGCACCGAGCGGGTCGCTCCCACCACGCGGCGGGTCCTGCACGCCGTCTGGAGCACCCCCGAGCGCGGCGTCCTGCTGTTCGACATCGCCGCCAACTCCTTCTGCCGGCAGATGGTGCGCTCGATCGTCGGGACCCTCACCGAAGTGGGTCGGGGTCGTCGACCCGCCGGCGACATGCGTCGGATCCTGGCGAGCAGGGATCGGGCGGTGGCAGGGCCGGTGGCCCCGCCGCACGGCCTGTGCCTGCAGTCGGTGGCCTACGCATGAGCCGGCCCGGTCCGCAGCCGATTCCGACGTCCACCCCGTATCCTTGCGGTGTGCATACGTACAGCCCCAAGGCTTCGGAATTGGATCGCGCCTGGTGGATCGTCGACGCCGAGGGTCAGGTGCTCGGACGTATGGCGACCGAGGTGGCTCGCGTCCTGCGGGGCAAGCACAAGCCGATCTACACCCCGCATCTGGACTGCGGTGACCACGTGATCATCGTGAACGCCGAGAAGGTCGTCACGACCGCGGGCAAGGCCGAGCGGAAGGTCCTGTACCGGCACTCGGGCTATCCCGGTGGCCTGCGATCGGAGACCCTGGGAACCGCGCTGCAGCGGCGACCCGCCGAGCTCGTGCGCCGTAGCATCCGCGGGATGCTGCCCCACACCCGCCTGGGTCGCCAGATGCTCCGGAAGCTCAAGGTCTACGCCGGACCGGCCCATCCCCACGAAGCCCAGAAACCGCAGCCGCTGCCCCTCGGCAGGAGAACTCCATGACACCGCCGCTCGTCCAAGCCACAGGTCGCCGCAAGCGGGCCGTGGCCCGTGTCCGTATCCGGCCGGGCGAAGGCCGGGTCGTCATCAACGGTCGGGACCTCGAGGACTACTTCCCGTCGCCCGCCCACCGCTCCGGTGCCATCGAGGCCCTCCGCGTGACCGACACCGCCTCGGTGTACGACGTGGATGCCACGATCTCGGGCGGGGGTCTCACGGGCCAGTCGGGGGCGCTCCGCCTCGGTATCGCCCGCTCGCTCGAGACTCTCGACGGAGATTGCCGCGAGAAGCTCAAGCGTGCCGGCTTGCTGACCCGGGACCCGCGCAAGAAGGAGTCCAAGAAGTACGGGCTGAAGAAGGCTCGGAAGGCTCCGCAGTACTCCAAGAGGCGCCTGCGCCGCCACGAGCCGTCGTAGCGGTTCGGACGTGTTCGGTACAGACGGCATACGGGGGCGCGCCTACCGGGACGTGACCCCCCGGATCGCCGCCCGGATCGGCGCCGCGGTCGTCGCCACCTTCGGTTGCGAGCGGGTGGTTCTGGGGCACGATCCACGGTCCTCTGCGGGAGACCTCATCGACGGGTTGCTGCGCGGGCTGGGTGGCACCCAGGTGGACCTGCTGGGCGTGGCCCCCACGCCCGCCGTGGCGTTTCTCAGCGCCACCGACGAGGTGCCGGGCATCGTGGTGTCGGCGTCGCACAACCTGTACCAGGACAACGGGGTGAAGATCTTCGGACCCGGGGGACGGAAGCTCAGCGACGGCGAGCAGGAGGCGGTGGCCGCCGCCCTCGAGGCAGCCGCCGACCCGCGTGCCTCCCGCGCGGTCGGCGTCGACGCCTCGGGCCGGCTGGAGGCGTACCTCGACGCGGTGGCGGCGACGGTGCGGCCCGGCGCACTCGAGGGGATGCGGCTTGTGGTCGACGGTGCCAACGGAGCGACCTCGCTGCCGGCGCCGGCACTGCTGCGGCGCCTGGGCGCTTCCGTGCGCACCGTCGCCTGCGCGCCGAACGGGCGGAACATCAACGACGGCTGCGGGGCGGCCTCGCCCGGCATGATCGCCGGCGAGACGCGACCCGGTGAGATCGGCTTGGCGTTCGACGGCGACGGCGACCGGGTCGTGGCCTACGATCGGCGGTTGATCGACGGTGACCACATCATCGCCCTCTGCGGGATCGACCGCCACGAACGCGGTCGGCTGGCGGGCTCGACGATTGTCGTGACGGTCATGAGCAACATCGGCCTGCACCGGTCCATGGCCGAGGCCGGTATCGACGTCGTGACCACGCCGGTGGGCGATCGGCACGTCCTCAGCGCGCTGGAAGCCGGGGGCTGGGAGTTGGGCGGCGAGCAGTCCGGCCACGTGATCTTCCGGGATCTCGCCACCACGGGTGACGGCCTGCTCACGGCCGTGCAGCTGTTGGATGTGGCGGCTCGGCGGGGGGAGCGGCCGGGGGACCTGGCGGCGGCCGCGATGACGCGTTACCCCCAGGTGTTGCGCAACGTGGCCACCGGTCGCGGGGCCACGGACGTGCTGGAAGCCATCGAGCCCGCCGTCCGCAAGGCGCGCGAGGAGTTGGGCGAGCGGGGCCGGGTGCTGGTGCGGGCGTCGGGAACCGAGCCGCTGATCCGTGTGATGGTGGAGGCACCCAGCGAGGCGGAGGCCGCGTCGACGGCGCAATCCCTGGCGGCCGAAGTCGCGCGGCGGGCCGGCTGATGTGCGGGATCGTGGCGGTCCTCAGCCGCCCCCCGAGCCGCCGACCGGCCGACGCCTCGGAGATCCGGCGGTTGCTCGGTGGGCAGGGAGACGAGTTGCGCAGCGGCGCGCCGGCGCTGGCGGAGCGGCTCGCCGGACCGGCGGGGCTGACCTGTCTCGTGCGCGACGCGGCGCTGCGCGCCGAGGTGGCGGAGTCGGTCGGGCGCCTCGCTGACGACGATGGCCCACTGGCCGACCCGCTCTGGTGCATCCGCGAGGACCGGCTGGCGGGCGCTTCGGCGGTGGCCGACCTCCTCGGCGAGGATGCGCCGGCCGCCACGGAGGGGCTCGTGGCGGCCTGGTGGTCGATCCAAGTGGCGCTGTCGGCCCTGGACCGCCTGGAGGTGCGCGGCCGGGACTCGGCGGGAATCGCGGTGGTCGTCTCCGCCGATGAGCCGCTGGATCCGGACGCCGCGGCATCCGACGTCCTGGGGCGTACCGGGAGCCGCTGGCACGACGCCGGCACCTCGGTCTATGTCTACAAGACGGCGATCGAGGTCGGTGACCTGGGCGACAACACGCAGGTTCTGAGGTCGGCCCTCGCCGGCGATGGGTCCTTGCGGGCGGCGCTGGCGCGGCCGGGCGCGCACTGCGCGGTCCTGGCGCACACCCGCTGGGCCAGCGTCGGCCTGATCACCGAGCCCAACGCCCATCCCGTCGCCTCGCTCACAGGCGACGGACCGCCCTGGGTGTTCGCCGCGGTCAACGGCGACATCGACAACTACGCCGCCGTGGGTACCCGGTACGACCTGACCTATCCCCGAGCCGTCACCACCGACGCTCGGGTGGTCCCCGGGCTCACCCGCCGCCTGCGCCGACCGGGCGGATCCGACACCGCGGCGTTTGCCGACGCGGTCGGGGCATGCGAAGGTTCGCACGCCATCGTGTCGGTGGCCACGGACGTCCCCGGACGCCTGCTGCTCGCCCGGCGGGGCAGCGGTCAGGCGCTGTACGTGGGCCTGGCGAGCGACGCCTTCGTGGTGGCCTCCGAACCGTACGGGTTGGTGGAGCAGACCAGCGCTTATCTTCGCTTCGACGGTGCCGACGGCGGCGGCTCCGCAGGCGAGGGCGAGCTCGTGCGGCTGGACGCCGCCGATGCGGGCCGGATCGATGGTGTGGCGCGCTGGTCCTACGACGGTGCCGAAGTGCCGTTGCCACCGGTGAGCACGGCGGTCATCACGACGCGCGACATAGACCGCCGCGGCTACCCGCACTTCCTGCTGAAGGAGATCAGCGAGTCCCCCGGCTCTTTCGCCAAGACGCTCCGCGGCCGGCTGGCGGGAGATCCTGCTCGGCGCAGCGTGGCCCTGGACGGGATCCTGCCGGCAGAGGGGGAGTTGCCGCGACGGATCCTCGTGATCGGGCAGGGCACCGCGGCGGTGGCCGCCCGGGCCATTGCCGACATCATCGGCGCGGAGTTGTCCGGCGCCGGCGTGGAGGTCTCGGCCTGCCTGGCCAGCGAACTGTCCGGCTTCGGGCTGGCGGACGACATGTCGGACCACCTCGTGGTTGCGGTGAGCCAGTCGGGCACGACCACCGACACCAACCGCACCGTCGACCTGGTCCAGGCCCGGGGCGCCTCGGTGATCGCTGTCGTGAACCGCCGGGAGAGTGACCTGGCCGCGCGCGCCGACGCAGTGCTGTACACCTCCGATGGCCGCGACGTCGAGATGAGCGTGGCCTCCACCAAAGCCTTCTACGCCCAGGTCGCGGCGGGCTTCCTGCTGGCCTATGCCATCGTCGACGGCTTCGGGCTGCCGCCCGTGGATCCCGATCGCCGCCAAGGGCTGCTGGAGGCTCTCGAACATCTGCCCACCGCCATGGCGGAGGTTCTGGAGTCACGCTCGCGGATCGCCGACATCGCCCAGCGACTCGCCCCGGCGCGGCGCCACTGGGCCACCGTCGGCAACGGGCGCAACCGGCTGGCGGCGGAAGAATTGCGCATCAAGCTCTCGGAGTTGTGCTACCGGTCGGTGGCGTGCGACGTCACGGAGGACAAGAAGCACATCGATCTCTCGGCCGAGCCGTTGGTCCTGGTCTGCGCCGCGGGCTTGGAACGCTCCACGGCGCGCGACGTCGCCAAGGAGATCGCCATCTACGCGGCGCACCGGGCGGCCCCGGTGGTGTTGACCGACGACGCCGAGTTGGCGCGCGCCACCGGGGACTCGGTGCTGCTGCCCGCCGTCCACCCGGACCTGTCGTTCGTGCTGGTCACCGTGGCCGGCCACCTCTTCGGCTACGAGGCGGCTCTGGCGATCGATGCGGGTGCCGAGCCGCTGCGGCGCACCCGGGGGTCGATCGAGGCCGCCTTCGACGCCGCACCCGACGGCGCCGTCGCCGATGCGGAGGATCTGCTCGCCGGCCTGTCGACGGAGATCGCCGCCGGGGCCGAGCAATTCGGTCGGCAACTGCGCGCGGGTCGCTACGACGGTCACCTGCCCGCGGGAACCGCCGCGCAGTTGGATGGCCTGTTCCGCTATGCCACTGGCGTACTCCCGCTGGCTGCCTTCGAGATTGACTACGGCGAGATGGGGACGCCCGCGGGGGTACTCGAGCGGCTGCTGGCCGCGCTGACCGAGGCCGCCGAGGAACTGGCCCGCCCCGTCGACGCCATACGTCACCAGGCCAAGACGGTCACCGTGGGGATCTCCCGCAGCGAGGATGCGTTGTGGAGCGTGCCGCTGGTGGCGGCCGTCCGGGCCGCGGGCGCAGCTCCCGAACGCCTCAGCTACGACACGCTGTCGACGCTGACGGGACTCGATCCGGCCGTCGCGGCGGTGACCGGCTACATCCGCTATGTCATCGACGACGAGCGGATCGAGATCGTCGACCGGTCCGGCGTGGCGGCCGGGATCGAGTCGCGCGTCAGCCGCGACCCCACGTTGCGCGGCACGAAGCGCCAGGTGAGCCGGGAGCAACGGGTGTTGCTGACGAAGGGCCTGCGGGACGGGCGCCTCATCGTCCTGGTGCCCCAGATCAAGGGCGGGGAGACCGTGGGCTTGGTGCTGCTCCACGTGGACCTGCACGAGCGCCTGCCCGCCGCGACCGCCGCCACCGTGCTGCGCCGCTATCGCGATCGGTACAGCCGGCTCCGTTACGCGGTCACCGAGACCGAGTCGTCCTTCGACGAGGCGCTCCTCGCGGCGGTGCCCACCGTGGAACTGCTGGCCGGCGACATCGGCGCTGTGGCCGCGCGCTGGCGCGAAGCGGCGCCATGATCGGCGTGGACATCGTGGAGGTACCGCGGTTCCGTGCGCTGCTGGCGCGCCGCCCGCGCATCACTGAGCGGCTGTTCACTCCTGCCGAGCGGGCCTACGCCGAGGGCCGCTCCGATCCGGCCGAGCGCCTGGCGGTGCGGTTCGCCGCCAAGGAAGCGGCCATGAAGGCGCTGGGCGCCGGGTTCGGGGACGTGGCGTTCAGGGAGGTCGAGGTCACCCGCGCCCGCAGCGGTCAGGTCGGCCTGCGACTGAGCGGTCGGGCGGCGGCGCGCGCCACCGATGCCGGAGTGACGGGCTGGCATCTGAGCCTGTCGCACACGGCCGATCTGGCTGTCGCCGTGGCCGTGGCCGTCGTCCCGGGCGCACCCGAGCCGGGCCCACTCGAGAACGGCAACGAGACGTGACCCGCGCCGCCAGCCCCATCGGTCATCCCGGCGAAGGCCGGGATCCACCGTCCAGCGACTGGGCCTGCACCGGCCACCCGCCTCTCGGCCATCATCGGGCCGCCGGGGGAGGCAGCCCGTCGTGATCCCGGTCGTCACCCCTGCGGAGATGGCGGCCATCGACGCCGCCGCCCCCGAGGGCACGGACGTGCTCGTGGAGCGGGCCGGGGCCGCGGTCGCCGTCGCCGCCGCGGAGATGCTGACCTGCACCAGCGAGGGTGCTGCCAGGATCCTCGAAGGCGGGCGGACCTCGGGCACGCGCCGGAAGGCGCTGGCGGGTCGCCGGGTGGTCGTCCTCGCAGGGCGCGGCAACAACGGCGCCGACGGCCGGGCTGCGGCCCGCCACCTGCAGCGCGCCGGCGCCGAGTGCCGCGTGATCGCCCCCGACGTCGCCGCGATCCCGCCGGGTGATCTACTGATCGACGCTGCGTACGGCACCGGGCTGAACCGGCCCTGGACGCCGCCGCCCCTGACGTCGGGGATGCCGGTGCTGGCCACTGACATCCCCTCGGGGGTGGACGGCCTAACAGGGGAGGTGCGCGGCGGTGTGCTGGCGGCGACGCGGACGGTCACGTTCGCCGCCCTGAAGCCGGGACTGCTGCTGCAGCCGGGACGCCGCTTGGCGGGGTCGGTGAGCATCGCGGACATCGGCCTGGACGTGGCTTCGGCCACGGCGCACCTCGTGACCACCGGCGACGTCACCGGGTCGTGGCCGCGGCGGCCCGACGACGCGCACAAGTGGCGCTCGGCCTGCTGGGTGGTGGCGGGCTCGTCGACGATGCGCGGCGCGGCGGCCCTGGCATCCCTGGCGGCTCTGCGCTCGGGCGCGGGCTATGTGCGGCTCTCGGTGCCGGGCGGCGAGCCCGACGCCGCCGTCCCCACCGAGGTGGTGTTCCACCCGCTGCCCGCAGCGGCCTGGCACGAGCGGATGGACACCTCGCGGTTCGGATCGCTCGTGGTCGGTCCCGGCCTGGGGAGAGATCCGCAGACGGCGACCGCTGTGCGGGCGCTGGTCACCCGGGCGACGGTGCCGCTGGTGCTGGACGGCGACGCCCTGGCGGCCCTCGGCGGAGACCCGGCGTCGGTCCTGGCGGCGGCGCGTGCGCCGGTGGTGCTGACGCCGCACGACGGTGAGTACGAGTTGCTGGCAGGCCGGCGCGCCGGGCCCGACCGTCCGGCGGCGGCGCGGTCGCTTGCCGCGGCCGGTGCCCACGTCCTCCTGAAGGGACCCACGACCGTCGTCGCCGCGCCCGACGGCGCGGCCCGCCTGATCACCTCCGGCGACGCCCGCCTGGCCACGGCGGGCACCGGGGACGTGCTGGCCGGGATGATCGGCGCTCTGCTGGCGCAGGGCGCCGAGCCGCTGGACGCCGCCTCCCTGGCCGCGCACGTGCACGGCATGGCCGGCTCCCTCTCGCCGCCGGTGGGCCTCATCGCCGGGGATCTGCTGGGAGCCATCCCCGCAGCGCTGGCCGCGGCGCTCGAGCCGTCGTCGCGCCCGGTCGATCAAGGGATCGTCGCCCGCTGATGCGACCCACCTCGGCCATCGTGGACCTGGCGGCATTGCAGGCCAACGCCGCCGAACTTGCCCGCCGGGCGGCCCCTGCGGGGTTGTGTGCCGTGGTCAAGGCCGACGGTTACGGGCACGGGGCAGTGGCCACCGCCAGGGCCGCGCTCGCCGGCGGAGCCACCTGGCTGGCGGTGGCTCTCGTGGAGGAGGGCATCGAGTTGCGCCAGGCGGGTGTGACGGCACCGATCCTGCTGCTGTCCGAGCCACGGCCCACCGAGATGGTGGAGGTGGTGGCCTACGACCTGCGCCCATCGGTCTACAGCGCCACCGGACTGGCGGCGGCGGCCGCGGCGGCCACGACGGGCGACCGTCGACTCCGGGTGCACCTCAAGGTGGACACCGGCATGAACCGGGTCGGTGCCCACCCCGACGACGTGGCGCTGCTGGCGAGTGCCATCGAGGCCAGGGCGCAACTGCATCTGGAAGGTGTCTGGACGCACTGCGCCGTGGCCGACGAGTTGGGGAATCCCCACACCGACGTGCAGTTGGAACGCTACGAGCAGGTGCTGAAGGCTCTCGAGGCCGATCTCGGCGCGCCCGAGCCGGGATCGTTCCGCCGCCATGCCGCCAACTCTGCCCTGCTCCTGGCCGCCGGCCGGCCGGATGCCTCACCCATCCGGCGCCGCGGCCGCTACGACATGGTCCGGGCCGGGATCGCCCTGTACGGGCTGCCGCCCAGTGCCGAACTCCGGAACGAGGTGCAGGGGCTGCGTCCCGTCATGCAACTGCAGACGCAGGTTTCGTTCGTCAAGAGCGTTGCCGCAGGTGAGGGTGTCTCCTACGGGTTGGCGTACCGGCTCGACTCCGACAGTGATGTGGCCACGCTGCCCATCGGCTACGCGGACGGAGTCCGGCGCGACTACGGGCTGCGCGGTGGAGCCGTGCTGATCAGGGGCCGGCGGCGGCCTGTGGTGGGGGTCGTGACGATGGACCAACTCATGGTGGATTGCGGGCAGGAGAGCGACGTGTCCGTCGGTGACGAAGCCGTGCTGATCGGCACGCAGGGCGATCAGAGCATCAGCGCCGCCGACGTGGCCGACAGCCTGGGCACGATCCCGTACGAGGTGGTCTGCGACGTGGGCCGGCGGGTCCGTCGGCACTATTGCTGAGACCGAAGACCCGCTGACCGTGCACACCTCTCTCGTTCCGAGCCACGGCCGAGGACAGCTCGCCGGGCCCGGAGTCCCGCGGGCGGCCGCCGGTCGCCGGTGAGTGCGGGAGCCTCATGAGCGGGCGTCGGGCCCTCGACGGAGTGCGCGTCGGCCACTGGACGCACCCGAGCGGGTGCACCGGCTGCACCGTTGTGCTGCTGCCCGAGGGAACCGTCGCGTCGGTCGAGGTCCGCGGCGGCGCGCCCGCCAGCCGCGAGTTGGATCTGCTGGCACCCGAGCGGACCGTGCCGGGAATCGACGCGGTCGTGCTATCCGGCGGCTCGGCCTTCGGGCTGGCGACCGCCGAGGGTGTCATGCGCTACTGCGCCGAGGCCGGGCGTGGCTACCCGACGCCGGCCGGGCCCGTGCCCATCGTCGCCGGGCTGTCCCTGTACGACCTGCGTCCCGGTGAACCCCCTGTCTGGCCCGGAGCCGACGCCGGTTACGAGGCGGCCCGCACGGCCTCGGTGCCGGCCGGGCCCGGTCCCGCCGGCGGCTGGCCGGCGGGGCCGTTCGGCGCCGGCGCCGGTGCCACCGTGGGCTCTTGGCGCTCGACGCGGGCACCCAGCGGGCTGGGCTCGGCGCAGTTGCGGTTCGCAGCGACAGGCAGCGGGGAGGCCATCGTGGTCGCGCTGCTGGCGGTCAATGCCGCAGGTGATCTCGACGGCGATTCGGTGGAACACTCGCTGCGCTCGGGGAGGTTCCAGCCTCCCGAGCGTCCGCCGCTCGGCACGAGCACAACGATCGGTCTCATCTGCACCAACGTGCGCCTCACCAAGCTCGACTGCCTGCTCGTAGCGCAGAGTGGCCACGACGGCCTGGCGCGCGCCCTGCTGCCGGCGCACACCCGCTTCGACGGCGACGCCCTGATCGCGGCGTCCGTCGGCGATGTGGAGGCCTCCATCGACACCGTGCGGGTCGCCGCCACGGTTGCGGTAGCCGACGCCGTGCGCGCCGCCGTTGCGCGGGCCGAGGACACCGGCACCGGATCCGGCGGCACTTCGTGAGCAGCGAGCCCCCGCCACCTCTCGCCGCGATCCCCGCCGGCCACGGCGGTCCCCAATTCATCCCGCGCCCGGCCGGCGCGCGCCCGGGTGCGCCCGCGCCGTGGTCGGAACTCCCGGGGGCGGCGCGCCGGGTCGAACTGGATGCCCTGGCGCGCCGGCTACAGGAGCAGCCTCCCGCGGTGCGCTCCGCGGAGACTTCGCAACGGCTCTCGGCGGTGCTGATCCCGCTCTACCTGGATCGGGGCGAGACCACCGTCATTCTCACCCGGCGCGCATCGCACCTGCGCACCCACGGTCGCGAGGTGTCGTTCCCCGGCGGCGGCCGCGAACCGGCCGACGCCGACCTCTGGGCGACCGCCCGCCGGGAGGCGCAGGAGGAGATCGGGCTGGATCCCGCCGCCGCGGTCCGCATCGGCGAGTTGACCCCGTTCTTCACGGTTGGCAGCGACTCGCTGGTGTATTCGTACGTTGCCGAGCTGCCCGCGGGCCGCCCCGAGGGGTTGCGTCCCGATCCCGCCGAGGTCGAGAAGATCCTCCACGTGCCGCTGAGCGAGCTGCTGGCGCCGGAGATCTACCGTCAGGAGCTCTGGCCTCGAGACGGCACCCTGCGGCCGATCAGTTTCTTCGAGATCCCCGGCGACACCATCTGGGGCGCCACGGCGGCAATCCTCCGGCAACTCCTCGTCCTCGCCACGGGCCTGACGGCGCGCTGACGAACTCGGGGCCGGGGTGGCGGCACACCGGGCCCCGCAGCCGTGATGCCGGTCTCGCCCCCGGATGGCAGGCTCGAGCCGCAGGGGGATTGGGCGCGATGCTGCCACCCCGGCGCCGACGGAGCGTTCTGCCTGGCGTGCCACCGTTGCCGGAGGCGCTAGACATGGCGCATGGACTTCGTCGAGCACGAGGGCGACCGTCCGCCGCCAGGGGGACCTGTGCCGGCGGCGCCGCACATGACGCCCGAGGAGTTGCGCCTGTGGGGTGAGCGGTTCCTGGAGTGGGTGGCCGGCTATCACGAGCGGATCGAGAGTTACCCGGTGCTGTCCAGGGTGCGCCCCGGCGAGGTGGCCGCCGGGCTCCCGCAGTCGCCGCCCGCCGAGCCGGAAGGGTTCGACACCGTGCTAGAGGACCTCGACCAAGTCGTCGTCCCGGGGCTCACGCACTGGCAGGCGCCGGGCTTCTTCGCCTTCTTCCCCACGCCCGCGACCGGTCCCGCGATCCTCGGCGATTTGCTGTCGTCGGGCCTGGGGGTGCAGGGAATGCTGTGGGCTTCCAGTCCGGCGTGCACCGAACTCGAGACCCGCGTCATGGACTGGCTGGTGGAGCTGTGCGGCCTCCCCCGGCGTTTCCGAAGCGAGGGTGCCGGTGGCGGGGTCATCCAGGACTCGGCGTCCAGTTCGGCGCTGTGTGCGCTCGTCGCCGCCCGGGAGCGGGCGCTGGCCGCAGCGGGCGGCGCAAGCCTCGCCGACCTGGTGATCTACACCTCCGAGCACGCCCACTCGTCGATCTACAAGAGCGCCCGCATTGCCGGCTTCGGTGCCGACAGGATCCGGTTCGTCGGCGGCGCCGCCGCCTATGCCATGAGTGTGGAGGCACTGGCGGACGCGGTCGGTGCCGACCGCGCCGCCGGCCTGGTGCCCTGTGCCGTCGTTGCCACCGCGGGAACCACCTCCTCGCTGGCATTCGACCCGGTGGCGCGTCTGGCGGCCCTGGCCCGAGACGAGGGGATGTGGATCCACGTGGACGGTGCCCTGGCCGGTGCCGCGGCGGTCTGCCCGGAGTTCCGCTTCGTGAACCGGGGGCTCGGCGCGGTGGACAGCTACTGCTTCAATCCCCACAAGTGGTTACTCACCAACCTCGACTGCACGGCCATGTGGGTGGCCGACCGCAAGGCCCTCACGGATGCCCTCAGCGTGACGCCCGAGTATCTGCGCAACCCCGCCACCGAGCAGGGAACGGTGATCGACTACCGGGACTGGCAGGTGCCGCTGGGGCGCCGCTTCCGCTCTCTCAAGCTGTGGCTGGTCCTCCGCTGGTACGGAGCGACGGGCCTGCAGGCCCACATCCGCTCCGGGGTCTCCTGGGCGCAGCGGTTCGCCGGCTGGGTGTCCGAGCACCCCGACTTCGACCTCGCCGCTCCCGCGCCGCTCAACCTCGTGTGCTTTCGTCACCGGGCCGGCGACGAGGCCAACCGGCGCATCCTGGCCGAGTTGAACGACTCCGGGAGCTTCTACCTCACGCACACCGTCCTGGACGGTCACTACACACTGCGCCTCTCCGTGGGCACCGTCGCCACGCGCGCCCATCACGTCGAGGCCGCCTGGGAGGCCATCGCCGAGGCAGCCGCCAAGCTCTGAGCATTCCTGCCGGTCGGGGCGGCACTGCCTATGCTCCGCGGAGGGAGGTGCGAGTGGTGGCGGACATCGAGATCGGTTTCGGCAAGAGCGGGCGCCGGGCCTACGGGCTCGACGAGATCACCATCGTGCCGGCGCGGCGCACCCGCGACCCCGACGATGTGGACATCTCCTGGGAGATCGACGCCTACCGCCGGCCGCTGCCGCTGCTCGCCTCGGCCATGGACAGCGTGGTCTCGCCGGACGTTGCCGAGATGATCGGCCGCCTCGGGGGTATCGGCGTGCTGAACATCGAGGGTCTGTGGACACGCTACGAGGACCCGACCCCGGCCTTCGAGGCGATCCGGAACGCGCCCGTCGAGAACGCCACCGCCTGCCTGCAGGAGGTGTACGCGCCGCCGGTGAACCCCGAACTGATCGGCGAGCGGGTGCGGCAGATCAGGGAGCACTCGACGCTGGTGAGTGCCGCCGTCACGCCGCAGCGGGCCACCGAACTGCTCGGCCAGCTCGCCTCCGCGGAGGTGGATCTGCTGGTCATCCAGGGCACGGTCGTGACCGCGGAGCACAAGTCCCGCACCCGCAAACCGCTGAACCTCAAGAAGGTCGTGCGCGAGCTTCCGATACCGGTCGTCGTGGGCGGCTGTGCCAGCTACGAGGCCGGGCTGCATCTCATGCGGACCGGGGCGTCCGGTGTGCTGGTGGGTGTGGGGCCGGGCGCCGCCTGCACGAGCCGCGGCGTGCTGGGCATCGGCGTCCCGCAGGCCACCGCAATTGCCGACGTGCGGGCGGCCCGCATGCGCCACCTCGACGAGACCGGCGTGTACGTCAACATCATCGCCGACGGCGGCATGGCCACCGGCGGCGACATCGCCAAGGCCGTCGCCTGCGGCGCCGACGCGGTGATGCTGGGCTCCCCCCTGGCGGCGGCGTTCGAGGCGCCGGGCGGCGGCTACCACTGGGGGATGGCGACGCCGCACGCGGCGCTGCCCCGCGGCGCCCGTGTGCACGTCGGGCGGCGCGCCCCGCTGGAGGAGATCCTCCTGGGTCCGGCGCGGGAGGCCGACGGGCGCAGCAACCTGTTCGGGGCCCTGGCGACCACGATGGCGGCGAGCGGCTACGCCACGCTCAAGGAACTCCAGAAGGCCGACGTGATGGTGGCTCCCTCGATTGCCAGTGAGGGGAAGGGCCTGCAACACCAGCAGGGCGTGGGCATGGGCCGGTGACCGCCACCGGCGACGCCGGCGGCGGGCGCGGCGGCGTGCTCGTCTTGGACTTCGGCGCCCAGTACGCGCAACTCATCGCACGGCGCGTGCGCGAGGCCCGTGTGTACAGCGAGATCGTCGCGCACGACATCGGTGCCGCGGCCGTGCGCCGGCGCCGGCCCACGGGTCTGATCCTCAGCGGCGGACCCGAGTCGGTGCATGCACCCGGCGCCCCCCGCCTCGATCCCGAGATCCTGGCGCTGGGGATCCCCGTTCTGGGCATCTGCTACGGGGCACAACTCCTGGCGCACGAACTCGGCGGCAAGGTGGACCGCAGCGGCCTGGCGGAGTACGGCCGGGTACGGCTCGACGTGACCTGGCCGGGACGGGTGGTTTCCGGCGGCCTTCCCGCCGCGCAGGAGGTCTGGATGAGTCATCGCGATGCGGTGGTGCGCCCCCCGAGCGGTGCGGTGGTGACCGCCGTGACCGCCGACTCGCCGGCCGCGGCGTTCGAGGACGCCGACCGCGGCCTGTTCGGTGTGCAGTTCCACCCTGAGGTGGCGCACACCCCGCACGGTCAGAGCATGCTGGAGAACTTCCTGTACGAGGCTTGCGGCTGTGCCCCCGCATGGACCCCCGACTGCATCGTCGAGACCTCGGTCGCCGCTATCCGGGACCAGGTTGGTGACGGGCGGGCCGTCTGCGGGCTCTCCGGCGGGGTCGACTCGGCGGTTGCCGCTTCGCTGGTGCGCCAAGCCATCGGCGACCGCCTCACCTGTGTGTTCGTCGACACCGGGCTGATGCGCGCCGGCGAGACCGACCAGGTGCGCGAGGTCTTCGGGGGCGACGGGTTCGTGTTCGTGGATGCCGCCGACCGGTTCCTGGCGGCACTCGCCGGCGTGGCCGACCCGGAGGCGAAGCGGCGCACCATCGGCGAGCTGTTCGTGCGCGTCTTCGAGGCCGAGGCCCGGGAGCTCGGCGATGTGGACTTCCTCGTGCAGGGCACGCTGTACCCCGACGTGATCGAGTCCGGGGGCGACGTGGCGGCCAGGATAAAGAGCCACCACAACGTCGGGGGGCTCCCCGACGACATGCAGCTGGAACTCGTGGAGCCCCTGCGGGATCTGTTCAAGGACGAGGTGCGCCTCGTGGGCGAGCGGCTCGGCCTCCCGTCCGAGGTGATCTGGCGCCACCCGTTCCCCGGGCCGGGACTCGCCGTGCGCATCGTCGGCGAGGTAACCCCGGCGCGGGTCGAGACGGTACGCGCCGCGGATGCCATCGTGCGCGCCGAGATCCGCCGCGGCGGGCTCGACCGCGAGGTTTGGCAGGTGTTGGCGGTGCTGCTGGACGTCCGCTCGGTGGGCGTCATGGGCGACGAGCGCACCTACGGTCACCCGATCGTGATCCGCGCCGTGACCAGCGCGGATGCCATGACCGCCGACTTCGCGCGTCTGCCGTACGACGTGCTCGAAGCCATGGCCGGGCGGATCGTGGCCGAGGTGCCCGGCGTCAACAGAGTCGTCTACGACGTCACGTCCAAGCCTCCCGGCACCATCGAGTGGGAGTGAGGCCGTCCGGTCGGGGAGGCGTCACTCCCACTCGGAGGGTCGCACGAGCATCGCCAGGTTCACCGAGAACTCCAGCTCGCGTCGCTGGCGGTCCACCTTCGTGACCTCGGTGAGCACGCTGTCACCGGGCACCACCACCTCCCTCGGATGGCGGATGGGGTGCTCGGACAACTCAGCGGTCGGCACGAGCCCCCTGATCCCCTCGCCGACGGCCACGAAGGCCCCGAACGGCGCCAGTGAGGTGACGGTGGCCTGATGCCGCTCGCCGGGACTGATCCCGGCCAGGGGGTCGTCGCCGATCCGCAGGGACAGGTCGAGGCTCATCTTGGCGGGGGCGGTCTGCAGCACCCGGGCCTCCAACTCGTCGCCCACCGACACGACGTCGTTCGGGCGGCGGACGCGGAACCAACTCAGCTCGCTGCGGCGGATCCGGCCCCGCAGGTCGCCGTCGGCGAGCACCAGCGCACCGAAGTCCTCGACCTTCGTGACCCTGGCGCGCAGCATCGTCCCCGGCTCCAGTTCCGCCAGTCGCTTCCGGGCGGCCTGGCGCTCGCGGGTCCGTGACGCCGCCTTCCGGGACAGGATGCAGCGACCCTTCAGCTGGTTCACTTCGGTGACCTTGCATTCCACCGTGGTGCCGACCAGCGACTCCAGGTCGTCGGATCCCGCCATCGAGGCGGGTACGAACGCCCGGACGCCGATGTCCACGGTGATGCCCGCGGCGACGGCGTCGGTCACGGTGCCCGAGATGATCTCTCCGGTCTTGCGGGCGTTCTCGGCCGTCTCCCAGGCTCGCTGCTGGCGGCCCCAGCTACGCGATAGGACGATGCGCTGCTTGTGGTCCTCGCGCACGAGGACCGCCGCCTCGACGGTGTCGCCGACCTTCGCCTCGACGGTGAGATCGACGTCGAGACCCGCCGCCCAATGCCGGCTGCCGATCACGCCGACACGCCCCGACCCCAGATCCAGTTCCAGCTCCCGGCGCTCGACGGAACTGACGACCCCGGTGATGATGTCACCGCTGCTGAGGCCACCCGTGGTGGCCGCGGACGGGATCGGCGTGCCGATTCCCGTACTGCGGTCGTCCGCGGCCGGAGCCGGCGCCGGGGGTGGTGTGGGGCTGTCCGCGGGAGGCTCCGGAGCCGGATCGACCTCGGCGTCGTCTGCAGCCGCGGCGGGTTCCTCGCCGGTGGCGCCGCCATCCGGCGCGGCCACCCCGGCTGCCTCTCCGGCACTGCCATCGTCGGGCTCCGGGGAAGCGGCTGTGCCTCCGGCAGGGCCATCGTCGGGCTCCGGGGAAGCGGCCGCGTCTCCGGCCGGGTCGCCGGCCACCGCTTCGGATGTCTCTCCTGCGGCGTCGCCGTCAGGCTCGGTGCTGTGGCTCCCGGCGCCGCCGGAGGCTTCGGGGGCGCCTTCGGGGGCCTCGGTGGGGGCGGAGACGTCGGCGGCCTCGCCGCCCGCGACCCCTGCGTCGGATGCGGACTGCTCGGCAATCGGCGAGTCGGCGTCGGTGATCGCGGGTTGGTCGGCTCGTTCTGTCACGGCGCCGATGGTACCGCCCACCTGTGCGGCTCCCCGCATCGTGACCCCGGATCGGGGGAGGGGGCTGTCGGCGCCCACGGATAGGGTGCCGACGATGGCGCTGCTCAACCCCGCCCAGTACGACGCCGTCCTGCACGAACAGGGTCCGCTGCTGGTCAGCGCCGGCGCCGGGTCGGGCAAGACGCGGGTGCTGACCTACCGGATCGCCCACCTCATCACCGACCGCGATGTCTCACCGTTCGCCATCCTGGCCATCACGTTCACCAACAAGGCGGCCGACGAGATGCGCGGCCGCGTCGTGGAACTGGTGGGACCGGTGGCCAACAGCATGTGGGTGCGCACGTTCCACTCGGCCTGCGCCCGGATCCTGCGCCGCGAGGCCGAGAGAATCGGCTATCCCACGGCGTTCAGCATCTACGATCAGGCCGACTCGGTGCGCCTGACCCGTTATGTCATGGCCGATCTGGGGCTCGACACCCGCCGCTCCACCCCCCAGTCCGTCCACGGCCGGATCAGTGCCGCCAAGAACGACCTCATCGGTCCCGGAGCCTTCGCCGAGACCGCCGCCCGGCCGGCTCGCCTGGCGGCCGAGACGGCGCAGGTCTACGCCGAGTACGAGCGCCGCCTGCACCGTGCGGGGGCGATGGACTTCGACGACCTGCTGGGCCAGACGGTCCGCCTGTTCCGTGAGCACCCCGACGTGCTGGCCGGCTACCAGGACCGGTTCCAGCACATCCTCGTGGACGAGTACCAGGACACCAACCGGGCGCAGAACGATCTGGTGCTGATGCTCGGCGCCCGTCATCGCAACGTTTTCGTGGTGGGAGACGCCGACCAGTCCATCTACCGGTTCCGCGGCGCCACGATGCGCAACATCCTGGACTTCGAGGACGCCTTCGAGGAGACGACGGTCATCCTGCTGGAGCAGAACTACCGCTCGACGCAGAACGTCCTGGATGCCGCCAACGCCGTGATCGCCCACAACCTCGGCCGCCACCCGAAGCGGCTGTGGACCGACGCCGACCGGGGCGAGCCGATCACCTGGTACCGGGCCACCGACGAGGACGACGAGGCCCGCTGGGTGGTGCGGGAGATCGGACGGCTCACCACGCACGGCCATGCGCTCAGCGACGTCGCCGTGATGTACCGGATCAACGCCCAGAGTCGGGCATTGGAGACCGCCCTGAACGGTGAGGATCTCCCCTACCAGGTCATCGGCGCGACGGCGTTCTACGACCGGCGCGAGGTGCGCGACGCGCTGGCGTACCTGCGCGCCGTGGTGAATCCCGCCGACGAGGTGAGCCTGAAGCGGGTCCTGAACGTGCCTCGGCGCGGCATCGGTGACCGGTCGGTCGAGCGCCTCGACGCCTGGGCCGCCGGCAGCGGGCTGCCCTTCAGCGAGGCACTGCGGCGGCCTGCCGAGGCCGGTGTCTCCGGCGGGGCGCTGGCCGGTCTGGAGCGGTTCACGGCGCTGCTGGACGAGGCCGCGGGGTGGCTCGACCAGGGCCCCGGACCGGCTCTGGACTTCCTGCTGACCCGCAGCGGCTACCTGGCGGAACTGCACGAGGAGGCCGAGCAGCACAGCATGGAGGCTGAGGGCCGCCTCGAGAACCTGGCCGAACTCCTGGGCCTGGCGAACGAGTACGAGACAGTGGGCGACTTCCTGGAGCAGACCGCTCTTGTGTCGCCCGCCGACGAACTGGATCGCGACGAGCCCAAGGTTGTGCTGCTCACCGCCCACGCCGCCAAGGGGTTGGAGTTCCCCGTGGTGTTCCTCTGTGGCCTCGAGGAGGGGATGTTCCCCAGGATGCAGGCGCTCGACGATCCCGAGGAGATGGAAGAGGAACGCCGGTTGGCGTACGTGGGCGTCACTCGTGCCCGCCAGCTGCTCTACCTGAGCGATGCCCAGCGGCGGACCATGTGGGGCAGCACGCAGTTCAATCTTCCGAGCCGGTTCCTCGAGGAGATCCCCGCCGAGCTGTTGCACGAGGTGTCGGGTCGTCCCGAGCGCGTCCCGCGGCGAGACCACCCTGATCGGTTCGGCGCGCGCCGCACGGCGCGGCGAGAGTCCGAGGTCGAGAGTGCGCTCCGCGCCAGGTCCGGGACCGGCGCCGCGTCGGGGAGTGCCCCCGGGGCCGCGGAGCTCCCGGTGGGCAGCGACGTGCGGCATCCGGCTTGGGGGACCGGCGTGGTCATCGACGCCGCCGGTGCGGGCGACGACGCCGAGGTGACCGTTCGCTTCCCCGATGTCGGGGAGAAGCGGTTGCTGGTGGCCTGGGCACCTCTGGAGCGGGTTGTTCCCTAGTCACCCTCGCCCACGGCGTTGAGATCCACGATCAACTCGCCGTCGTCGATGCGGACCTCGTAGGCGGGCAGGCCCTCGCCGTGAGGTGCCACGACCGCCCCGTCGCAGGGGTCGGTGAACACCGCGGCCGCCGCCTGCCACTGGAGGGTGCAGTCCCTGCCCGCGCCGGGCCGGTGGGCGTCGAAGGCGTACCAGCCGCCGTTCGGGCCCGCCCCGAGGTGCTGCAGCCAGATGTCGCGCTTGCCCCCGGCGGCATCGGCGTACAGGATCGGCCCGTCCCGGGCGATGACGCGACTCATCTCGACGGGATCGCCGGCCTCGAACGTGTCATCGCCGAGGCGCACCGTCACGTCGCCGGTGCTGGCGAGGCGGCTCATGCCCCAAACCAGCCCGACCCCGGCGGCGACACCCACGAGACCCACCAGAATGGCTCGTCTGGGGTTCAGCGAGAGGCCAGGTGCGACCGGCATACCGACAAGTATGGGGCCTGTTGGCGTTTCGGTGGCCGGCTACTCGTAGCCGATGGCCTCCAGCACCTTTAGGCGGCCCGCCCAGATGGCTGGCAGCACCCCGCTGGCGAGTCCGGCCAGCGCTGCGATGACCAAGTAGATGATGATCTGGCCACCGGGGATGGAGAGTGTGCTCACGACCGAGTCGGGGATGATGTCAGCCGCCAGGACGCCGAAGGCCACTCCGAGCACGGTGCCCAGGATCCCGCCGAAGGTGGCCACGACGAGGCCCTCCCAGCAGACCATGCGGCGCATCTGGCCCCGCGTCATGCCGACCGCCCGCAGGAGGCCCAGCTCCCGCGTGCGTTCGACGACGGACAGCGCCAGGGTGGCCACGATGCCCAGCACGGCGATCACCAGCGACAGCCCCAGGAACACGTTCACGACGATCAGCGCCTGGTCGATGTTGTCGGCGGCGCTGTCGCGGAATTCGGCGCGCGACTGCACGCCCACCTGCGGGTAGTCGGCCGCTGTCTCGGAGATGGCTGCCCGCGCCGCCTCCTCGCTCACGCCTGCGGCGGTCAGGATCGACACGAACTGGTCCACGTTGGTGTCGAAATAGCGGTCCCAGGTGCTCGGCGACACGACCCACGGGCCGACGATGGCGTCGTCGGCGTAGACGCCGGCGACGCTCCAGGTGACTCGCTCGCCGCCGAGGACCTCGACCTCCAGGCTGTCGCCGACGGAGAGTCCGTACTCGGTGGCCTGATCCTCATGGGCGAGTATCTCGCCGTAGGCCGAGTCGTTCACCTCCCCGGCGACAGGGTCGACGTCCACGTGCGCCTCGAGTTCGGTTGTGTTCACCGACATCAGCCCGTGCACGGTGCCGTCGGGGGTGCGGAAGGCGGCGCTCAGCCAGCGGTACGTCGCCACCGAGCCCACCTCCGGCAGCGCTTCGAGCTCCTCGCCGAGGCGGGGGCTGAACCCGTTCAACTGGTTGGTGCAGTCGCCGATGCAGACGAACCAGTCGGCGTTCGCCTGCTCGTCGAGCACCTTCGCGACGCTGCTCTTCAACGAGTCGGCCACGACGCTCACGGTCACGACGAGCGCCAGGCCGATCATGAGGGCCGCCGCCGTGGAGGACGTGCGGCGCGGGCTGCGGGCCGCGTTCTGGCGCGCCAGGTGCCCCGGCATGCCGTCGATGCGTGCCAGCGGAGCGCCCAGCGCTCGGGCCATCGGTCGTGCGAACAGGGGGCTGGTCATGTTGATGCCCACGAACACCGTCAGCACGCCGATCGAGAGGGCCACCAGCAGATGCGTCGTGTCGAGATCCGCAAAGACGGCGGTGAGGAGCAGCGCCAGGCCGACGGCGGCCACCGCCAAGCGCCCGGCCCACCAGACGATCCGCTTGCCCCCCCAGTTGGCGAGGATCGCGGCCAGCAGCCCCAGCGGGATGAGCGTCGGCCAGTCGCCGGCCAGGCCCAGCGCCAGCAACGCCACGCCCGCGATGAGAGCCAGGCTGCCCACCAGCGGGCGCCGGGCGACGACCGGGCTGGAGAGCCGGGCGTCCTCCCGCAGGGCCTCCACGGGCGTGATCCGCCGGGCTTTGAGCGCCGGCGAGAGCGCGGCAAGCACGGTGATGCCCACGCCGACGGCGATGGCCACGCCAACCGTGCGCCCCGACAGCAGCAGCGGGTCGATGGGCAACTCGCCGCCGAGGGCGCCGAAGATGGCCTTCAGCGCCGCCGACACGCCGATCCCTCCGCCGAGGCCGAGCCCGGTCGCGATCAGGCCCACCACAGCCGCCTCTCCCAGCACCGACCGCCTGATCTGGACACCTGTGGCGCCCACGACGCGAAGCAGCCCAAGCTCGCGGATGCGCTGGCCGATGACGATGGAGAAGACGTTGTTGACCAGGAACGCCGACACCACGAGCGTGATGATGGCGAACGCCAGCAGGATGTTCTGGAAGATCGTGATGAACGCGTCGAATTCGGCGCTCTGCTCCTCGGCCACCTCCTCGACGGTCAGCACCTCGTGTCCCGCCGGCAGCGCCCCGCGGAGCGCGGCGGCGACGGCGGCGATGTCGGCCTCCCGGTCGACGTCCACCAGGATCTCGTCCCAGCCCCCTCCGCCGTTCAGCAGTTCCGTGGCGGTGGCCAGGTCGAAGACGGAGAATTGCACGCCCTGTGACTGGTCCTCGTCCGGGTCGGCCCAGTTGACCGTTCCCACCAGTTCGAAGGCGCGCGTACCCTCGGGGAGGCTGACACGGTACGTCTCGCCGATCACCAGATCAGCGAACTCGGCGGTTCCGGAGTTGGTGGCGAACTCGTCCGGGCCGGCCGGCGGCCGGCCCTCGGCCAGGAACAGTTCGGTGAGAGCCTCCTCGTCGGACCAGCTCACACCGAACTGGGGCGGACCGACGGATCGCAGCGGCTCGCCGTCGGGGTCGATGATGACCACGTTCCAGGCGCCGACACCACCGGTGACCGCCGCGACCCCGTCGATCCCGGCGATCTCGTCGGCGAGCGCGGGGTCCACCTCGGGGGCGTTCAGCCGATCGCCGAACTCGATCTCGCTGCGAACCCTCAGGTCGATCGACCCGGCGATGTCGTCGGCGATGTCGTCGAACGTGGCGCGCAGGCTGTCGGTCACGATGAAGACGCCCACCACGAAGGCCACGCCCAGCACGACGCTCAGCGCCGTGCCCAGGAACAGGAACTTCCTGGCGGCGATGTTCTTGAGGGTCAGTCGCAGCAGGAACATGGCGGCGGTTCAGCCTCTCAGGAGTGCCGCGGCGGTGGCTCGGTGAGGCTGGCTCGGAGCCTCAGGCACCGATGGTCCTGACCTTGTCGAGCACACCGTCGACAGTGGGTTCGCTCATCTCGTCGACGACCCGGCCGTCGTTCAGGAACACGACCCGGTCGCTGTAGCTGGCGGCCCCGGCGTCGTGGGTGACCATCACGATCGTCTGGCCCAGTTGCTGTGCCGCCCGCCGCAGGAACTCCAGGACCTCGGCGCCGGTGCGGGAGTCCAGGTTCCCGGTGGGCTCGTCGGCGAAGATGATGGTTGGACGGCTCACGAGCGCCCGCGCCACCGCCACTCGCTGCTGCTGGCCGCCGGACAGTTCGTTCGGCCGGTGCGTCAGGCGGTCGCCGAGGCCGACGGCATCCACCACCTCGGTGAGCCAGGCGCCGTCGGGGTCCTCCCCGGCCAGCGAGATGGGCAGGGTCATGTTCTCCAGCGCCGTGAGGGTGGGCAGGAGGTTGTACGCCTGGAAGATGAAGCCGACCTGCCGGCGGCGCAGCAGGGTCAGGTCGCGCTCGCTGAGGGCGCCGAGTTCGGTGTCGCCGATGAAGACCTGGCCGTTGGTGAGCGCGTCGAGGCCCGCCATGCAGTGCATGAGCGTCGACTTGCCGGAGCCGGACGGCCCCATGATGGTGGTCAACCGCCCGGTGTCGAAGGTCACGTCCACGCCATCGAGGGCGCGCACCTCGGTCTCGCCGCTGCCGTAGATCTTGATGGCCCCGACAGCGCGTGCCGCCGCGCCGTTCGCTGCCGGTCCGTGCCCGTCGGTCGTCACTCTCGGCCCTCCACGGTCGCCCGCTCGAAACTCCGGCGAGCCTACCGGGCGGCTCTCGCGCCCCGAGCGGTCCTTACCAAGAAATTACCGACGCAGAGATCGCTCATCGGGCGGCATCAACAGGGTTCCGCTACGGCCGCACCTCGCTGGATCGATCCTTGCCCCCGGCTCAAGCCGGGGGCGCGTCGGTTGGAGCGATGGATCGTGTGCTCAGCCGGTGGGCTGAGCGACCACCCGCAGGTAGGGCTTCTGCTCGTCCCAGCCGCCGGGGAACCGCTCCGCGGCCTCCTCGTTGCTGAGCGCCGGCACGATGATGACGTCCTCGCCGTGCTTCCAGTTCACCGGGGTGGCCACCTTGTGGTTGGCCGTCAGCTGCAGCGAGTCGATGACCCGGAGCACCTCGTCGAAGTTGCGGCCCGTGCTCGCCGGATACGTGATCATCAGCTTCACCAGGTTGTCGGGACCGATCACGAACACCGACCGGACGGTCATCGTGTCGCTGGCGTTGGGGTGGATCATGCCGTAGAGGTTGGCGACGCTGGCGTCGGGGTCGCCGATCATCGGGAAGTTGGGCGAAATACCCTGCGTGTCCCGGATGTCCTGCGACCACGCCCGGTGATCCTCCACCGAGTCGCAGGAGAGGCCGATGACCTTCACGTTGCGGCTGGCGAACTCGCTCCGGAGCTTCGCGGTGTAGCCCAACTCGGTCGTGCAGACCGGCGTGAAGTCCTTGGGGTGCGAGAACAGCACCGCCCAACTGCCGCTCTTCCACTCGTGGAAGCTGATGGTGCCCTCCGTGGTGTCTGCCGTAAAGTCGGGGGCGACATCCCCCAGCTGCACTGTCATGGTGCCGTGTCCTCCCTTGGTCGGTGGTTGCGTGACCGGTAATTCCAGACCGATTTTGTCGGCAATCAGGCTAGCGCGGACCAGCGGGAATACAAACGGGTCGTGGATCGGCGCCACGCGAGGCCGTTTGCTGCTTCCCCTGATCGTCACACTGGCCGTGATCTCGGTGGCGGCGACCGGCTGCCCCGACGATGGCGGTACGGGGTTGGGGGAATCCGTCGAGCCCACCGCCTCCCCGACGACCACAGAGCCCTCGAACCAGCCACCGGACCTCCACGTGGACTCCTTCGTGTGGACCGTCGGTGAGCGTCTCGAGGCGCGCCTGGCCGCTGTCGATCCGGACGGCTTCGTGACGAGGATCACTTGGTACCGTCCCCCGCCAGGCTTCAGTTCCCCCGGTGGTGCCGACGACTCGTTCTCCTGGACGCCTCCCGTTGCCGGGACGTGGCAAGGGCAGGTTTCGGCCACCGACGACGACGGAGCCACCACGACCTCCGATGTCACCTTCATCGCCCGCCACCGGTACCGCCAGAACGTGCTGGTGGCGCTGGGCGATTCGGTGGCGGCGGGATTCGGCCTCGATCTCACCGATGCGCTACTGGGCGATCCCTGCTGGCGAGCGCCGGGCGCGGCGTACCCCAGGGGCGTGATGGATCGACTTGTCACCGAGGGCAGGGTGCCGTTCGCCGACGAGGCGCGGGTCGTTCTGGCGGCGTGCGCCGGAAGCTCCACCGTTGACGTGTGGGCGAACCCGACGTGGCGACCCCCCGGCGCGCCCGAGGAGTTCGGCGAGCCCGGCTGGAGTCAGCTCGACTGGGCCGTCCATCTCAATCCTGGTTACGTCACCCTCACGGTGGGGGCGAACGACGTGGGTGTCGTGGATCTGTCGATCTTCGAGGGCGGTGAGCTGGACCGCCCCGAACTGGACAGACGTCTCGAGGCCGTGGCGGGCGGAGTCGGGTACCTGCTCGACGAGTTGGTGGCGCGAACCGACGCCCGGATCGCTCTCACCACCTACTACAACCCGACGGCGATCAGGCCGACCGGGATCCCCGGATGTCGCGGCGAGTGCTTCGTCGACAAGGGGACCGTTGTGCACGACGCCCTCAACGAGGCGCTGGCCGGCGCCGCGGCGCGCCACGGCTCGCGGGTGCACCTGGTGGACGTCGCCTCGCTGTTCGGTGGCCACGAGGCGGGCGATGCCCTGGGGCCCGATTGGCTGCGCGAGCCGATCGAGGCGATCCTCGGCGTGCAGGTGCGGGCCTACTGCTCCGAGGACGACCCGTCGGGCTCGTGGATCAGTTCCCTCGACTGCATCCACCCGACCGGCGACGGCGTGGCTGCCATCGCCGCGGCCGTGGCCGCCGCCTTGTCGACACCCCGGGAGTGAGCGGGCCGCGGCGCCTCAGGATTCTGCGCTGTCGCTCGCCGTCGCCGCGTGCCGGCGACAGATTTCCCGGTAGTCGCGGTACACGAGGTGATGGTGCCGTGCCCGGGCATAGTCGGACTGGCCGACTGCGGCCAGTGTCGACCGGGCGGCGGCCAGCAGGGCGCTGAGTTCGGCCCGCCGCAGCGGGTTGGGGTGCGCCGCGACGATCGCGTCGATCTGACCCGCGGCGGCATGATCCGACGATTCCAGCGCCGCGTGGACATCGGAGAAGCCGTCGGCGCTGGCGCGGTCGAGGAGCTGTTCGTGCGCCGACAGCCAGGCTTCCAGTTCGGGGGCGTGCAACTGGTGCCATGCCTGCTCGGCGGCGGGATCCGTCGGCGCCGGGCCGGGCGCCGCGCTGACGAGCCGGTCGGCGTGTTCGGTGACCGCGGCACGTCGCCGGCTCCGCCTCCGGCGGGCGAGGGCGAGAACCGCGCACGCGGCGATGACCAGGGCCGGCAGGAGGTAGCGGACGTAGATGCTGGTCACTTCGTCGGGTCAGAGCAGCCGGCGGATCCGGGCATCGGCGCGGTGCCGGCGCTGCCTACGCCGGCGCGGGGACTTTGACCTGCAGAGGGGGTGCAATCACAGTGTGTGCCGAATGCCCGCACGCCCAGCAACTGTCACCGAGCCGGCCGCGCCAGGTGACCTCGCAGATTCCGCAGGCCATCACAGTGAGAGTTCCCTCGTCGCCCGTGGCGTCGGCCGCGGCCCCGGTGCTGTCTGCTGTCTCCACCGGCGTCGGATTGTACGCAGGCCCCTGATCGGGGTGGTGGATGCCCGGCCGGACCCCTCAGGGAGCGACCGGCGCCCGACTCACTCAGGCGGCGGGATGAACAATTCGTCACCGGCGCGGATGACGTCCGGGTTGGCGATGTTGTTGAGTTCGATGAGGGAGTCGACGCTGACGCCGAACTGCCCGGCGATGCTGAACAGGGTGTCGCCCTGTTCGATCGTGTAGACGAGTTCGCCGCCGGGCGGCCGTTCCGGCTGGGTCGGTGGCGGGGGCGGCGGCTGCTGGGTCGGTGGCGGGGGCGGCGGCTGCTGGATGGTCGTCGTGGTCTGCGTCACCGGCGGGGGCGGGGGCGCAAGTGTGACGACCGTGTTGCTGCTGGAGCCGCCGGTGTCCGTCGTGGGACCGTCAGTGTCATCGTCCCCGCCGAAACAGGCGACGAGCGTCAGGGCCAGCCCGACGGAGAATCCGGCCAGAACGATGCGTGCTCTTGGCACGGTTCGCAGCACGAGCAGCACGCTACACGACTTGGCGATCCGGCAAAAGGACCGGCCGGGCTAGCTCACAGGTTGCCGAGCCCTTTGTAGCGGTGAGCCAGCACGTGGCTCGGGTTCAGCCGGGTGGCGGGATGGTCAACGTGTCGTCGACGTAAATGATGTCGGGATTGTCGATGTTGTTGGCTGCAATGAGGTCGTCCACGCTCACGCCGAACTGCGTGGCGATGCTGAACAGCGTGTCGCCTTGCTGCACCGTGTAGATGAGCGGCTCGTCGACGTCCACCGGGGGCGGTGGGGCTGGCGGCTCGACGACCACCGGGGGTGGTGGCGGTGGCGGCTCGACGACCACCGGGGGCGGCGGTGGCGCCGGCTCGACGACCACCGGTGGCGGTGGCGGTGGCGGCTCGGTGCCCGCAGCCGGCGGAGGTGTCGGTGTGGATGCCTGGGTGGTGGTCGTCGTGTCGTCCGTCTCGTCGTCCCCGCCGAAGCACGAAGTGAGGACAAGTGCAATCCCGACTGCCAGTGCGATGAGGGCCAAAACTCTGCGATAGCGGCTGCGACTCATACCCCCGAGCCTACACTCGCCGTTCGGGGGACTAGGGGATACCGAGCCCTGACGGGCAAATCCCCCGGTCGAGCAGGGCCGAGGGGTACGTTTGTTGCATGGACGGGGTCCTTGCGACAGATCCGGCGGGTGTCGGCGTGGCGGCGCGCATCCGTGCGCTTACCCGAAACGGCACGAGCGAAGCGGGTGAGTGCGCGCACATGTTGTGCCGCGAGCCTGCGGCCGCGTTCCTGCTGTTCGATCCTCGTGTCGCCACCGCCTGGCTGGTGGATGTCGCAGGTACGGCGCCCCGCGGGCTTCCCATGTGCACGGCGCACGCCGATCGGTTCCGGCCGCCGATGGGCTGGGATCTCTCCGACCAGCGCAGCCCGGTCGAGCAGCGAGTGGTTGGCGGCGCCGCCGGATCGAGCGGACCGGAGGCGACGGCGCCCGGTCCGGACGGGTCCGATAACTCTCGAAGTGGCGACTCCCCGGCGGTTGCCGAGCCGATCCCGACGCCGCTACTGAGCCGGGCATTTCGCACAACGTCGCAAGCCTTGACCTGACGGCGCCGCCGCCAGACGGCACACTGCGGGTTCGGTGAACTCCTCCTCATGGGCGGTCCGTGCCCGCTTCGCGTTGCCGGTGGTCCTGGCGGTGCTGGGCCTCGCCCTGCCGGTGCTCCTGATCGGCACCTCCGAGCGGTCGGGCGAGGTATCGGCCGGAGCGACCCACGACGCCCCACCCCTCACACCAGCGGCGGCGCCTGCCGAGTCGGCCGAGCCGTCATCGGATGCCGCGCAGCAGCCGCCGGACAACTCGCCGGCCGAAGCGACCCCGGAGGAGCCGGCACCTGGTGAACCCGATGTCCCGGAGCCGCCGGAGGTCTGGGTGGACCCGGGAACGTTCGGCCTGGCGCCCCCCGGCGCCACGCAGGGGGTCCTCACCTTCCGCGGCTCGCCGACCCGCAGTTGGTACGGGACGGGCCCGGCGCCTCAGAGCCCGATCCGGCTCTGGCGGTTCCCGCGTAACGAGAACATGTGCTCCTTCTCCAGCTACCGGGGCGAGGAGATCGAGTGGTGCGGAACCGGCTGGACCGGCCAAGCGGCGGTGTTCGAGCGCGACGGGCGCACGTGGGTGGTGTTCGGGGCTTTCGACAACAACGTGCACTTCCTCGACGCGGCCACGGGAGAGCGGCTGCTGCCGGACTTCGAGACCGGAGACCTCATCAAGACGTCGGTCGTGATCGACCCCGACGAGCATCCCCTCGCCTACTTCGGCTCGCGCGACAACTTCTTCCGGATCGTGGCGTTCGACCGCTCCGCGCCCACCGAACTGTGGAGTCTGGGGGCGTACGACCACGGACCGTGGCTGTGGAACGACGACTGGGACTCGACTCCTCTCGTGCTGGACGACTACCTCTTCCTGGGTGGGGAGAACAGCAGATTCTTCGTGATCCGCCTCAACCGCGGCTATGGCGACGACGGGCTCGTCACAGTGGATCCGGAGGTCGTCTTCCACTGGGCGGGCTGGGACGACCAACTCCTCGCCGATCTCGAGGAATCCGACCAGGGCCACTACAACGTCGCCATCGAGTCCTCTCCCGCCGTCTGGGGTGACACCCTCTACTTTGCCAATTCGGGTGGTCTTGTGACCGGCTGGGACATCTCGGGGCTCCGCGACGGGGTCATGCCCGAACAGGTCTTCCGGTTCTGGGCCGGCGACGACATCGACGCCACGCCTGTCGTCGACGAGGAGGGGTATCTGTACGTGGGTGTGGAGTACGAGGCACGGGAGACGCCCCGCGCACGCGAGGTGGGCCAACTCGTCAAGCTCGACCCGTCTCGCCCCGCGGATCCCATCGTGTGGTCGGTGCATGACCGTTCCCAGGGCGCAACGCGGGGTGTCTGGAGCACGCCGGTGGTATGGCGCGACATGGTGTACGCCACGACACACACCGGCAGGTTCTGGGGTATCGACCGGGAAACGGGGGAGATCCGCTGGGAGAAGCTGTTCGGTGACCTGCTCTGGAGCAGTCCGATCGTCGTCGACGAGACGCTGATACTCGCCGACGGCGCCGGCAGGCTCACCGCCTACGACGTGAGCGACACCTCGATCGAGCCGCCGGTCACCTGGCAGTTGCAGGTCGACAAGGAATGGCGCTTCGAGTCGTCCCCGGTGATCTGGGACGGCGTGATCTACGTGGGGGGGCGCAGCGGCGCCATGTACGCCGTCGGCGACACCGCCGCCCGGTAGCGTGAGCGTTCCATGGGCGATCAGGAATTCGACGATGTACCCGGCTCGCCGTCGGGCGCCGGCACGGCCGTGACCCATCCCGAGGTCCTGGCTCGGGCGGCGCGTCGCTTCGGCGACCAGGGGATCGTGCTGCCCACCTTTGCGCAGCTGGCGGATCCTCGGCGGATGCCGCCCGGAGCGCTGGCGGGCCTCGCTCACGTCGGCCATGACGACGCCGATGCGCGCAATCTCTGGCGGGTGCACTGGTACAACGACACCGTTTCCGCTGGGCTGCGCGACGTCCCCGAACACGTCGTCCTGCCTTCGGAGTTCACGGGGGTGGCTCCTCGGATCCTGGTCGCCTTCGGTGACACCTTCCCCATGATCGGCGCACACAAGGTGCTGGCCGCCTACGCCTGCCTCGTTCCCCGCCTGGTCACGGGAGCCTTCGACCCCACCGCGCAGCGAGCCGTGTGGCCGTCCACCGGCAACTACGCGCGCGGTGGTGTGGCCATAAGCCGGATCATGGGGTGCCGCGGCGTGGCCGTCCTGCCCGAGAACATGAGCCGCGAGCGTTTCGAATGGCTCCGCAGCTGGGTGAGCGACCCCGCGGACATCATTGCCACGCCCGGCTCGGAGAGCAACGTCAAGGAGATCTACGACGCCTGCGCGGAGATCGCGGCGGACCCGCGCAACGTCATCTTCAATCAGTTCTCCGAGTTCTCCAATCACGTGGGTCACTACGCGGTGACAGGTCCCGCCCTCGAGCACGTCTTCGAGCACCACGCCGGGAGCCGGTCGGCCTTGCGTCTGGCGGCCTTCGTGGCGGCCTCCGGCTCATCGGGGACCCTCGGTGCCGGCGACTACCTCAAGGAGCGCCACGGCACGCACACCGTGGCGGTCGAGGCTCTGGAATGCCCGACGATGCTCTATAACGGCTTCGGCGAGCACAACATCCAGGGGATCGGCGACAAGCACATCCCGCTTGTGCACAACGTCATGGGTACCGACGCCGCCGTGGCGATCTCCGACGCGGCCACCGACGGGTTGTTCATGGCCTTCGGGCACGAGTCCGGGCGCCGGTTCCTCACCGAGAGCGGGGTCCCGGATGACGTGCTGGCGTCTCTGCGCCACTTCGGGCTGTCGAGCATCTGCAACGTGCTCGCCGCTATCAAGTACGCCCGGACGGCGGGGCTGGGCGGCGACGATGTGGTGATCACCGTTGCCACCGACGGCGCGGCGCTGTACGAGAGCGAGCGGCCGAGACTGACCGGCGCGCGTTTCGGTGGTTCGTTCGATGGAGGCGACGCGGTGACCCAGATAGAGCGGCACCTGGTCGGCGCCGACAGCTCCCACGTCCTGCTTCTCGACGACGTCGGGCGTAGCCGGATCTTCAATCTCGGCTACTTCACGTGGGTGGAGCAGCAAGGCATATCGCTGGAGGACTTCGAGGCGCGCCGCGCGCCGGCGTTCTGGGACCGATTGCATGCCACGGCGCCGGAGTGGGACGCCATGATCGACGAGTTCAACGCCCGCAGCGGAGCCACGATCGGCAGTTGAGCGGGCCCGGGGTCAGCCGATGAACCGTCTCACGGCCGAGAACGGCTGGTTGGGATCGCCGGCCGGTGCCCGCTACGACGTCGACACCGGCAGCCACAACCCCTTCCTGCGCTACCGGCGCATGCTCTGGGCCCACCGGCGGTTCGCCGAGTCCGGGGGCGGCGACGCCGACTTCGTGGCGACCGTCGAACGCCTCGACCGCCGGATTGCCGAGATCGACGGGCGGGGATTCCGGGTGACCCCGACGTCGCGGGCACGGGCCCTGGGCGAGCGGTTGGGGGTCGAACTCTGGGTCAAGGCCGAGACCGACAATGTCACGCGCACCCACAAGGCGCGCCATCTCATGGGCCTGGCGTTGCACCTCGAGGCCGAGGGGGTGGCTGCCGGGAGGCGTTTGGCCATTGCCTCCTGTGGGAACGCCGCCCTGGCGGCGGCGACCGTGGCGCGCGCCGCAAACCGCCCGCTGGACGTCTTCATCCCCCCATGGGCCGATGAGACCATCGTCGAGGCGCTGGACGTGCTGGGGGCGAGGATCCAGGTCTGCCCGCGGGTCGGCGGCGAGGCCGGCGACCCGTGCTTCGGTCGGTTCCGGGATGCGGTGGCGGCGGGCGCCCTCCCGTTCTGTGCGGTCGCCGCCGAGAACGTCTGGACCATCGACGGCGGGCGCACGCTGGCGTTCGAGATGATCGAGTCACTGGGGGGGACGGGAGACCTGGACGCTGTGTTCGTGCAGGTGGGCGGCGGGGCGCTTGCGTCCAGCGTGGTGCAGGGTTTCGTCGAGGCAGCCGATGCGGGTGCCATCGGCCGGCTGCCGGCGTTCTACGCGGTGCAGACCGAGGGTTGCGCTCCGCTGCGTCAGGCCTGGGACCGGCTCTCGGCGCTTGGCGCGGATCGGGGGATCGACGCCGCCCTGGAGGTTGCCGCGGGCGAACCCGGACGCTTCATGCAGCCGTGGGCGCCGCCGCAGGGAGACACCCCCCAGAGCATTGCCACGGGAATCCTCGACGACGTGACCTACGACTGGCTGCCGATCGCCTGGGGTTTGGCGGCCACGGGAGGCGACGTGGTGGTGGCCCCGGAGCACCTGGTGGCCGAGGCCCACGCCCTGGCCCGGCGCTGGACCGACGTGCCGGTGGATCCGACGGGTACGGCCGGCCTGGCGGGACTGCTGGCGGCTCACCGCGAGGGGCTCGTAGCGGACGGAGCGAGGGTGGGCGTGCTGTTC
>JAGWAL010000017.1 GCA_021296415.1 Acidimicrobiia bacterium | reverse complement strand
CACGGTGCCCCTAGTGCTGCGCGTAGCGGAACTTGATGGCCCCGGTGACCATCAACATGATGACGAACGTGGCGATGAGCACCTCGCCGAAGGAGGAGGAGATGCCCGCGGCGGCCTGAAGGCTGTTGCTCCCCACGCGAAGCGTCGAGAAGATGAACGCGGCCGGCAGCACGGCCATCGGGTTCAGCCGGGCGAGCAGTGCGACGGCGATGCCGACGTAGCCGTAGTTGGAGATCCACAGGTCCAGAGCCAGGTCGTGGTGGACGCCTCCCACCGTGACGGCGCCGGCCAGACCGCCCGCCGCGCCGGCGGTGGCGAAGGATGACACGGTGACCAGGCGGGTGCGCACGCCCGCCAGACGGGCGGCACGCGCGTTGGCGCCGATGGAGCGGATGGAGAAGCCGAGCGAGGTGCGGGTGATCAGGAGCCACGCGGCCACCGCCGCGGCGAGGGCGATGAAGACGCTGATGTCTACCTTCGCCGAGGCCCAGAAGTCCGGGAACCGGGCGTTGTCGTGGATCTCCTGGCTCTGGAGTTGTGCGTAGATCTCCGGCCACGCCACGGTGACGACGTAGTTCGCCGCGAAGAAGGTCAGGAAGTTGAGCATCAGCGAGGTGACGATCTCGTTGATGTCGAAGTAGGCCTTGAGCAGGCCCGGGATGGAGCCCCAGACAGCGCCTCCGGCTGCTGCGCCGGCGATGAGGATGAGCACGAAGAGTCCGTGCGAGGTGCCCGCGGGGAGCATGATCCCGAGTGTCACCGCCACGACCGCGCCGGCGAACATCTGGCCCTCGCCGCCGATGTTCCATAGCCGCGCCGTGAACGGGATGGCCGCGGCCAGCCCGGTCAGTGTCAGGATGGTGGCGGTCATGATCGTCTGGCCCAGGAAGATCTCCTGGCCCAGCGAGTTGCTGATGATGGTCTTGGCGACGATCCAGGGGTTGCCGCCGAAGGCGACGACGATGATTGCCATGACGGCCATGGTCAGCAGGATCGAGCCCAGGATGTCGCCGTGGCGGATGGCGCTGAGGATGTTGAGGCGCGCCAGACCCCGGGGGGCTCCCCGGTCTGCAGCAACGTCACTGCTCACGTTCGTACCGGCGGCGCTGCCGCCGCCGTTCCCCTCGCTCACCCAGTCTCCTCGGCCTCGGCGCCAAGCCGTTGCCAACGATGCGACGATAGTCGTTTTTCACGATGCGGTTTTTCAATCGCGTGCGCTGCTGTTTCAGCAATATCGAAACCGCGCTCAACCCGCGCAGGCGAGCGTGGGCCACCGCGGTGGGCCGGTTCGGGCGGGCGCCTCTGCCGTGGCGCGGTACCATCGGGCCCGTGACGATTGAGCCGGTCGACGGATCGATTGCCGAGGCGGCCGACCGTGCGGAGCCGGTACCGTCGCCGCGATCGACGCTGCTGACCACTGAGGAGCACCTCGCCGAGTTGGGAGGTCGGATCCGGGCCTTGCGGGCGGAGCAGGGGTTGACCCTGCAGATGATCGCCGAGCGCACCGGGCTCAGCTCGTCGATGGTCTCGATGGTCGAGCGGGGGCGGACATCGCCGTCGATCGGCACGCTGATTGCCATTTCCTCGGCTCTGGGCGTACACATGGCCGATCTCTTCGAGTTGGACGTGGACGGGCCGCGCGACGTGGTGCAGCGTGCCGCCGATCACCAGGTGGTGGAGACGGCGAACGGTGTGCTGCGACGGCTCGTGCAGGTGGACCCGCGGCGAGGCCTCGAGTTGGTGGTGAACGAGTACGAGCCGGGCACCGCCAGCGCTGTTCAGGTCACCCACCATGGTGGCTACGAGTACGGATTCGTGCTCGAGGGCACGCTGACCGTGGAATTGCAGGGCGCGGCGCACCGACTGGAGCCGGGCGACTCCATTGCCTTTGAGTCGACCCGCCCGCACCGCATCGTGAACGAGGGTCGCAGGCGTGCGCGCGCGGTGTGGGTCAACCTGTCGTCGCGGTTCCAGCAGGTCGACGCACCCGGAGACGGCAACCGGGGCGACTGAATCGCACAGGGGGCGGGTTCGGGCGACGGTGTCACACCGCCGCAGCCGAGGTGGCAGCGAAGACAACCCAGCAGACCGGGAGGACGCCATGAGCGGGATACTTGCTGATAGGACGGCCTTGGTGACGGGAGGCAACCGCGGTCTCGGCCGGGCCATGGCCCTGGCTCTGGCGGAGGCAGGGGCCGACATCGTCATCTGGGGTCGTGACAGCGACGCTCTGGAGCGCACCTCCGCCGAGGTCCTCGCTGCCGGGCGTGCCTGCCTTGCCCAAGCGGTGGATGTGACCGACTCGGCGCAGGTCAACGCCGCTGCGGCTGAAGCCTGGGAGAAGGCGGGGGGCGTGGACGTGGCGTTCCTCTCCGCGGGCGTTCTGCTCCTCCAGCCGGCGACCGAGACCAGCGACGCGGACTGGGAGGCGACCATCGGCGCCAACCTCACGGGCTTGTTCTACTGCTGCCGCGCCTTCGGGGAGCGCATGCTGGCGCAGGGGCACGGCAAGATCATCAACGTCGCCTCCAACTTCGGTCTGCACGGCGGCGCCAACTGGTCGGCGTACTCGGCCAGCAAGGCCGGCGTCATCGGGTTGTCCAAGAGCCTGGCCTGGGAATGGGCACCGGCGGTGACCGTCAACGTGATCGCACCCGGGGCCTTCTACACCGACATGAACAGCCACCTGCTCGACGTGCCCGAGATCATGGCGGCCGTCGAGGGGAACACGCCGCTGGGACGCGTCGGCGACCCGCTCGAGTTGGGTCCTCTCAGCGTGATGCTGGCCGGTCCGGGGTCCGATTTCATGACTGGTTCCGTGATCAGCATCGACGGCGGTGTGATCAAGCCCTGAGAACCGCGGGGGCCGACGACCGGCCCCGTTGTTCCGTCGCGGTTGCGAGGCTGCGGCCTCGGCGGCATGGCCTGCTCGACTACAGTACTGTTTCAACCGGTTACACAAATCTTGAAGTCCGCTGGACAGTGGAAGGTCGCAGATGAGCGAGGACCGGGTGCAAGTCGTGCGGGGCGCAGCGGACCGCGTCTCGCTTCCCCTCGTCGCATCCGGTGGCGAGGCCGTCGCCGTGGTCTGGCCCGGCGTGGGTTCGAAGCACCGCTCGATGCACCGCCTGCTCCTGCGGTCAGGTGGCTGCACTGTCGACCTGCGGCACCCGTCGGAGTCCGTTTACTACGTGCGATCGGGCAGCGCGACGGTCGTTGACGCCGACAGCGGCGAGCAGCAGTCACTCGTCGAGGGGTCGATGGTGCACGTCGACCCCTCGACGGCGCATCGTTTCGAGGCGGGTGCCGAGGGCGCCGAAATCGTCGGCGGTCCGTGCCCACCCGATCCGTCGATCTACGAGACCCGGGAGGGTTGACCATGGCAGTGCGTGTGTTCCACCGCGATGAGCCCGATCTGATGATGCCGATCATCTCCTCCGACGCCCGGCTGATCGTCTGGCCCGGCGTGGGTGCCGAGGTGGCGAACATGAACTATGTCGTTCTCGAGCCCGGCGAGCAGAACGTCCCGCACATCCACTCGGAGTCCGAGGACACGATCTTCATCATCGAGGGGAAGGGTTCGGTGCAGGACCTGACCAACGGCACGCGCCTGGAGTTCGAGGCCGGGGATGCGGTGCACGTGCCCGCCGGCGTGGAGCACGCGGTCTGCGCAGACCGCCAGAGCCGTATCGTCAGCGTGGGCGGCCCGTGCCCACCGGACCGGAACCTGTTGCGGCTGCTCGGCGTGGAGTGAGCCGGGGCCGCCGCACACCGGGACAATGACCACCGTCGGGGTGGGTCTGGCGCAGATCGGCGCTCCGCCGGGAGATTCTGCAGCCAACCGCCGGCGCAGTGTCGAGGCCGCGGCGGCACTCTTCGATCGCGGGGCCGACATCGTGGTGCTGCCGGAGTTGTGCGTGCCGTGGTACACGGCGGACCGGGCCCTGCTGGAGGCCGAGGCGGAAGCGCTCGACGGGCCGACCATCGAGGCGTGGCGTGCCGTCGCCGCGGCGCACGACGGCGTGGTGGTCGGAGGATTCTGCGAGCGTGACGGCGCCGGGAGTGACGTGGCGATTTACAACAGCGCAGTGGCCGTGAGCGGGGAGGGCGTGGTCGGCCACTACCGCAAACTGCACCTGTTCGACAGCGAGAAGCTCTGCTTCGCGCCCGGGGACCTCGGCCTCCCGACCTTCGAGACCCCCTTCGGGCGCCTGGGGATCTGTGTCTGCTACGACCTGCGGTTCGTGGAGGTCGTCCGGGTTCTCGCGCTCTCCGGCGCCGATCTCATCTGTGTGCCGACGGCCTGGATCGGCGGGTTCGACCGCCGTGGTGGCGATGACGGTGGGCTCATCCCGCACGCCCAGGGCGCCCTGCTGCAGGCGAACCTGTCGCAGGTGTTCATCGCCTGCGCCTCGCAGGCCGGCGTCTTCGGCGACCTGCACTTCCTGGGATCGTCGATCCTGGCGGGCCCGTATGGGCAGGTGGTTGCCGGCCCGCTCTCCCGCGACGGGGACGAGTCGGAGGTGGGGTCGGTGGACCTGGCCGATGCGGCTCGGGCACAGGTGCGCAGCGAGTTGATCCGGCCGCGCGACGACCGGCGGACCGACGTCTACGGTGTGACTCTCGGCCCGCAGCACCTTTAGATGTCCGAGGGAGATGTGCCGATGACGATGCGCTCGACGATTCGGCGGGGCGGAGGATCCGTCCTGCGGCGGTTGCGATGAAGCCGGCCAGGTTCGCCTACGTGGCTCCGGACAGCATCGAGGATGTGCTGGACGCTCTGGACCGCTTCGGCGACGAGGCCAAGGTGCTCTCCGGCGGCCAGAGTCTCGTGCCGATGATGAACTTCCGCCTCGCCCGCCCCGAGGTGATCGTGGACATCGGGCGGGTCGGCGGCCTGGACGGCATGTCGGTCGTGAACGGGTCGCTGACGGTGGGAGCGCGGGTCATCCACGCGCGGCTGGAGGCGCCTACTGGCGCCATGCCCGACGGCCGCACCGAGCCACTCGGCGGTGTCCTCGGCTCGTTGCTGCCGGAGGTGGCCCGCTTCGTCGGCCACTTGCCGATCAGGGCGCGGGGAACCTTCGGGGGTTCGATAGCGCACGCGGATCCTGCGGCCGAATGGTGCATTCTGGCCCGCACCCTCGATGCCGAGATGGTGGCGCTGCGCCGGGGCGGCGAGCGTGTGATCGCGGCGGCGGACTTCTTCGAGACCGTGTTCACCACCGCGCTGGAGCCGGAGGAACTGCTCGCGGCGGTGCACCTTCCGATCCTCGGCGACGACTGGCGGGCAGGGTTCTGCGAGTTCAGCCGGCGGGCCGGTGACTTCGCCGTCGTGGCGGCCATGACCGCGGTGCGCCTGGATCCGGCGACGGGCGCCATTTCCGAGGCCCGTATCGGTGTCGGCGGAGTGGCCGGAGTTCCGGTGCGCCTCCCCGCCGCCGAGGCGACGCTGGTGGGTGAGGTGCCCGGCGCCGAGGTGCACGCCGCCGCCGCAGAGGTCGCTGCAGGCGAGGTGGACCCGGCGGGGGACCTGCACGGCTCGGCCGCCTACCGGCGGGATCTCGTGCGGGCCATGGTGGCGCGGGCGCTGGCGCAGGGCGCCGGCGCGCCCGGCTAGTCGCCGCAGAGCCCCTTGCCATGAGCTGGGTGGGTCGCTCCATCCGCAGGGTCGAGGACCCCACCCTGCTACGCGGTGTGGGCATGTTCGTGGGCGACATCGGCGGCGCGGCCGCGGTGCGGTTCGTGCGCAGCCCGGTGGCGAGCGGTCTCATACGCGCCGTGCGTGGCCCGGCGTACACGATCGAGGACCTCGACGCCGACGGTGTCGGCAACATCGAGGCCGTGTTGCACCGTCCCGACTACGTGCGGCTCGCCCAGCCACTGCTGGCGCGGGAGCGGGTGCGCTACGTGGGTGAGCCGGTGGCGGTGGTCGTCGGCGACACAGCTGCTGAGGCCGAGGATCTGGCCGAGCAGGTGGAGTTGGACATCGAACCACTGCCGGCGGCGGTGGGGATCGACGGGGCTCTGGCGCCCGGCGCCCCGCTGGTGCATCCCGACGAGTCGGACTCCAACGTCATGGTGGCCGGAGAGATGGCAACGCCGGGGCTGGCCGAGGCCCTCGATCGCGCGCACGCGGTCGTCGATCTGGAGATCGTCTCGGGGCGCCAAGCGGCGCTGCCCCTTGAGGCACGCGGCTCGCACGCCGTCACGGAACGGTTCGGTGGCCGCACCACGCTGCATGCCTCGATACAGGCGCCGCACATGGTGCGCACTGTCATCTGCGACCTGCTGGGAATGCCCGAGGCGGACCTTCGGGTCGTGGCGCCCGACGTGGGAGGAGCCTTCGGTCAGAAGCTGCCCCTCGCCCGGGAGGACGCCATCGTGGTCTGGCTGTCACGGCGCCTGGGGCGTCCGGTGGCTTGGATCGAGGACCGCAGCGAGAACCTCATGGCGTCCTGGCACAGCCGCGAGCAGCGCTACCGGCTGCGGGCGGGGTTTGACGCCGAGGCGCACCTCGAGTCGCTGCAGGCCGACGTTGTGGCCAACGTGGGAGCGTGGCCGTGCTACCCGATCACCTGGGGTGTCGAACCGCTCATGGCGCTGGCCGAGCTGCCGGGCCCGTACACGCCGGAGCACTACGGGGTGCGCTCGCGGGGGGTCGCCAGCCACACCTGCCCCATGTCCCCGTACCGGGGCGTGTCGCGGCCCGCCATCACGCTGGCGCTGGAGCGGCTTATGGACATCGCGGCGCCCCGCCTCGGCCTCGATCCGGTGGAGATCCGCCGGCGGAACCTGCAGAGCGACTTCCCGCACACCTCACCGACCGGCCTGCGCCACGACGAGGGCACCTATCGAGAGGCGATGGAATTGGCGGTGCGCCACGTGGACCTCGGGGCTTTCCGCAGCCGCCAGCACGTCGCCCGAGCCGCCGGGGGACCTCAGCCCGGGATCGGGATCTGCACCTTCAGCGAGCGCACCGGTTACGGCACCCCGGCCTTTGCGGCCCGGGCAATGGGGGTGACGCCGGGCTATGAGAATGTGGAACTGTCCATGGACCCGTCGGGTTATGTGACCGTGCGCATCGGCGCCTCGCCGCACGGTCAGGGCCTGGAGACGGCACTGTCGCAGATCGTTGCCGACGAAGTGGGCACCGACCCTGGTCGCGTGCGGGTCGTGGCCAGCGACACCGACCGCACCCCCTACGGCTGGGGATCGTTCGCCAGCCGCGCCATGGTGCTGGCAGGCGGGGCGACATATCTGGCGGCACAGCAGTTGGCCACCAAACTCGGCTCACTGGCCGCGGAGGCGCTCGAGGCGGCGGCCGATGACATCGTCCTGGCCGACGGGCGTGCCACCGTGGCGGGCACCTCGGTGGGTGTGGACATAGCCGAGCTGGCGCGAATCGCCCATCACCACACGCAGCGGCTGCCGGCCGGTGCGACGCCCGGGTTGTCGGTGCAGGCGGGATACGACCCGGCGGGGACGTTCTCCAATGCCTGCCACGTGGCGGAGGTGGATGTGGATCCGGACACCGGCGGCGTGTCGGTGCGGCGATTCGTCGTGGTGGAGGACGCCGGGCGGCTGATCAACCCGATGATCGTGGACGGGCAGATCCGAGGCGGCGTGGTGCAGGGGATCGCCAATGCCCTGCTGGAGGAGATCGTCTACGACGAGGACGGCAACATTCTCACGACCTCGCTCATGGACTACCTGCCTCCCACCGTCGCTGAGATACCCGACATCGAGATCCTGCACTTGGAAACCCTCAGCGACGCGACGGTCACCGGTGCAAAAGGGGTCGGCGAGGGGGGCACCATCGGCGCCCCTGCAGCTGTGCTGAACGCCGTGAACGATGCCCTCGCCCATCTGGGAGTGGAGTTGAACGAGATGCCGGCCACGCCGGAGCGGGTCCGGGCGGCGGTGCGGTCCGCTACCGGCACTCCGGCGGGCCCAACGAACTGAGCGACGCAGGAGGCCACCGACCCATGACAGAGATCTCGCCCGCAGACGAGGCGGTACCCGTGGTGCTGCGAGTCAACGGCACCGACCGCCGCATCGCCGCGGAACCACGCCGGACCCTGGCGGACGCACTGCGTGAGGACTGCGGCCTGACCGGCACCCACCTGGGGTGCGAGCACGGCGTCTGCGGGGCGTGCACCGTGCTCCTCGACGGCGAGCCGGTGCGGTCGTGCCTGCTGTTCGCCGTGCAGGCGCAGGGCGCAGAGATCCGCACCGTGGAAGGTCTCGCCGACGACGACGGCACCCTGCACCCCCTGCAGGAGGCCTTCTGGCGCCATCACGGCCTGCAGTGCGGATTCTGCACGCCGGGATTCCTGATGCTCAGCGCCGGCGTGCTGGAGACCCGGCCCGACATCGGCGACGAGGAACTGCGCGAGGCGCTCTCGTCGAACCTCTGCCGCTGTACCGGCTACCAGACCATCGTCGAGGCGGTGCGGTCGGTGCGCGACGCCGCGGGGGCCTGAGCCTTGGGCGAGCCTGACGGCGCGCGGGGCCGCTCGCTGATCGGCGAGTCGGTCCTGCGCCTCGAGGACCGCCCCCTCCTGGTCGGCGAGGGGCGATTCCTCGCCGACATCAGCTTCGACGGCGAAGTGCATCTGCGGGTGGTGCGCTCGGACGTGGCCCACGGGGTGCTGCGCGGCGTGGACCTCGACGATGCGCGGGCGGGAGAGGGCGTGGTTGCGGCCTGGAGTGCCGAAGAAGTGGCACATGTGCCGGCCATCGAGTTCCGCATGACCGGCTTCGATGAGTTGCGCCCCTATTGCCAGCGGATCCTCGCCAGCGAGTACGTGCGCTACGTGGGCGATCCCGTCGCCGTGGTGATCGCCGAGGACCCGTACCTGGCCGAGGACGCCGCCGAGTTGGCCTTCGTGGACATCGAGCCGCTGGATGCTGTGCTGGAGGCGTCGTCGCCGGAATCCGTCGCTCCCCTCACGCTGGAGACCTCCTACGGCGACACCGACGCCGCATTCGAGGCGGCGCATCGCGTCGTGGAACTGCACGCCGCCGTGGGTCGCCACAGCGGCGTGCCGCTGGAGACGCGCGGCCTGCTGGCCTTCCCGCGCCCCGATGGCGTGCTGGAACTCCACGGCATTGCCAAGGTGCCGCACTACAACTGCGCCACCATCGCCGCCATGCTCGACCTCCAGCCCGGCCAGGTCGTCGGCCGGGAGGGCCACGTGGGTGGCGGCTTCGGGATCCGCGGCGAGCTGTACCCCGAGGACGTCCTCGTGACCTACGCGGCACTGCGCCTACAGCGCCCGGTGAAGTGGGTGGAGGATCGCCGGGAGCACCTGGTGGCCGCCAACCACTCCCGCGAGCAGTCCTACCGGGTGCGTGCGGCCGTGGACGAGCGCGGGGTGGTCCAGGCGCTCGACGCCGAGTTCTTCCACGACCAGGGCGGCTACGTGCGCACGCACGGGGCCACCGTTCCGAACCTCTCGGTAGCGCTGCTACCGGGCCCCTACCTGATTCCCTCCTACCGGGTGCGGGGGAACATCCGGCTCACGAACAAGACCCCCGCCGGCACCTACCGGTCGCCGGGCCGCTTCGAGAGCACTTTCGTGCGGGAGCGCCTCTTGGATCGCGTGGCCACCGAGTTGGATCTGGAGCCGGTCGAGGTGCGCCGGCGCAACCTGATCCCGACCGAGGCGATGCCGTTCGACCGCGGGGTCAGCACGCTCGGCACCCCCCTGGTTTACGACTCCGGCGACTACCACAGGCTGCTGGAGCGGCTGGTTGACCACATCGGCTACGTGGCTCTGCGGGAGTCGCTGGCCCAGCGGCGCCGGCAGGGTGAGATGGTGGGGCTCGGTATCGGCATGTTCGTCGAGAAGTCGGGGCTGGGGCCCTTCGACGACGTGCGCGTGCGGCGCCTCGATGACGGCGGCGTGGAGGTGGTGACCGGCGCCGCCTCGGTTGGCCAGGGGATGGAGACCGCCATCGCCCAGATCTGCGCCGATGTCCTGGGGGTGGACTACACCGACGTGTCGGTGCGCCACGGCCAGACCGACATGATCGGCCGCGGCATGGGCGCGTTCGCCAGCCGGGTCACGGTCATGACCGGCGTGGCCGTCTACATGGCTGCAAGCGAGCTTGCCGCAACCGGAGAACCGGCCGAAGCCACGTTCAACACCGACCACATGACCTATCCCTACGGCGCCCACGCCGCAGTGGTGCGTGTCGACGCCGGAACCGGCGGGGTGACCGTGGAGCGCTTCGTCGTGGCCTATGACGTGGGCCGGGCGGTGAACCCGATGCTTGTGGAAGGTCAGATCATCGGCGGCGTGGCGCAGGGCATCGGCGGGACCCTCCTCGAACTGTTCAGCTACGACCCCGACGGCCAGCCGCTCGCCACGTCGTTCATGGACTACCTCATGCCCACGGTCGCCGAGCAACCGCACGTGGAGGTGCTGCTCAGCGAGGACGCGCCCAGCCCCCTCAACCCCCTGGGGCTCAAGGGCGCCGGCGAGGGTGGCACGACCGCCTGCGGCGCGGCCATCGCCTCGGCCATCGACGACGCCATCGGACGGCCTGGCGCGGTCACGACGCTGCCGGCCACCCCGGAGTTGGTCCGCTCGCTGCTCAGGAACTGAACGCAGCCGGCCGGACCGGAGGCGGCCGCCGGACCGGGAATCCCTCAGGGGGTGACGGCGGCGAGCGTCCAGTCCAGAACGTGGGCGGGGCCGTCCTGGCGATGGGCGGTCGCCTCCGCCCGCACGGCACGCAGGCGGCCCTGGCCGGCGGCGGTCTCGCCGAGCAGGGTGTGCGAGAACGACAGCAGGTCGGCCTCGAAGACCGGTCCGGTGTGGTTGCAGTAGCCCCACGCCACCACGGTCGCCATGCCGCGCAGTACCCGGCTGAGGGAGGCCTCCGCCATGCCCACCACCTGCAGGCCGTTCACCAGGCGGCGCCCGTACGGCGACACCTCGGCGTCGCGGTGCACGAACGCCAGGTTGTGGGTGAGGTGCAGCAGTGCCGGCGTGTTGTCGATGTAGTCCCGCAGCGGATCGGCCACGGTCGTCCCGACCTCCCAGTCGTCCGGGTCGCCGAGCAACCCCAGCCGCCAGTCACCGGGCACCATCTCGGCACAGGTCTCCAGGTCGATCCCGCCGGTGAGGTCGTCACTGGCGGCGCCGCTGCCGATGTCGTCGGCGAAGCCCGGCAGGTCGTTCCCCAGGGTCGGCAGCAGGGGACAGCGCTGGTACGTGGCCGCCACGACACCGTCGGCGGTGCTCTCGCAGTCGACGAGGACCATGCCGCGCGGTGGGCGGTCGGGGCGGGGACGCCCGTCCCGCATGGCCCGCACGCGAACCGTGGTCTCCATCGTCTGGCCCTGGAAGACGGGATGCGGCAGGCGCACGTCGCGGTAGAAGAGGTTGGCGACGACGCGCCGGCTGACGGTCGTGGTGTGGCCGACCGACAGCGCCATGATGAGGGCGGGACTGACGAGTGGCTGATCGGATCCGGTCACCTCGGCGCAGGTCCGCCGGTTCTGCACCAGCGGGAGTCGCTCGCCGACGAGGGCCTGGTAGACGGCGCAGAAGCCGCTGTCGATGGTGACGCCGGGCTGGCGCGGCAATTCGACCCCCGGCCGCAGCAGGTCGTAGTACGGCCCGTCGAGCGGGATGTGTCCGGATGCCGGCGACACGCTGCCAGGAGTCATCGGCGGGTCGGGGGTCCCGCTGCGACGAGTCTGCCGGTCGCCGGTCCGGCCGTGCGGCGGCTCATCGGGACGCGCGCACGCTTCCGAAGCGGCTGAGACGCAGCGAGTTGCCGAGCACGAAGAGCGACGATAGCCCCATGGCCGCCGCCGCGATCTCCGGACGGAGCAGTCCCACCGCAGCCAGGGGGATGGCAGCGGTGTTGTAGGCGAACGCCCAGAACAGGTTTCCCCGGATGGTGCCGAGGGTGCGGCGCGCCAGCCCGAGGGCGTCGACGGCGACGCGCAGGTCATCGCCCACGAGGGTCAGATCCGACGCCTCGGCCGCCACGTCCGCGCCTGTGCCGATGGCCACGCCCAACTCGGCGGCGGCCAGGGCCGGAGCGTCGTTCACGCCGTCGCCCACCATTGCCACGCGACGACCTCCCGCCTGGAGACGCTCGATTTCCGCCGCCTTCTCGGCGGGGCTCAGCTCGGCGAGCGTGCGGTCGATGCCAACCTCCCGCGCCACCTGCTCGGCCGCGGCCGCGTTGTCGCCGCTCAGCAGCACGACCTCCAGGCCCAGTTGCTTCCAGGCTGCGACGGCTGCGGCGCTCGTGGTCTTGACGGTGTCCGCCAACGCCAGGAACCCCATGGCGGTGCCGTCGGAGCCGACGAACACGAGCGTGCGCCCGTCGGCGGAGTGGCGGTCCGCGGCGGATTCCAGGGCCTGCGGGACGTGATCGAACAGTTCGCGCCGGCCGGCCGTCACGAGCGTCCCGCGGGGGCGGTCGCGCTCGAACGCTCCGGTGCTGGCGCCGCCGGAGTCGTTCGGAGCCGCCGCGAACACCCGCCCCTGGACACCGAACCCCGGCAGGTTCCGGAAGTCCTCCACCGTGTGGCTGCCGTCTGTGGCCCCCGGCGATGCGGAACCCCGCTCCACCAGCCTTGCCGCCCGGACGACCGCCTCCGCCAGGGGGTGCTCGGAACGGGCCTCGAGTGCCGCAGCCATCGCCAGCAGTTCGGCTTCGGTCGTTCCGGCGCCGGTCCCGGTCGCAACGACCTCCAGCCGTCCCTCGGTGATCGTGCCCGTCTTGTCCAGGGCGACCACATCGATGTTCCGTGCGGCCTCCAGGGCGTCGGGGCCGCGGATGATCACTCCCATCCGGGCACCGCGCCCGCTGCCGGCGAGGAACGCCGCCGGGGTTGCCAGACCGAGGGCGCACGGGCAGGCCACGATCAGCACGGCCACGGCAGGGCTGATGGCCTCACCCGCGGATCCCGCCAGCAGCCATCCCACCAGCGTGGCCAGCGCCACGAGGACCACGGCGGGGACGAAGATCGCCGAGATCCGGTCGGCAAGTCGCTGGATCGGTGCCTTGCGGACCAGTGCCTCCTCCACGAGGCGGACAACCTGCGCCAGGGTTCCGTCGGCGCCCACCCGGCGGGCCTCCACCACGAGCGAGCCGTTGGTGTTGAGCGTGCCGCCGGTCACCTCGCCGCCGGGGCCGACCTCGACCGGCACCGGTTCCCCGGTCATAACCGACGTGTCGACGGCGGAGTGGCCCTCGATCACCACGCCGTCGGCCGCGATCCTCTCGCCGGGTCGCACCAGGAAGCGCATCCCCACGGCGAGCCGCTCCGGCGGCACGTCGCTGCCGTCGGGGAGCCGGACGGAGCCGGCGCCGAGTTGCGCCAGAGCACCGATGGCGTCGCCCGCCCGCTGCCGGGCCCGCGCCTCGAGGCGGCGGCCCAGCAGCACGACGGCCACGATGACCGCCGCAGTGTCGAAGTAGACGTGCCCGGCGAGATCGCCGATCGTGATGACCGCCGACCAACCCCATGCCACCAGCGATCCCAGTGAGACGAGCGTGTCCATGGTGGCGTGGCGCCGCCGCACCGCCTTCCAGCCGGGCCGGTGGAATGCCAGCCCGCTGATCAGGACGACCGGCATGGTGATTCCCAGAACGAGCCACTGCCAGCCGGTGAAGCGCAGCGCCTCGATGGATGAGACCAGCATCGAGGCGGCGGCAAGGGCGAGCGTGACCAGCAGGGCGCCCCCGCCCGTCCAGCCCGGCTCCTCGCCCTCGATGTGCAGGCGGCCCGGAGTGGCCTGGTAGCCCAAGTGCTCGATGCATGCCAGCACGTCCCGCTCGCTCAGCAACTGCGCGTCGTAGGAGACGCTGGCGCGGCGGGCCGCGAAGTTGACCTGCGCCGCCGCAACACCGGCGGTGGCGCGCAGGGTGTTCTCGATGCGCGCGGCGCAGGCTCCGCAGTGCATACCGCCGACGGTCAGATCGACGCGGGCCTCGCGCTGCGGAGACTCCGGGCGTTCCCGCCCGTCCGGGAGCTCTGTGTGGACCACGAACTCACCTCCTGTTCGGTCACAAGCGTATTGGACCCGGGAGGAGGCGCGGAGGCCTCTACGATGCCGCCGATGCGGCCCACCAGCGGTCACCGAACCAGCCACCACCGCAGATTCGGCTTTCTGGGGACGGTCGTCCGGCTGCCTGCAGCGGTGATGGCGCGCTGGGACGTACCGCAGGTATTGCCCGTGCCGGCACCGGCGATCTTTGCCGGCAACCATCGCAGCATGTTCGACATCGTGGTGGGGTTCCGCCTTTTCTGGAACTACCGGGCCTCGATGCACATCGTCGTCGCCAAGCGATACTTCGACCATTGGCTGATGGGCCGGCTGCTGCGGGCGGGAGGATGCATCCCGATGGAGCCCGGCAGGGCCGCGCTGGGCGGAGTCAAGGCGTGCCTCGAGGCTCTCAACCGCGGCGAGTCGGTCGTGCTCATGCCCGAAGGGCGCGTGATCCTTCCCGAGGAGCGTCCGGGAGGTGTCGGTCCGCCGGCGGCGGGGATCGGCATCCTGGCGGCCCGCAGCGATGTCCCGCTGGCCCTGTGCGCCATCACCGGCACCGACCAGGTGTGGCCGCTGGGTCGCCGCTTCCCGCGGCTGCGGCGGGGGCGCAACCGTCCCACCGTGCGCGTGCTGGTGGAGTCGCTGCCGCCGCTGGAGCCGAGCGAGCGCCGGGATCGCGAGCGCGTGGCGGCCGCGGTGATGGAGGCGCTGGCGGAACTCCTGGAACCGTCGGAGCCGTCGCCGACTCCTGAGTGAATGGCGGCCGGCGCTATCCGGACAATCGACGGGCGAGGCGACGCATTCCCGCCAGCCAGCGGTCGGGATCCTCGGCGCGGCGCCTGGCGTATGCGGCCGTCTCGGGGTGCGGCACGACGAGGAACCGCCCCTCGCGGAGAGCCTCGGCCGTGGCATCGGCGACCGCCTCGGGCTCCAGCACGCCGTCGATCGCGGCGGCAGAACGCGCTGCCGGTGCGGCACCGGCAGGTTCCGGCGATTCGCGCGAACCCGTCGAGCCCTCCAGCAGCGGCGTCCGCACCGCCTGCGGGCACAGGGCCGCAACCTGCACGCCCTCGTCCCCGTGCGTGATGGCGAGCCACTCGGCGGCTGCGACCGCAGCATGCTTGGTGACGGCGTAGGAGGCCGAGTCCAGCTGGGTCAGCAGGCCCGCTGCGGAGGCCGTTACCACGAGGATGCCGCCGCCGCGTTCACGCCAACGGGGAACCAGAGCCGCCGCCGCATGGAAGTGGGCCATGACGTGCACCTCCCAACTCCGCTGCCAGCCTGCGGCTGCGGTCTCGAGCCCGCCAGGAATCAGCAGGCCCGCATTGGAGCAGTAGATCTCGACGGGGCCGAGCGAGCGCTCCACGTCGTCGATCAGGCGGCGGGTGGCCGCCGCGTCGGACACGTCGAGTGTGCGGGCCGCGCCGCCGATGTCCGCGGCGACGGCTGCGGCGCCCGTGGCGTCGATGTCGCTGACCACGACCCGGGCTCCGTCGGCCGCCAGGCGCCGGGCCAGCGCCGCCCCGATACCGCTCGCCGCGCCGGTCACGATCGCCACGGCACCCCCCGGAGGGGGGTAGCGGCTGTGCAGCGGCGCATCGACTCCGGCGCGGGGCGACCGCTTCGGGTGACTGTCCGTGGAGTCGGTCACGGGGCGGAGGTTAGAGCCGGCGGCGGTGACCGTCCCGGCGTTCCGGCCCGCGTCAGAGGTGAGGCAGCTAGTCAAGACGGGACCGCCGGGCGGCCGGGTCGTGGAATCGTGCCTCTGTCCCGTAGTGTCGGGCGGGAGGTTCGACCGCGCCGAGGGACGGTGCCGGCCATCCAGCGACCGCGATCCGGCGACGTGGAGGGACAAGCACACCGATGGAGATGCTCCGAAGGAGGGCTTCGACGCTGGTGGCCTCGATTCTCCTCGTCGCCGCCTGCGGCGGGAACGGAGCCTCCGAGCCGACCGCGGAGTCCGCGGCGCAGCCTCCCCCCGCGCCGGTGGAGGGCTCGGAGCCTCCTGCTGAGACCGTCGATGAGCCGCGCGCGGGGAGTGGTGGGCGCGTCGGTTCCGACCTGGCGGATGTCCTGCCGACGGTGTCGACGATGGCCGAGTCCGCCGGACCGCTGCCCGAGACGCCCGATGGCTCCGCCGGGTCCCCCGAGGGCATCGACGGAGTCGTGGCGGTGCCGGTGACGGGCGTCGACCACGTGCGCCACGATGTCGAGTACCCGACGTCGCCGCCCGCCGGCGGGCCGCACCTGGGGGTCTGGCTCAACTGCGGCTTCTACACGGTGCCCGTGCTCGACGAATTGGCCGTGCATTCCCTGGAGCACGGTGCCGTTTGGGTGACCTACCGTTCCGACGTGGCTCCGGAGGTGCGCCGGCGATTGGCGGTGCTGGCGACCGAGTCGTCGCACGTGCTGGTCTCGCCCTACGAGGAGCAGGAGAGCCCGCTGGTGCTGACCGCCTGGGCGCGCCAACTCCCCCTCGACGCCCTCGATGATCCACGCTTCGATCGCTTCCTGGACGTGTACCTGTTCGATGGACCGACGGCCCCCGAGCCCGGCGCCGCCTGCTCGGGGGCCGTGGGGGTGCCTCCCGAGCATCCAGAGGCGGTCCCGCAGCAGGGATGAGCGCCGGTCCTGAGAAACGGCGGGTCGGCCGCTCGGCCTCTTCCCGTTCCCCGGCCGCGGTGGGTCGGATGGCCCAACAGGCCGGCGCCGGGGCTCGACGCAGGCGCCGGCGCGGCAAGCCGGATCGCACCCGCCTGTGGCGCGTCGTGATGTGGGGAGCCGTCGCCGTCGGCTTGGCTTGGGTCGCGGTGGCGATGGTGCTGTTCCTCGGCGGTGACGAGGAACTGTCGCCGCCGCGCCCCGAGGAGGTGGTCGCCGGCCCGGACGGCTGCGAGCCGCTGGACTTCAGTGTGGAACCCGGTGAGAGCGTGCTCTTCCGTGTCACCAACACCACCGACAGCGACTTCGAGGTGATCGTCACCGACGAGGCGGGAGTGGCTCTGCGCATGTCGCCGGGATACGACCCGGACAGCCGGCCGGCGTGGGAGGCCTCGGAGTCGGGCGCTGGTCCCGCAGCATCCCGGCCGCGCTTGCACGTCGCCGGCCTGTTTGCCCACGAGGGCCACGAGGACGAGGCAGGCCCCAACGCCAACGTGGACTACCGCTATCGCATGATCGTGGCCGAGAACGGGGTACGGATCATGCTGGTCACATTCCCCCAGATCGGTGAGTTCGCGCCGCTCACCCGGTTCGTCTGCGCCGCCTCTGCGCCCGACGGCACCCTGGACGCAACGATGCCCGTGGGCAGGATCACCGGCGGCTGAGCCGCCGCGGCCCATGCCCGGCGGGAAAGCTCGGGGAGCTTCCCCCGAGGCGACCGAGATCTCGAGGAGGAAGTATGGATTGGGGACAGTTCGCGGGTCTGGCGGGCCTGATGATGGTTCTGTTCGGTTGGTTGAAGCTGGACATCCGCGATCTGAGGGTTACCGTCGACCGATTGGTTGACCGCATGGGCGGCCAAGGGGATCGGTTGGCGCGCATAGAGGGTCAACTCGGTATCACCGAACCGACTGCCTAGCGTCGGCGCGCCCTGCTCAATCAGCGCAACTGCGCGGGACTGAGGGTGGCGAGAATGCCGGCACCCCCGGTGACCGCCGGCGCCAGCGACATGGCCTGCGGCAGCAACTGGCGGCAGAAGAACTCGGCGGTGACGATCTTGGCCTCCAGAGCATCGGCCTCCGCCCCGGTCGCCCCGGCGATGATCTCCGCGCGGGCCGCCTCGGCCGAACGGACCAGCAGCCAAGCGCCCACGACGCTGGCCAGTAGGCGCAGGTAGGGGGCGGCGCCCGCCAAGGCGGCATCGCCCGGATGCGCCAGCAACCAATCGCTGCAGGAGCGTGCTGCGGCGGCAGCCTCGGTCAGCGGCGCCCGGAGGGCAGAGAGGTCGTCGTGCAGCGCCTCGGCGGTCGATTCGACGCTGTCCAGCAACTCGTGCACGATCGCGCCGCCGCGCACGGGCAGCTTGCGCCCGACGAGGTCGATGGCCTGGATGCCGTTTGTACCCTCGTAGATGGCGGCGATGCGGACGTCCCGGCAGTACTGCGCCGCTCCGGTCTCCTCCACGTAGCCCATCCCGCCGTGGACCTGCAGCGCCAGGGATGTCGTTTCGTTGGCCAGGTCCGTACACCAGGCCTTGGATAGCGGTGTCAACAGGTCGCACAACTCCTGCGCGGCGCGCCGTTCCGTCTCGTCGGGATGGTGCTGGGCGAGGTCGAGCGCGGTGGCGTTGAAGTAGCACAGGCAGCGCATCGCCTCGATGTAGGCCTTCTGGGTGAGCAACATGCGCTGCACGTCGGGGTGCTCCACGATCGGGGCGCGCGCACCTGCGGCCGTGCCGGGCCGGCGGCCCTGGAGGCGCTCGCAGGCGTGGTCGAGGGCCTGCTGATAGGCCCTGTCGGCCACCCCGACACCCTCCAGCCCGACGCCGAGCCGGGCGTTGTTCATCATCGTGAACATGTACACCATGCCCATGTTCTCCTCGCCGACGACGTAGCCCACGGCGCCGTCCCGCTCGCCGAGGGACATCACGCACGTGGGGCTGGCATGGATTCCCAGCTTGTGCTCGATGGACACGCAGGTGATGTCGTTGCGCTCGCCGAGGCTGCCGGAGGCGTCGGGCAGGTACTTGGGGACGATGAAGCACGAGATGCCGCGCGAGCCGGCAGGGGCATCGGGCGTGCGGGCCAGCACCAGGTGGATGGTGTTGTCCGCCATGTCGTGCTCGCCCCAGGTGATGAAGATCTTCTGGCCGAACAGGCGATAGCTGCCGTCGTCGGCCCTCTCGGCGCGCGTCGACAGGGCGCCGAGATCCGATCCGGCGTGTGGCTCGGTGAGCAGCATCGTGGCGGTCCAGTCGCCGGCCACGAGCTTCGGCAGGTATTTGGCTCGCTGGGCCGCGCTGCTGTGCAGCGCAAGCAGGTGAATGCCGCCCTGCGTCAGCAGCGGGCAGAGTGACAGCGCCAGGTTCGACGCCGTCATCATCTCCTGGAGGGCCAACCCGACGGCCCAAGGCAGGCCGCCCCCGCCGACCTCGGGGCCGAAGGCGGCCGAGCCCCAGCCGGCCTCCACGTACGCCTCGTAGGCGTCGCGGAAACCGGGCGGCGTGGTGACGGTGCCGTCGTCGTTTCGAATGCTCGGCGTGGAGTCGCCGATGCGGTTCAGCGGCGCGAAGACCTCCGAGAAGAAGCGACCCGCCTCGGTGAGGATGTCCTCGAGGCTGTCGGGATCGAACGACTGGAAGGCTTCCAGCTTGGCCAGCGAGCGCACGTCACAGATGTGCTCGAGGACGAACTGCATGTCCTGCAGGGGCGGACGGTAGGTGCTCATGTTCTCCTCGAGTCGGGGGCTCCGCCGCCGCGGGCGCCGGGGGCTGCGAGTGTTCGGGGCGATGTTCGCGATTCACGGTACCGGTTCGGGGCCCGGCATCTGCCATCGGAGCGCGCGGCGAATCCGTACAGAGTGTCACTCGTGCCTTGAGTGAGCGTGCGCGACGCCGGGGTCGTGGAATCGGCGAGCCGGGGGCTCGTGCTCCGGCGATCTGGCCACCGCGGGCCGCGGCCGGAGGCATCGGCCCGCGGATCGGCTAGAAAACAGCGGCGGAGGAATCACCGAGGGAGGATCCACCATGGCCGAAATCGAATTTCGCGGGACCATCATGCACACCGGCGGCGACCTGCCCGGCGTGGGTGCGCCCGCTCCGGACTTCAGCCTCACCGGCGACGGCTTGGCGCCGGTGAACCTCGGCGACTTCGCGGGACAGCGCGTGGTGCTGAACATCTTCCCGAGCATCGACACACCGACGTGCGCCACGTCGGTGCGGACCTTCAACGAGCGTGCCGGGGGCCTCGGCGACACCACCGTCCTGTGCGTCTCGGTGGATCTGCCGTTCGCGGCCGCACGGTTCTGCGGCGACGAGGGCATCGAGAACGTGTCCTGCGCGTCGACGTTCCGCTCGCCGGACTTCTACGACGCCTACGGCGTGCAGATCGCCGATGGGCCGCTGGCGGGGCTGTGTGCGAGGGCCGTGGTGGTGATCGACGAGAACGGCAACGTCGCCCATGCCGAACTCGTCACCCCGATCAGCGACGAACCCGACTACGACGCTGCTCTCGGCGCCCTGTAGCAGGCGTCGTTCGCACCCACTGGGACAGCCGGCAGGCGGCGGCCGATGGAGCGATCGATGGCTCCAGCGCTCGACGGGCTCCGCGTCCTGGAGACCGGTGTCCTGCTCGCCGGACCGTTCTGCGGGCAACTCCTCGCTGACTTCGGTGCCGAGGTCATCAAGATCGAGCAACCCGGCGTCGGTGACCCCATGCGGCAGTGGGGTCGGGAACGCGCCGGGGGTCACTCGCTGTGGTGGCCCGTACTGGCCCGCAACAAGAAGTCGGTCACGCTCAACCTGCGCGAGCCACGCGGCCAGGACATCGTGCGGCGGCTCGTCGCCTCCTCCGACATCATGGTGGAGAACTTCCGGCCCGGCACGCTGGAGCGTTGGGGCCTGGGATACGAGGAACTCTCGGCCATCAACCCGCGCCTGATCCTGGTGCGGGTCACGGGCTTCGGCCAGACCGGCCCCTACGCCGGGCGTCCCGGCTACGGCTCTGTCGGTGAGGCCATGGGGGGCCTGCGCTACGTGGTCGGCAATCCGGACGCTCCGCCGAGCAGGGTGGGTATCAGTATCGGCGATACTCTCGCCGCCACTTTCGCCTGTGTCGGGGCTCTGTGCGCCCTGCACGCCCGCGAGCGCACCGGCCGCGGCCAGATCGTGGACTCCGCTATCTATGAGGCCGTGCTGGGTGTGATGGAGTCACTCGTCCCCGAGTACGCGGTGGCCGGGTACATCCGCGAGCGGAGCGGGGCGATCATTCCCAACGTGGCGCCGTCGAACGTGTACCCCACGGCCGACGGGCAGATGGTCATCATCGCCGCCAACCAGGACACGGTGTTCCGGCGGCTTGCCGAGGCCATGGGACGGCCGGAACTGGCAAACGATGAGCGCTATGCCACGCACGTGTCCCGCGGCACGCACCAGACGGAGTTGGACGAGTTGATCTCGGTCTGGAGCTCCGGCCTGGAGGCCGATGAGCTGGACGAGATCCTGGAGCAGAACGGTGTGCCGACGGGGCACATCTACCGGGCACCGGAGATGCTCAGCGACCCCCACTTCGCGGCCCGGGAGGCCATCGTGCGCCTCACCCACCCCGAGATCGGCGAACTGCCGATGCAGAACGTCGTGCCCAAGCTGTCCGAGACGCCGGGGCGGCTCCGCTGGCCCGGCCCCGACCTCGGAGCACACAACGAGGAGGTCCTGTCGGGAGTCCTGGGCCTCGGCGCCGAGCAGATGGCTCAACTCGCCGCGGACGGCGTCATCTGACGGGCCACCGTCGCTGCGGCGGCCGGCCCGTCACAGCAACGGCGTCGACTCCGATCCGTCCGCGGCGACTTGGCGCGTGACGGTGTTGAGGTCGAAGTAGCTGCGTCCCCCGGCGACACGGCCGTCCACGACGCGCAGCACGTCGCAGGACTGCAACTCGATCTTGGCGTTCGTGGGCGGGATCTCGCCGTCGGGCCCCATCATCGGCCCGGTGTTGGTGCCCCGGACCGTGAACTCCACGACGATCCATTCCCCGCCCTCGATGAGGTTCGTGATCTCGGCCGAGCCGTCGGGGAAGGCCCGCGCCCACTCGCGGTACTCCCGCAGCATCCCCTCCGGTCCCTGGTAGCGGCGCCCGCTGGCCACCTCGGTCCAGTCCAAGTCCTCGTGCACGCATTCGATCGCGGCTTCGAAATCGCGACTGTTGAAGGCGTCGTAGGTCTTGCGCACCAACTCGGCGTTGCTCATCTCCGCCATCTGTTCACTCTCCTTGGTTGCTCCGGCTCTCGCTCGACCTAGGCATCGCCCGCTCTACCTAGGCATCGTCCGCTCTACGTAGGCATCGTCGTCGGGGACGGCGTAGATCGGCGTCGTGCTCGGATAGATCGGCTGCTCGCGCCGCTGGTCCCAGTCGGTGTGGTGGGGCAACTCCAGCCACGACTCGCCGTCGTGGAAGTCCGCCACCAGTTGGGTGCCGACC
>JAGWAL010000061.1 GCA_021296415.1 Acidimicrobiia bacterium | reverse complement strand
TGTCCGAGACGGTCCGGAAGCGCAGGTGAGAATGCGCCAGCGCGGCGCGAGTCAATCGCCCGCGCCGGCCAGCTCCCAATCGCTCGTCTCAGCGAACCCCAGTCGTCAACCGTGACGTTTCCGAGGCAGATCATCGGGTCGATTTCAGGCGCAACTGCCGACTCCTGAACGGTCGGCGCGTGTCGATTCTGCCAATTCCGCCAGGGCAATCCATCCGAGCGGAAGTATTCTGCCTGTCTCGCAGATTGTCCCGCCACGATTGGCGACCGGAGTGTGATCCCCAAGAAGTTCGGCTACTTCGACTTCTTGAATGGGCGAGCGTCACCCGGTACGGCGCTCGAATCCAAGTTGCGCCACGTTGACAATCTTCAGGCAGCGCACGACTACTGCAACCGAGCGAAGGGAAACAACGCCGCCGGAATCAACTGGCGCCACCCCGATCTTCCCTCACTGCCTGTGGCCAAGGTCACCAGTGGCGCTCGCACGTACTTGTGGGTGCCCGAGCGACAGCAGGACAGACCCCGGCCACCGCGCGATAGTTCGCCAGCGGGTGCCGACGACAGCGACGATCAAGCCTGACTTCGGACGCGTTCACCACATCCCTAGCGCCAGCGCTGCCGTTGCTGTGACCCGCGACCCGGACTCGGACCTCGCCGAGCGCCAGTGTGGCCCCGAGACGCCTGTGACAGCAGCGGCGCCCGGACCGCAGTACAGATGGCCCCGGCCTCCCGCCGGAACGACTGTGTCACCCGGACGGGAACGGCGCGCGAGGGCGGGGGCCTCGGGGAATCGAGAGCAGGGATGTCGGGAGATCGCGCTGGTATATGACCTTAGCTAGACTAGGACCATGACAACAGTCATGGTGAACACGCATGAGGCGAAGAGCCGGCTTTCGGAGTTGATCCGGGAGGCCGAGGCGGGCAGCGACGTGATCGTGGCCCGCAACGGGCGACCCGTGGCGAAGATCATCGCCTGGCCGCCAGCCCGGAGCAGCCGTGCGCTGGGGACCTGGATCGGTCGGGTGCAGGTACTCGACGACATCGTCGGCTCCGACGATGAGGTCACCGCACTGTTCGAGCAGTCGGCGCGCCACGCTGCGCCGTGAGGTTGCTGCTGGACAGCCACGTCGCCCTCTGGGCGCTCGGACACCCGACCCCGCTCGGAGCCGAGTGCCGGAACCACCTCACAGAGGCCGGCGAGGTGTACTTCTCGGCGGTGACACCGTGGGAACTCGGCATCGCGCGAGCCAAAGGCAGGATCTCCTACCCCGAGGGGCTGGTGGCCGAACTCGTGGCCTGCGGATTCGAGGAGTTGCCCATCACGGCGGCGCACGCCGAAGCCGCCGCCGTGCTTCCCCCGCACCACGCGGACCCGTTCGACCGCATGCTGGTCGCCCAGGTGCAGGCCGAGTCGCTCACCCTCGTGACCGCCGACGGGCAACTCGGCGCCTACGACCTCACAATCATCGACGCCCGCCTGTGACGGCGCGCGCGGATCGGCTTGACCCGACGGTCTGATTGCGCCGCCGGTCTGACACCGGGCGGTCAGCCGATCTCGTCGGGCATCTCGGCCTTGCGGCGGGCGACGTAGTCGCGGAGTTCGGCGTCGACGGCTTCGTCGATGGGCGGTGCCTCGTAGTCCGCCAGCAGTTGCTTCCAGCGGGCGTTGGCGCGCTGGGCGGCACTGCGTGAGTCCTCTTCGAGCCACTGCTCGTAGCTGTTGTGGTCGGCCAGTTCGGAGCGCCAGAAGGCGGTCTCGAAGTTGGCCAGCGTGTGCGGGTTGCCCAGGAAGTGATCGCCGTGTGTGTTGGTGCGGAACGCCTCGAGGGCCAGTCCGTTGTCGGACGTGTCCACGCCGCGGGCGAGCACTGCCATGGCGCCCAGCTGGTCGGCGTCCAGGATGAGCTTCTCGTAGGACAGCGCCAGCCCGCCCTCCAGCCAGCCGGCGGCGTGCAGCACGAAGTTCACCCCGGCCTGGAGGGTGGGCAACAGCGTGTGCGCCGACTCGTAGGCGGCCTGGGCGTCGGGGGCCTTCGAGGAGGTGAACTGGCCGCCGGAGCGGAACGGCACGCCCACCCGGCGGGCGAGGGCGGCCATGACGTAGATGGCCTGGCCCGCCTCGGGCGTGCCGAAGGTGGGCGCACCGCTGGCCATGGACATGGTGGAGGCGAAGGTGCCGAAGACGACCGGGGCACCGGGGCGCACCAGCTGCAGGTAGGCCATTCCCGACAGCGCCTCGGCCAGGGCCTGGGCGGACAGTCACCGGCGACATCGCCCCGGCCAGGATGAACGGGCTGATGACGCAGGCCTGGTTGGCCCGGGCGTAGGTGGTTGCGGCCCCCAGCATGGTGGCGTCCCAGCGCATGGGCGAGGAGGCGTTGATCAGCGAGGTGATGACCGTGCGGTCGCCGAGGTCCCCGCCGAAGCCGATGCGGGCCATCTCGATGGAGTCGGCGGCTCGCTCGGCTGCGGTCACCGACCCCATGAACGGCTTGTCGGTGTAGCGCAGGTGGGCGTAGATCATGTCGAGGTGCCGTTTGTTCACCGGGACGTCCACCGGCTCGCACACCGTGCCGCCGCTGTGGTGCAGGTGCGGCAGCGCGTAGGTGAGCTTCACGGTGTTGTGGAAGTCCTCCAGCGTGGCGTAGCGCCTGCCGCGATCCAGGTCGGTCACGAACGGGGAGCCGTAGTTGGGGACGAAGACGGTGCTGTTGGCTCCGATCTTGACGCTGCGCGCCGGGTTGCGGGCGTGCTGGACGTAGACCGCGGGGGCGCTGCGCTGCACGATCCGCCGGCACAGCCCGCGGGGGAAGCGCACCAACTCTCCGTCCACATCGGCCCCCGCCTCCCGCCACAGCTCGAGCGCCAGGGGGAACTCCTGGAAGGCCACGCCAACCTCGGCCAGCAGGGTCTCCGCCGCCTCCTCGATGCGCACCAGACCCTCTTCGTCGAGGATCTCCACCGGCGGTCCGCTGCGCTCCAGGTAGGGGACCGTCACCGGTGCCGCCGCCGCCTGCGCCGCCTGGCGGGCGGCCCGCCCGCCGCCCCTGCGTCTTCGTGGTTCGCTCATCGGTTCACCTGTCTCGCTGGTCTGAGGTGCTGAATCATCGATCTGGATTCCGGCCCCGGATCGAGTCCGGGACATGCTCCCGGATCGGGGCCCGGGACATGCCTTCACCGGAACGACGGCGGGGTGGCGGCGCTCACCGTACGCGCCGCCGGCGTCGTTGGGTTCCGGCGGCCACCTTGGGCGACTGGCCGTCATCGGCCGGCGGAAGGTCCACGACCTGCGCCAGATGCGGGCTTGGCGCCGTCTCGTGCGGGAACGCCATGGCCGCCACGAACAGCTCCTGGAAACGGGCCTCGGTGGCGGTCTCGATCTTGACGATGCGCTCGCTGAGCTGTTCGATCTCGTCGCGCTGAGCGCCGGAGAGCAGCATCCGGGCGGCACCCGTTCCGGATGCGTTGCCCACCGACCGCACGCCGTCCACCGGTGCGTCGGGCACGAGGCCCAGTACCAGTGCCCGGACGGGGTCGATGTGCGCCCCGAAAGCCCCCGCCAGGCGGATGTCGTGCACCTCGGCGACTCCGGCATGTTCGGCGAGCAGGTCGATGCCGGCTCGCAGCGCAGCCTTCGCCAGCTGGATCGCCCGGACGTCGTTCTGGGTGATCCGCAGCCACACCGGCTCGCTCTGCAACTCGTAGGCGAAGGTGCGCCCGTCGGCGGTGACCCTTGGCGTGTGCTCGGCGAGGTGACCCTGCACGACGCCGTGGCGGTCGATCACGCCGGCGAGGAACATCTCGGCGATGACATCGATGATGCCCGAACCGCAGACCCCCGAGACCTGCAGCGACCCGAGTGCCTCGGCGAAGGTCGGATCGTCCGACCAGACGTCACAGCCGATCACTTTGAAGCGGGGCTCGAGGCTGGCCGGGTCGATGCGGACCCGCTCGATCGCTCCGGCGGTGGCGCGCTGGCCGCAACTGATCTGGGCGCCCTCGAAGGCCGGCCCGGTGGGGCTCGAGGCGGCGAAGACCCTCTGGCCGTCACCCAGGACGATCTCGGCGTTGGTGCCCACGTCCACCAGCAGTTGCGGACTCGTGGCTCGATGCGGCCCCTCGGCAAGGGTGGCGGCGGCCGAGTCGGCCCCCACGTGGCCGGCGATGCACGGCGCCACGTACAGCGACGCATGGGGCAGGTGGAGGTCGATGTCGGTGGCCGCTCCCTCCACGCTCCGACGCACGGCCAAGGTGAAGGGGGCAGTGCCCAGCGGCGTCGGATCCAGGCCCAGGACCAGATGGTGCATGATGGGATTGCCGACGACGACGATGTCGTGCACCTGCTCCCGGGGAGCCGACGCCGCCTCGCACAACTCGCCGACGAGTTCGTCGAGAGCGTCGCGGACCGCCTCGGTCAGCGCGGCAGCTCCGCCGGGGTTCATCATGACGTAGGACACCCGGCTCATGAGGTCCTCGCCGAAGCGGATCTGCGGGTTCATGCGACCCCCGGTGGCGACGACCTCACCGGTGGCCAGATCCAGGAGGTAGCCGGCAAGGGTGGTGGATCCCACGTCGATGGCCACACCCCATGCGCCGTCGGAATAGCCGGGACGGGCGGTCAGCAACCGGCGCCCGCCATGGACGACCGCGGTCAGCGACCCCTTGCCCTCGCCGATGGCCGCGTGCAGGTCGGCCAGCGCGGCGAGCGGTACGGCCACATCCTCCAGCCCCCAGTCGCCGGCCAGCGCCGCCGCAACCCTCTCGGCGTCGCTCACCTCGTCGCCGAGACTCGTCACGGGCAGTTCCAGGTAGTGCAGCGTGACGACCGGGTCGAGGAGCACGTCACCGAGGTCAATGGTCTTGCGGACCACGGGGCGCCGGACGGCGCTGGTGGCGGGGACGTCGACGACCACGTCGGTGGCCACGAGGGCGTGGCATCCCAGACGGTGCCCCTCCGCCAGCGGCCGGCGCCCTCTGTAGGTGCGTTCGACGCTGCCGGGTGCCGACAGCGCCTCCGCGGTGGCGGCGATGTCCCACTTGGCGTGCCGGCCGAGGGCGGGCACCACCTGGCAGCGCCCGCACAGGCCGCGTCCCCCGCAGACCGAGTCGAGATCCACGCCGCCGGCGCGGGCCGCATCCAGCACGCTCGTGCCGGTCGGCACCGACACCTCGATGCCCGACGGCGTGAACACCACGCGGCGATCGCTGCTGCCGCTGACTTCGGCAGCGGGATTGTCAGTCACGCCGGGATGACGGGTCGGGAGACCGTCGGACTGACGGGACGGGGGGACAGCCCGATGTGCCGGACCATGGTCGGTCGGCCCCGGGCGGGCCGCTCAGGCCGCGCCGCGCCGCCGTCCACCTCGACGCCGGCCGATCCCCCCGCCGAGCGCGCCGAGTTCCCGGTGTTCGCCGATCCAGGCCATGCAGTCGCGATCGTTCCCGGCCAGCACGTCGGCCGCCATGACCGCGTTCTTCACCTCCGGGTGCAGCGGGTTCATGATGGCCGAGGTCATACCGGCGCCGATCGCCATGGCGAGGAAGGTGCCGGTGATCAGGTGGCGCTCGGGCAGTCCGAAGCTGACGTTGCTGGCCCCGCAGGTCGTGTTGACCCGCAGCTCCTCCCGCAGGCGCCGCACCAGATGCAGGACCTGGCGGCCTGCGGTACCCACGGCGCCGATCGGCATCACGAGAGGATCGACCACCACGTCGGAGTGGGGAATGCCGTGGTCGGCCGCCCGCTCGACGATCTTGCGGGCGACGTCGAAGCGCACGTCGGGATCCTCGCTGATTCCCGTCTCATCGTTGGAGATCGCCACCACGGCAGCGCCGTGGCGCTTGACAAGCGGCAGGACCCGCTCCATGACCTCCTCCTCGCCGGTGACGGAGTTGATCAGAGGCTTGCCGTCGTAGACCGTGATGGCCGCCTCGAGTGCCGCCACGATCGACGAGTCGATAGAGAGCGGGACGTCGGTCACCTCCTGGACGAGCTTGACGGCCCGCGTGAGCAGAGCCGGCTCGTCGGCCAGCGGGATCCCGGCGTTGACGTCGAGCACGTGTGCGCCTGCCGTCACCTGGGCCACGGCGTCGGCCTCGACGCGGCTGAAGTCACCGACTTTCATCTCCTCGGTCAGCAGCTTGCGCCCGGTGGGATTGATCCGCTCGCCGATCATCACGAACGGGCGCTCGAATCCGATCACCACCTCGCGCGTCCGGGAACTGATAACTGTCTCGGTCACGTCACTCCTCCTGGTGCCCGCCGCCGACTGGTGCGTCCGCGCCGTCCGCTGCAGAGGGCCCGCCGCGCGCCGGGTCCCACCCGCCGGTCGCCGCGAACGTCCGGAGACGCTCGCGGGGGAACTCCGCCTCCAGTTCGGCGGCGACGCGCAGGGCGGTGCCCTCCGGATCGTCGCCGTCGCCCCGGCGCGTGACGCGCCGCCACTCGCCGATGTACTGCGAGGCCGAGGACATTCCCGCCACCATGGCCGCCTCGTCGATGGCGCGCTGGAACCGCCGCGGCAGGATGCGCTGCACCCTGGCGTCACCCGCGCCGGCGTTCACCTGGGCGGGGATGTCGCGCCAGCAGATGATGACGAGATCGCCGCTGCCGTCCCGCCGCCGGTCGCTCCGGCGGCGGCGGCCGGCGGCCGCTTCGCCCTGCGCAGTCATGCTCAAGCCGCCCGCACGGGTATCCGGCGCTCGGCGCGTAGCGGCGCCGCCAACCCGTCGTAGCCCGTGACGATCCGCTCGTACCGCAGGCCGAGAGCCGCCGCGGCGCGCCGAGCCGCCGCTTCGAGCCGGCCGTCCGGCTGCTGCGCCAGGTGAACCACCCGGGTGTAGTTGGCGAAGTAGGCGTCACGCAGTTCGGGATGCTCGGCGATGCCGAGTCCCCGGAGGATGAGGCGGTCGAAGTGGCGCACCAGGTAGTCGGTCAGGTAGAAGGTGCCCGGCTCGGCCTCCTGCAACCCGGCGAAGACCTCCGAGCCCGCGTACAACTCGTAGCAGTGGTCGCCCGGGAGCCGCGCGACGCCCTCCTCGGCGCAGACCCTGTCCAGCAGACCACCCGTCCCGCAGTCCATGTAGCCCACGAGGATCGTGTCGTAGGTCCCTCGCGCCGCCCGGACCCGACGGCGCACGGCCTCGGGAATCTGCTCGGGGCGGTTGTGCAGCCGGGCCGGCAGGCACTCGAAATCCAGATCGTCCATGGCGGCCGTGATCTCACCGAGTTCCCGCGCCAGTGCCCCGCAGGCGATGACCAGGACTCGACCCTGGGGCGGCGCCGTTGCCGCG
>JAGWAL010000060.1 GCA_021296415.1 Acidimicrobiia bacterium | reverse complement strand
CGACCACCGGAGCAACCGCCGCGGTCAGGGCGCTCATCAGCAGAATCCCCGAACTCCGCGTCGACAGGGCCACCGCCCGCCGCCGAGGGCGCACGGCTCCGGCGACGGCGACGTTGGTTCCCACGTTGTTGAGCGAGTAGCCGAGTCCCGCCAGCACGCCGGCGGCGGGCAACGCCGCGTAGCCGCCGAGGCCGGCGGCCAGCCCCGACGCCACCACGACGAACGCCATCCCCCCGAACACCGTGAGCCGGCCACCGATACGGTCGCAGACCCGCCCGGAGGCCAGAGACGCCACACCGGCGCAACCGAAGTAGAGGCTCACGAGCAGCCCCACGTGCCAGCGGTCGATGCCCAGATCGGCCCGCAGCGCCGTGGCCATGAACCCCGGCACGTACCCGTAGGCCGAGTTGAACGCAATCGCCAGCGTGCTGGCACCGACGACGACCGCCGCCGGGCGGGGACGGGCCGGGAAGCTCAACGCGGATCACCCGTACAGGGGGTATCGACAACTCGGCTACCGCCGCAGTGCGCCCTCACCGGACCGTGTGCCATACCTCGGCAGTCTCACCGATCAGCGGACGGCGTTCCGAATCGGTCTTGAATTACGGTCTTGAGTAAACTTACTCAAGACCGTAATCGGCAACGAACCGTCGCTGGAACCCGGACTCGCCGGTTCGTGGACGGCGCCGTCGACCACATCACGAGGCGCATCACGACGCGATCCCATCGATTTTGCCAGACTTGCGCCCGTGCCCGGACTCTTGCTGGCCAATGTGGCTGTCCTCCTGACCTTCGACGGCGAGGACCGGGAGTTGCAGAACGTCGACGTTCGCGTCGCCGATGGGCGCATTTCCGAGATCGGCGACCTGGAGCCGCAGGCCACAGAGACCGTCATCGACTGCTCGCGACTGCTCGTCATGCCGGGCCTCGTCAACGCCCACCAGCACCTCTACCAGGTGGGGCTGCGCTGCATCCCCGACCTCGAACGGATCCTGCTACAGGAGTGGCTGAAGGGCCTCGGCCAGCTCTGCATGCAGTGGTGGCGCGACGGCCATTTCACCCCCGAGACGATCGCCACGATGGCCCGGGCCGGCATGGTGGAGTCGCTGCTCTGCGGCGTGACGACCGTCGCCGACCAGCACTACTACTACCCGGGCGGGGTGACCGAGCCCTACCTCGAGGCGATCATCTCCGAGGCTCAGGCAGTGGGGATCCGCCTCAACGCCGGGCGGGGCACCATGACCTATCCCCGCAGCGAGGGAGGCGAAGGGCCCGACGACGCCTGCCAGAGCGTCGACGAGGTGCTGCGCCACAGCCTCGAATTGATCGACGCCTACCACGACCCCGACCCGCTGGGGAAGATCCGCATCGACCTGGCCCCCTGCGGACCGCACGTGGACCGCCTCGAGGTCTTCTCCTCCTTCGCCGAGATCGCCGCCGAGAACCCGGGCGTGGGCCTGCACACCCACCTCTACGAGGGGGTGGACACCCAGTTCTGCCGCCGGCGCTACGGCAGGTCCCCCTGGCAGGTCATCGGCGAGGCCGGCTGGCACAACGACCGGGTGTGGCTGGCGCACATGGTGGACTGCCCCCGTGGCGAGATCCCCTCCTACGCCGCCGCCGGGGTGGGTCTCGTGCACCTCGTCGCGCCCGACCTGCGCATGGGGTTCCGCCCGGCGCCCGTGCGGGCCTGGCTGAACGGCGGCTGCACGGTGGGTTTCGGCACCACCGGGTCGGCCTCCAACGACGGCTGCAACCAGATGGGCGACCTGCGCCTGGCCGCCCTGACGCACCGCCAGCACAGCCCGCAACCCGAGAACTGGCTGAGCGCCCGCGAGCTGCTGGCGATGTCCACCCGGGGCTCGGCCCGCTGCCTCAGCCGCCCGGCACTGGGCACCATTACCCCTGGCGCCGGCGCCGACCTGGCCGCCTGGGACATAACCACCGTCGACCGCGTGGGCGTGCACGACCCGGTCGTCGGGCTGGTGCTGACAGGTCTCTCCGACCGGGCCGACCTGGTGATCGCCGCCGGCGAGGTGGTCGTGCAGGACGGTCGCTGTGTCAGCGTCGACGAGGACGAGGTCGCCGCAGCCGCCCGCGCCACCCTTCCCCCGGCGCCATGAGCGGCCAGAGCGACCCCGCAAGCCCCACCGAGATGGCGACGGGTCGCAGCAACCCAGGCGAGGGCGGGACGCTGGCGTTCGAGGGCCTCGGCGTGTCCCGGGCCTTCGGCGCCACCCAGGCCCTCGACAGCGTGGACTTCGATCTGCGTCCCGGCGAGATCCACGCGCTCGTCGGCGAGAACGGCGCCGGCAAGTCCACGCTGGCAAAGATCGTGGCCGGCACCCTGCGTGCCGACAGCGGCACCCTGCGACTCTTCGGCGAGCCCTACTCCCCCCGGCGACGCTCCGACGGCTCGGCGGCAGGCGTGGCACACGTGCGGCAGCAACTCTCGCTGGTGCGCGGCCTCACGGTCGCTCAGAACATCGAGCTGGGCCGCCCCCGCCGCGCGGGGACCACCGCCTGGCGCCCCTGGCCGCGGGTCTTCAACTCCAGCGAGGCGCGCGCCGAGGTGGAGCGGCTGGCAGCGGAACTCGACCTGTCGGTTCCCGCCGACCGGATCGTGGACGACCTGCCGCTGGCGGTCCGCCAGCAGGCGGAGATCCTCATCAGCCTTGCCTGGGGGGCGCGCCTGCTGATACTCGACGAGCCCAGCTCGGCCCTCGGCCCCCTCGAAACCGAGGCGCTGATCACGCTCTGCCTGCGCCTGCGCGACGAGGGCACGCCGATCATCTACATCTCCCACAGGTTGCCCGAACTGGCCGAACTGGCCGACCGCCTGACCGTGTTGCGCCAGGGTCGGGTCGTGACCGCCGGCACCGATGTCGCCGCCGCGGACCTGCGCCGCATCGCCGAGTTGATGATCGGCGACATCTCGTTGCTGGAGGTGGAGCGCCCCACCCTCGAGCCCGGCGAGCTGCGTCTGGAAGCCGGCGGGCTGCATCTCGCCGCCGAGCACGGGCCGGGTCTCCGGGACGTGTCGCTGCGGGTGCGTGCCGGAGAGATCGTGGGCGTCGTCGGCGTGGCCGGCAACGGCCAGGAGGAACTCGCCGGCGTTCTGACCGGGCAGCTGCGGCCCGACGCCGGGGTGGTGCGCATCGACGGGATCGAGGTGACCGGCTCACCTGCGGCGGCCATCGGCGCCGGGGTGGCCCTGCTCCCCGAGGATCGCACCGCCGGGCTGGCCGCCGACTTCACCCTGGCCGAGAACCTCATCGCCCGGCGGGTTGCCGACGCGCCGTTCGCCCGCCTGGGGGTGCGGCTGCGGGCGGCGGTCCGGCGTCACGCCCGTGCTCTCGCCGAGCGGTTCGACGTCCGGCCGCCGGAGCCGGGGTTGCGGGCCGGATCCCTCTCGGGCGGCAACCAGCAGAAGCTCATGGCGGCCCGGGAGATGGAGCGAAACCCCGCGGTCCTGGTGGCGGCGGGGCCGACCAAGGGCCTCGACCCCCATGCGGGGCGGGCGATCCGCGACCGCTGCTTCGAAGCCGCCGGCCTGGGCGGCGCCGTGGTCATCATCTCCGCCGACCTCGACGAGGTGGCCGAACTCGCCCAGCGAGTCGTCGTGCTGAGCGGGGGACGGGTGACCGACCGCTTCGACATCGAGGAGATGACATCGGCCCGCCTCGGCGCCGTCATGGCAGGACTGGCGTGGGATCCCAGCAGTGAGGTGGGACGTTCCCCCGCCGGCTCCGGCGCGCCGAGAGCGACGCCGTGAGCACGACCGCCGGCGACGCCACACCCGTGGGCCCCGGAGGCGACAACGACGGTGCGCTCCGCGCCGACACGGCGTTCGAGCGGGCCACGATCGGCCTGGGGATCAGCCTCCTGGCGGTGGTCGGCGCCCTGGCGCTCGGGGCGATCATCCTGGCGGGGTCGGGGCAGAACCCGCTCACCGCCTACGGAGCGATCATCGTGGGCAGTTTCGGCGACTGGTTCGCCATCGGCGAGACGCTGGCGCGCGCCGCGCCGCTGGCGGTTGTCGGCATCGGCGCCGCCATCGCCCTCCGGGCCGGCGTCATCACCATCGGCGCCCAGGGCCAGTTGATCGCCGGCAGCCTCGGCGCCCTCTGCGCGGGTTTCGTCCTCCGGGATGTTCCCGCCGGGGTGGCGCTCCCGCTCGCAGCCGTGGCCGGCGCCTTGTTCGGGATGGTCTGGGTCCTGATCCCGGCATTGCTCCGCGCCCACCTGAACGTCAACGAGATCCTCTCCACGCTGCTGTTCAACGAGTTCGCCTTCCTGCTCCTGGCGTACCTCCTGAACGGCCCCCTGAAGGAACCCAGGGCGATCACCCCCAAGTCCGAGCCGCTGCCCGACAGCGTCGTCCTCGGCGACCTCGTGGCGAGCACCCGGCTCCATGCCGGGGTCCTGGCGGTGGTCGTGCTCGTCGCCCTGTTCGGACTCTGGACCCGCTCGACGATGGGTTACCGCTACGACCTGTTCGGCGAGAACCCGCGCCTGGCACACAGCCTGGGCATCCCCGGGCGCCGCATCATCCTCAATTCCCTGCTGATCTCCGGAGCGCTGGCCGGCCTGGCCGGATGGCTGCAGGCGGCGGGACTGCTGCAGCGCCTCTTCGTGGACATCGCCGAGGAGATCGGCTTCTTCGGTCTGGTGGTGGCGATGCTCGGCGGCGCCCGGCCACTCGGGATCCTGGCGGCGGCCCTGCTGGTGGGGGCGCTGCAGGCGGGCGGGCTGCACATGCAGGCCACCGAGGGCATCCCCGCCTCGCTGAGCGACGTCATCCAGGCGTTGATCCTGCTGGGGTTCGCGGTGCGCTACGCGCCGCAGATCGCCGCCATCGCCCGCCGCGCCGTGCGCTCGATCAGCGAGACGCTGGGCGCCGTGGCGTCCTGGGGTCGCACCGCCAACAGAGCCGCCGGCAGCGGCAAGGGGCCGGGGGGATCCTGACGTGGGCAAGCTGGCCGAGTTGACGTTCTGGACCGCCACCTTCGCCGGCGGCATGCGGCTGGCGACACCGCTCATCTTCGCCTCCCTCGGCGAGACCATCGCCCAGCGGGCCGGCGTGCTCAACATCGGCCTGGAGGGCTTCATGATCATCGGGGCCCTCACGTCGCTGTACGTGACCGTCGAGTCGGGGATCGCCCTG
>JAGWAL010000016.1:12319-35974 GCA_021296415.1 Acidimicrobiia bacterium | reverse complement strand
GCGCACCACGCGGTCCACGATCTCCCCTGGGCTGCGCCAGAGCCGCTCGCTGTGCAACTCCTGCATCCACTCCAGCGCCGTGGCGACTGGGTGCTCGGGTTGCGGGCTGAGATAGTCCCACGGCCGGTACGCGGCCCCGCACAACTGCCGGTAGTGGTACAGATCGTCGTCCCCGAATCCGAAGGCGGCCGAGCGCAGTGCCGTGACCACCGCCAGATGATCCGACGGGTCATCCACTGCACGCAGCACAGCCAGCAGGTCGCCCTCTGCCCGGGTTGCGTAGACGAGGCTCGAGGACTCCACCCGGTACGGCACACCGGCCGCATCGAACGCGCCGATGAGCGGGCCCAGCACGGTGCGCGCCGGGATCAGGACACACACGTCACTCAGCCGTAGGGGCCGCGCCGCCGCGCCGTCACGCACGGGCCAGCCCTCGCCGACGGCTCGGCTGATCAGCGCGGCGATCTCGGCGAACTCGGTGCCGCGGAGCTGCTCTGCGGGAATTCCCCGCGACCCGCCCTCGCCCAGAGCGTCGGTCCCCAGCAGCAGCACCGGGGCTCCCGCCTCGCCGCCGAGCGGCCGGCGAGCGGCCTGGAGGGGCACGTAGTCGGGTTGGGACCCGTCGGCTCGCCTGACGAGACGATCGAACACGGCGTTGACCCAGTCCACAATCGCGGGTGACGAGCGCCAGTTCCGGCTCAGCGTCTCCCGGGCCGCCCGACCGGCCCAGTCCGCCACCTGCAAGTACAGCCCGATATCGGCCCGCCGGAACCGGTACAGCGACTGCTTCGGGTCACCCACGAAGAAGAGTGCCCCGTCGCCGCCCTCGAGATCCTGCCACAGCGGCGCCCCGTCGGCGTCAGGAGGGTCCTCGCAGGCGATCAGCAGGGCCAACTCCACCTGGATGGGGTCGGTGTCCTGGAACTCGTCGATGAGCAACCGCTGGTAGCGCTCGCGCAATTCCCGGCGCACGGCGACGCCGCGGTCGGGATGGCGCAGCAGGTTCCGGGCCTGCACCAGCAGGTCGTGGAAGACGAGACGACCCTGGTCTCGCCGCCGCTCGGCCTCGGCCAGGACGAAACCCGCCAGACGGGCCAGCAGCCGCGTCGCGCTCGCCCGCCCCGCGGCGTCGAGGCGAACTCCGGCCTCGGCGCGCAACTCCTTGAGGCGCTCACGCACGGCGTCCTTGTCGAAGGAGGGATGCCAGTTGGCCTTGCGGCCCTGCGGCTTTCGCCCCCGGGCCACCTCCTCGAGCAACACCACGGCCTCCAGTTCGCCCGCCGCCTCGAGGCGATCGGCCAGCACGTCGAGTTCCACGAGAACTTCGCAGAGGGCATCGGGCTCATCGCTCCCCGCCTCGGAGAGCCCAGCCGGCGAAACGATGCACCAATGGCTCTCGCCGGCGAGTTCGCGCATCGGCACGATGAGGTCGGCGTACTCCAGCGGCGGCACCTCTCCGACATCGGCGAGCGCCGGGATGCGCTCGGCCGCCAGGTCCCAGTTGTCCGCCATCCGCCGGGCAACGGCCCGCAGGTTCCCGATCCGCATCCCCAGGGCATCGCCCAGCACCAGCGCCCGCTCCATCTGTGGCTCGGCGAGCACCTCCTCGGTGAACCGCTCCCAGCCGTCGGCGAACTCCATGTCCGCGCCGATCTCGTCGAGCATCTCCAGCCGAGGCGGCAGATCCGCCGCGGTGGTGTGCTCGCGCAGGATCCGTTGTGCGAACGAGTGAAGTGTGCAGACCGCGGCACCGTCCAGGTCATCCAGGGCGTCACGCAGGATCTCCGCCTCCCCGTCGGAGGCCTGGCGGCTGGCCGTGACGAGATCCCGCCGGAGGCGCTCGCGCAATTCGGCAGCCGCCTTCTCCGTGAAGGTGATGGCGGCGATGTTGGACAGCGCCACGCCGCTGCGCACCAGCGCCATGATCCGCCCCACCAGAGCCGTCGTCTTGCCGGTTCCCGCGCCGGCCTCCAGGAAGAGGTTGCGGTCCAGGTCCTCGACGGCGGCAAGGCGGGCTCGGGCGTCGCCGTCACAGGCCCCCGGGTCGGGACCGGCGTCGGCGCCTGCACCTGCCGGCCGGCTCACGTCGGATCCTCCGCGTCGTGCTCCACGTGATCGCCGGCCGGTGGCCCGTCGACCAGTTGCCGGTGCTCCTCGACCGGCAGTAGCCCCCGCGCCCCCACCCGGAGCCATCCGAGCATCTCGGGGCTTCGAGCCTTGCGATGGAGTTGCGCCGCAACCTCGCCGGCCCGGTGGCGGTCGGCGTCGCAGTAGTCGCAGTGCGACGGGTGGCTCCGCGGGCGCGGGTAGGCGGGGAAGACACCGGTGGCGATCCCGTCGCAGATGCTCGCCAGCGTCCACTGCAACTCGGCTTCGACCGACTCGTCCTGCGACAGTGCGAGCCAGCGGAAGCCCTCATCTGCGGTGACGAACCAGTATCCGGCGATGACCTCGGTCGCCGCTCCGGTCACCTGCCGTGCCGCATGGGCATAGAGCGGGAGTTGTAGCCGCGGCAAGGCGTCGCGCTTCGGGCTGCCCTTGCTGCCTGCGCCTGCGTAGATCGCCCACGGCGACTCGCCGAGCCGCTGGTAGACGTTGCTGCGGCCCGTCTTGTAGTCGATCACCACGGCGGCACCCGTCCCGGTTCGATCGATGCGGTCGACCGCGCCCCGCACACGGACCGTGCGGCCGTCGCCCAGCGGGATCTCCACCGGCGGCTGGGGTTCCTCGTCTCGCCGGCGGGGCGGCATGCCGAAGCCCTTCTCGCTGGCCCACGGCACGCAACCACCGGCGCGGCGCCACCGTTCCTCGACGTCGAGGAACGCCAGCAACTCGCGGTGGATCCTGCTGCGCTCGGGTTCCCAGAAGATCCGCTGACCGACCCGTCCCTTTCCCTCGCGCTCGGCGAACGCCTCGGCGGCGATCTCTGTGAGACGCCGGCGATCGTCCTCCCCCCACGCGATGGCAGGATCGGGGGCGCCCGCAGCCAGGACCTGGTTGAAGAACCGGTCGAGGATCGTGTGGATGAGGTCACCGCGCTCCAGCGGTGAGATCCGCAACTCGCGTTCGGGCTGGTCGACGGCCTCGACACCGAGCATGTAGCGCATGAAGTAGCCATGCGGGCACGTCGCCCACGCCTCCAGTTGTGTGGCCGAGACGACCCGCCTACCGCCCGCCACCTCGGCGATCTCGCAGCCTGCGAGATTCCCGTCGAAGCGCGTGAAGGCGCTGGCGCGCCGCGCCGCCAGCATCGTCACCGCAGGCGCCAGCGGCTGGCCGGGAGCGGCGAGCGGGTGCTCCTCCAACGAGCCCCCGCTGTCGCTGTGATCCAGCAGCAGGCGGAGGTCGTACTCCTGGCTCGTCGTCGGGAAACTGCACGCCCGGAGCGCCGCGGTGGGCGAGGGCACGTCTCTGAAGATGCCGCCGGGCAGCTTCGCCAGGTCTCCGGCTCCCAGGGGCGCCTCCAACCCGTCAGCGCCGGCAGCCACCCTTTGCGCCGACGCCAGCAGCCACCTAGACGGCAACCGGTCCGCGGTGCGGCGCAGATCGCCACGCGGGTACAACAGCGTGCGCTCCTCCGAGGACCCGGCCATGACGGCCAGGAACCGGCGGTGGTCGTCGGCCAATCGTGCAGGGGGCGACGGCAGCGCATCGGGGACAGCGGCCCGCTCGGCCTCGCTGAACAGGGAGTCCTCGACCGCCCGGCCGGGAAACGTGCCCTCCGCCATGCCGAGCACCCAAACGCATTCCAGGTTCACACCGAACGCGGCGCCGACAGGTCCGATCAGCAGACCGTGGCCCGTGCGCCCCCGCGTCCCCCTGCCGGTCGCAAGCTCGGCCTCGAGGGCACGGCGGAACCGCGCCAGATCGGGTTCGGGGTCGACGCGGTCCAGGCCGCCGAGACGCTCGAGGCAGGATTCGACACGCTCCGCTGTGGCGCACTCGTGTGGCGGCCAGTTGCCCTCACGCCACTCGGCGCCGCCCACCAGACCCCGGATCGACGTGGCGGCCCATTGCGCGAGCCGCCGCCACGATCGCAGCCCGCCCGCTGCTTCGCCACGAGCCAGAACGTCGGCCATGAACAGCCCCAGACCATCGGCGACGGCGAGATCGCGTTGGATCTGAACCCGGCGCCAGTCGCTGTCCTCGCCGAGCCGGTCGATCTCCGCCCGCCGGTTCGTGCAGTAGACCTCGAGCCGCCGGCCCCACTCCCCGGCACCGTCGACCACGCCGGCGCGGCGGCTGATCCGCTCCCAGGCGGCCACCGGCACTGGCCGCCAGCGCCCGTCCCCGCGGGCCTCCAGGGCCGAGCGGATCGGCACCGCGGCCAGCCAGGCCATGACGTCGGCGCGGCTGTAGCGGCGCCCGGGAAGGCCGAGCAACCCCAGCAGGAACCGGCCGAGCACGCTCTCGGTGAGCGGGCGAGCCGACGGCCCGTTGAACGGCAACTCCGCCGCCTGCAGCTGGTCCCCCAGCAGGCGGGCGTACGGCTCGTTGCGCCCGTACAACACCGCCATGCGCTCGAGGGGCACCCCGCGCCGCAGCGCCTCGACGACGCCCCGCAGCGCGGTGCGCACCTCCTCGTCGGCGTCGGGCACGGCGACGATACGCGTCGGCGCCGGTGCGGCGGCAGCGGGCGGGCGCCAGGCCTCATCTCCGGCGAGGTGACGCACGACCGCAGCCACCGCGGCATCGGCGTCGGGGTCTCCGCAACAGCCGGCGACGACCGTGAAACCGCCGGCGGCAGCGGTCAGCGCGACCAGCAGGTCGAGTGCGGCCGGACCCACCCGCTGGGGCAGGTACAACACCAACCTGCCCAACCCGGCGACATCGACCGCCCCGGGAGGGTCGCGCTCCGCCGTCGCCGACCCGGCGCCCGGCCCGGTCGTCTTCTGCGCCGCTCGGTCGTGCATGTCCGCCCGGTCGGCCGGACCCTGAGTCGCGGTGTGCCCTGGGTGGCCGACGAGCCGCATGGCCTCGGTCAGCAGATCGCGTTCGTCGTGGAAGCCGCCGGCCGCCAGCCTCCGCCGCACCTGCCGACTGATCGCCACGACGTCGGACGCGCGTGCTGAGGCCTTCGCCAGCACCCCCAGAACGCGCTCGTCAAGGTCCCGCAGCGTCCGATGTGCCTCGGTGAGGGCGCGTTCGGTCGCGAGATGGTCGCGCACCTCCCCGAAGACCCCGGCGGCAGACGTCTGCAGCACCTGCCGCACGGCCGCCGCCAGCACCGCCGCGGAGGCGGGTCGCCGTCCCTTGGCAGCCAGCGCCTCGCCACCGAGCCGCTCCGCCAGATCCCGAAGCGTCGCACACTCCACCCCGATGTGGCCCCGCCGTGCCAGCTCTCGCCGCGTCAAGACAGCCAGGCGATGCTCGCCCACCAGCACCGTCACCGGAGCCAGGAAGTGCCCGGCCTCCCCGCGCGCCGCCTCCACCTCCTCGCACAGCACCTCGAACGCAGGCGCACCGTACGGCGTCACCCTCACCGCGGCTCTCACGCCCGCAACTGTAGGGACCGCCTGCGACAGCCCCCGCAGCCGGTGGCCACTACCGTCAAGACGATGCTCGGCCGACGGACAGGGACGACTTCCCCTGGACCCGCGCGGCTCTCCCCCGAGAGCTGAGCCGGGCAAAGGCCGCTCCCCTGCAAGCCGGCATCGCGATCCAATGACAGCCCGCCGTACTGATGCCGTGGTCATCGGGGCGGGGGTGATCGGTGCAGGCGTTGCCTACGAGCTCACCCGGCGCGGCCTGGCGACGGTCAGCGTGGAGCGGCTGCCGGGTGCGGGCCAGGGCTCCACCAGCGCCTCCAGCGCGGTGGTCCGGTTCAACTACTCCACCCGGGCCGGGGTCGCCATGGCGGTCGAGGGGTTGGGTTACTGGCAGCGGTGGCGGGTGCACGTGGCCGCGCCGGACGGGACACCGGTGCCGGAGTTCGTGCAGTGCGGGATGCTTCTGTTGAAGGCCCCGGGTTCCAACCACGAGCGGGCCATCGAGCACTTCGAAGCACTCGGCGTGCCGTACCAGGATCTGGACCGCCAGGATCTCGAGCGCCGGTTCCCATATCTCGACGCCCGCAGGTTCGGCCCGCCCACCCGGATGGACGACGAGCGCTTCTGGGCCGACCCGACCGGATTCGTCGACGGTGCCATCTGGATGCCCGAGGGGGGCTACGTGACCGATCCGATGCTGGCCGCGCGGAACCTGGCCGACGCGGCGGCGTCGCTCGGTGGCACGTTCCTCTACCGTCGGACCGTCACCGGCGTGCTGCGGGAGGGCGACCGGGTGGCGGGCGTGGCGCTCGACGATGGGACCGAGGTGCGCGCCTCCATCGTGGTGAACGTGGCGGGCCCGCACTCGTCACACATCAACCGCCTGGCGGGTCTCGAAGGCACCGCCTATGTCTCGACGCGCCCGATGCGCCGCGAGGTGTACGTGGTACGAGCGCCGGAACGGCTGGACTTCGACAAGGCCGGCTGCGTCGTGGGCGATGTGGACTGTGGCTTCTACCTCCGCCCCGAGCGCCCCAACAACATCCTCATCGGCAGCGTCGAGGCAGCTTGCGACGAACTCGAGTGGGTGGAGGACCCCGACACGGTGCCGTTGACGACGACCCGCATCGAATTCGAGACCCAGGTACTGCGGGGCGCCCGGCGCATCCGCAACCTCGGACTGCCGCACGAGCACCGCGGCATCGTCGGCGTCTACGACGTCACCGAGGACTGGCTGCCGATCTACGATCGCACCGACCTCGACGGCTTCTACGTGGCGATCGGCACCAGCGGCAACCAGTTCAAGAACGCCGCCATCGCCGCCCACTGCATGGCGGAGCTGATCACCGAGGTGGAGGCCGGCCGCGACCACGACGCCGACCCGCTCACCGTCGAGGGCCCGCACCTCGGCCTGCCCATCGACCTCGGCACCTTCAGCCGCAACCGCCATCTCGACGCCGACGCCCCGGTCAACGTCCTGGGCTAGCAGCCGCCGACCAACACCGGCGATATCGGTCCGCGGCGGATCGCCCGGCACACTCCCGGACCCGATCCTCCAACGGCCGCATCAGAGCCGACCAGCTCGGCGCCTCGACGACGATGACGAACGCTCAGAATCGGTACATCAGACTCGTCGGAATCGATACATCAGAATCGTCGGAATTGGTACATCGGATCTGTCGGAAACGGCGCATTGGACGGCAATCGTCCTGATCATCATGTGTTTGGCGGCGTCTCATGGAGAGAGGTGCGAGCCACCGCCAGGCCCTGGCGAAACCGGGACCCGAGGATCCGCGCGCCTACTACCGTTGGCCCACCGAAGTGGCGGAGCTGGCGCCGTCAACCCGCGAGACGACCCCTGTAGACGTGCTCGCGATGCCAGGTGAGATAGGAGTCGCCGGGCGGTGACCCTCCGGTTGGCACCACGAGCGTTGGGTGTAGCACCTGGCCGAAATAGCGATCGACACCAGGGTCGGTTCGAGAACTCTCCTCGAGGCGCGGCGCTCGATGGACACGAAGCCCACCGTTGACCGTGATCAGCCCGGTGTCGAAAGCAGCGTCGTGCGTGGGACAGGCCACAACGCCGTTTCGCGGGTCGAGGCGCTCGCGGTCGTCGGAGTCTGCCCAGGGCTTGATGTGCGAAGCCACGAGCAGCTTGTGCTTCGGCAGCGATCGGGGCGCGAACCCGCAGAACCCACAGCTGTGCGCGTAGTTCTCGAGAACTGAGGCCGCGAACCTGTGCTGGCCCAACCGAACGGACTGCTCCGCAATCCGCATCGTCTCGACGTCTCCCGCAAGGGATCGAACTCTCTTCTTGGCGGCTTGCACCCCCACAACGGCGTCGAACGTCCGCTGGCCCAGAAGTTCCTCCTGACCAAGTAGGTCGAAGTTGTCGACTCCCTCCAGCGCCAGGAAATCGGGAAGCGCATCCGGGCCGACTCCCATGTCGCGCGCCGCTAGGAGCACGCGGTTGTAGAGCACTGCGAACCGACTGCTGTCCGCCGCCATCTCGGCGAAGAACCGCCACTCGTGTTGGCCGGCGTTCTTGATGGAACCGTCCAGGTTCTTCATCTTGATGGTGATCGACGCCGACGATCGGACAAATAGGCGGGCCAAGCCGTGGACGATCGGCGGAGCTTGATCCATCCGTCCGCCTCCGTACCGGTGCGGATCGACGACGAAGAACAGCCCATAGCAGAGGATTGCCTCCACGGGTGTGAACGGTTCCTGGCGAGACCGTGGCTGCCGACGCACGATCTCGCACTCCCGTACGACCGCGCGCCTCAGGTCCGCCTCGGCGCTGCGAAGAGCCCGCTCGAGTTGCGCAGGAACGTGATCGTCGCCGCGCCCGCCAGCGCGGCGCCGAAGAGGCCGCTGTAGTGGCTGAGGAACTGGAAGTCCTGCCAGGCCACGATGGCGCCGCCGGCAATGCCCCCGATTCCTCCCGAGGCGCTCATCAGCAGGTCCGCGGCACCTTGCACCGGCACGCGATCGTCGGCAGGCACGGCGCCGGTGAACAGTGCCGTGCCCGCCACGAGGCAGCAGTTCCAGCCGAGCCCCACACCGAACATGCCGACGAACATGCCCCAGGCCACGTCCGGGCGCATGTGGGCCGCGATCTCCGCACCCAGGAAACTGATCACGCCGCCGACGATGATCATGATCGTTGGTCCGGTGCGCCCGGTCGCCCAGCCCACCAGCGGCGAGAGGGCGTACATGCCCACGATGTGCGTCGAGATGACGAATCCGATGACGCGCAGGCCCTGGTCGCCGTCGGCCATGTGCAGCGGCGTCATGACCATCGTGGCGACCATCACACCCTGCCCCACCATCATCGCCGCGGTGGCCAGGCGGGCGGGCGGCAACTGCGCGATGAGGCCCAGCGATCGAGCCAGGCTGCCACCACCTCGGGGGGCCTCGGAACCACCGCCGAGACGCCGGGCGACGAGGAGCGGATCGGGCCTCAGGCCCCGGTCGAGGACCAGTGTGGCCAGCGCGAACGCCACCGAGGCGAACAGGAAGGGACCGGCCAGATCCTCCAGACCCAGCGCGGTCGCAATGTCCGTGAAGGGGCCCGTCGCGAGCGTCGGCCCGGCGATGGCACCCGCGGTGGTCGCCCAGACCAGAAGCCCGATCGTCCGCGCCCTTTGAGCCGGCGCCACCAGGTCGATCACGGCGAAGCGGGCAGCAAGGCCGCAGGCACTCCCGGTGCCGACAGCCGCCATGCCGACGACGACGAGCGCGTAGGCGTCGGCCATGGTGGAGACGAGCATCAGCAGCGCTCCGGCGAACGCAAGCAGGTAGCCCGAGCGCAGGCCCACCCGCCGGCCGCTTCGGGCCATGAGCTTCGCCAGAGGCACCGCGGTGATAGCCGCTCCGGTGGTCATGCCCGCGGCGGCGATCCCGCTGAGCGTCTCGCTGCCGGTGATCTCGTCCGCAAGCACGGCGACGATGCTGAAAGCCCCGCCCGTGCCGGCGCCGCCCACGGCGACGGTGGCCATCAGCACGCCCAGCGTGCGCCGCTGGACCTCCTGGACCGCCAGACCGGTCTCCGGGTCTCGACCCGAACCCGGCTGACCTCCCGATGGAGCCCCGCCGGGGCGCCGAGCCGCCTCGTGCGTCCGCTCGCCCGGCTCCGTCACGAACCCAGACTAGGCGCCCAGGTCCGCCGAGCCGGCCCTGCGACCGTTGCGGGCGTGCCCGACCGCGGACCGGCGTCGCCCTGCCGGTAGAGTCGATCTCGTGCAATGGTCAGAACCACCACCCATGAGTCTGGATCCAACGCTCCGCTACTCCGCCACGCTCGACACGAGTTGCGGCAGGATCGAACTCGAACTCCAAGCCGAGCGCTCACCGCTTGCGGTCAACAACTTCGTGTTCCTGGCACGAGAGGGGTACTACGACGACTGCCCCGTGCACCGGGTCGTCCCCGGTTTCGTCGTGCAGGCGGGCGACCCCACCGGAACCGGGCGCGGCGGGCCCGGCTACCGCTTCGCCGACGAACTCGAAGGGCGCGGGCAGTACCGCGAGGGCACGCTGGCCATGGCCAACGCCGGTCCCAACACCAACGGCTCGCAGTTCTTCATCTGCCTTGCCGGCGTGAGTCTGCCCCACTCCTACACCATCTTCGGCCATGTGACCGCGGGCATGGACACCGTGCACGCCTTCGCGGCGCTGCCGCGCCGCGGCGAGCAGCCGAAGGGCGACGCCAAGATCCACGCGATAACGATCCACACCGAAGCGGCCAACGGCGCCTGACCGCGCCCCACCGGGGGCCGCCCCCCGCTCCGTGCCTCGAATCAGCGCCGCCGGCCGGTGGCGGCGCCTTCAGACCTGCAGGCCGCCGATCACCAGCCGCGAGAACTCCGCGCCGATCTGCGCCGCAGTGGCCGGGCCGTCGGGCCTGTACCAGAACGCCATCGAGTTCATCATGCCGATGATGCCGATCGCCGCCAGCCGGGCGTTGATCTCGGACCGGATCTCACCGGAGCGCTGGCCACGACGGATCTGCGACACGACGAACCTGTTGTAGACATCGGCGGCCTCGCGGATCGTCTTCTGGCGCTTTTCGGAGAGGGCCCGGAACTCCCTGAAGAAGACCGAGGACTGCAAGCGGGTGCCGGCGAAGACCTCGGCGTGCCGGCGAACCAGGGCGTCGATGAGGTCGAGAGCACTGCCGTCGCGCTGCTCCAACTCCTGGATCACGCCCAAGGCCGCGTCGTAGGCCTCCTCGATGACACCGAAGAGGAGATCCTCCTTCGTGTCGATGTAGTAGTAGAGGCTGCCCTTGAGGATCCCCACTTCCTCGGCAATCTCCTGGATCGAGGTCGCCTCATAGCCCTTCTCGCTGAAGATGCGGGCGGCAACGTCCATGACCTCCTTCCGGCGGCGCTTGGAAGGCTTGGAGATTGCCACGTCGCCGTCCGGCATTAGCCCGCTCCTCAAACAACTGTTGGGTTGGCAGATCGGCGCTAGATTGTAGGCCGGTACAACACCGTACACAGCGGCGTGCTCACCGGGCAGGATTCCCGAGGGGCAGACGCAACCGGTCCGCGGATACTGTGCCGAGAGCGGTTGGACGCACCTCGGGCAGGCCGGCGGACCGCCCCACCCAGAGTCAGCCATGAGCATCCCCGACAACCATCCCCCCGAAGCGGCCGAGCCGGGCGACGAGCAGGACTCGTTGCGCCGCGAGGCCCAAGCGCGGTGGCGCGCCGCCTACGAGGCCACCCCGCGGCGCGACGGCTCGTTCGAGACGATGTCGGGCGTGCCGCTCGCCGGCGTTCACGGCGATCCCCCCTTCCCGGGCGAGTACCCCTACACGCGGGGCATCTACCCGTCGATGTACAGGTCCCGCCTGTGGACGATGCGGCTCTTCGCCGGGATGGGCACCGCCGCCGACACCAACCGGCGCTTCAAGAAGCTGCTGGAGGCCGGGAGCACGGGACTCTCGACGGCGTTCGACATGCCCACGCTCATGGGCCGCGACTCCGACGACCCGTGGGCGGTCGGCGAGGTGGGCCGGGCCGGCGTGGCCGTCGACACCATCGCCGACATGGAGGACCTCTTCGCCGGCATCGACCTCGGTGACGTGAGCACGTCGATGACCATCAACGGTCCTGCGAACATCGTGATGGCGATGTACATCGTGACCGGCGAGCGCGGCGGCACGCACCGGAGCCGTCTGAGCGGCACCATCCAGAACGACATCCTGAAGGAGTACCAGGCGCAGAAGGAGTACATCTTCCCGCCGCGGCCCTCGGTGCGACTCGTGACCGACCTCATCCGCTTCACCACCGCCGAGATGCCGCGCTGGCACCCCGTCTCGATCAGCGGCTACCACATCCGCGAGGCGGGCTCCACCGCGGCGCAGGAGCTGGCCTTCACGCTTGCCAACGGCTTCGCCTACGTGGAGGCGGCGATGGCCGCCGGTCTGGACGTGGACGACTTCGCCGGGCGCCTCTCGTTCTTCTTCAACAGCCACATCGACTTCTTCGAGGAGATCGGCAAGTTCCGCGCCGCCCGGCGCATCTGGGCGCGCTGGATGCGCGACCGCTACGGCGCCCGGAAGGAACGGTCGCTGCAACTGCGTTTCCACACGCAGACAGCGGGGGTGTCGCTCACCGCGCAGCAGCCGGAGGTGAACGTCGCACGCGTCGCCACCCAGGCACTGGCCGCGGTGCTGGGCGGGACCCAGAGCCTGCACACCGACAGCTACGACGAGGCGCTCGCCCTGCCGACCGAGAAGGCGGCGCGGATCGCCCTGCGCACCCAGCAGGTGCTGGCCCACGAGACCGGCGCCGCCTCCGTGGCCGACCCGCTGGGCGGCTCGGCCTTCGTGGAGTGGATGACCGACGAGATGGAGCGCCGGGCCACGGAGGTGTTCGACCACCTCGACAAGCTCGGCGAGGGATCGATCCTCGAGGGCGTCTACGAGGGCATCGCCAACGGCTACTTCGTGGGCGAGATCGCCGACAGCGCCTACCGCTTCGAGCGCGAGGTCAACGCCGGGCGGCGGATCATCGTCGGCGTGAACGCCTACACCGAGGGCGACGACGGCGACACGCCGATCCTCCACATCGACGAGGACACCGAGGGCCGGCAACTGCATCGCCTCGCCGAGGTGCGCCGCCGGCGCGACGGCGCGGCCGTCACCGACGCCCTCGAACGGCTGGCCGCCGGCGCCGCCGACCCGACGCTCAACCTCATGGAACCCATCATCGACTGCGTGCGGGTCGAGACCACCGAGGGTGAGATCGTCTCCACTCTCGAAGGGGTATTCGGCACCTACACCGAGCCTGCGATCGTATGACGGCAACCGCCGAGACCCACGCCGGGCCCGACCAGCCGGTGAGGGTGGTCCTCGCCAAGCTGGGTCTCGACGGCCACGACCGCGGCCTCAAGGTCGTCGCCCGGATGCTGCGCGATGCCGGGCTCGAGGTCATCTACCTGGGACTGCGCCAGACGACCGAATCGGTACTGCGCGCCGTCGAGCAGGAGGACGCCGACGTCATCGGCCTGTCGATCCACAACGGCGGGCACATGACCCTGGCTCCCCGGATGGTCGAGGCCGTGCGCGCCGCCGGGATGGACGTCCCCGTCGTCGTGGGCGGGATCGTGCCCGAGGTGGACCTCGGGCCTCTGCAGGAGGCCGGGGTGTTCGCCGTACTCGGCCCCGGAGCCTCCGCAGCCGACGTGGCCCGGACGGTGCGGGCTGCGGCCGCCGGCCGAGCATGACCGCGGAACCCGCGGCACCGACACCGCCCGACCGGGCGACACCGGCACCAGCAGCCGCCAGCGGCGTCACCGAGCTGTTCGAGCGCGCCCGCGACGGCGACCGCCGGGCGCTGGGACGGCTCCTGACCTACGCCGAGCGGGGTGGGGCACGCGCCGATACGGTGGCCGTCGCCGCCTGGCCGCTGGCCGGGACCGCCCACGTCGTGGGCATCACAGGAGCGCCCGGCGTGGGTAAGTCCACCCTCACCGACTGCCTGGCGCGAGCCGCGGGAGGCGACGGGCAGCGCGTGGCGATTCTGGCGGTCGACCCGAGTTCACCATTGACCGGCGGCGCCATCCTGGGTGACAGGGTTCGTATGGGCAGTGCCGCGGACCCCGACGGGCCGTTCGTGCGGTCGATGGCGAGCCGCGGTCAATCGGGCGGCCTGGCGCTGGCCGCGATGGCGGCGGTGCGGCTGCTCGACGCCACCGGCCACAACCTGATCATCGTGGAGACCGTGGGCATCGGACAGGTGGAGGTGGACATCGCCCGGACGGCCGACACGACGATCGTGGCCGTCAGTCCCGGCTGGGGCGACGCCGTGCAGGCCAACAAGGCCGGGCTGCTGGAGATGGCGGACATCTTCGTCGTCAACAAGGCCGACCGGGCCGGCGCCGCCGATGCCAGGCGCGATCTCGAGTACATGCTCGACTTGGGGCACCGCGCCGGATGGCGGCCGCCCGTGACGCTCACGGTGGCCACCGAAGGCGACGGGGCCGATGAACTCTGGAAGCACGTGCTGGACCATCGTCGGCACGTCCGCGAAGGTTCCGACCACGCCGACCGCCGGTCGCGCCACGCCGCCGAGGAGATCCGCCGTCACCTCCGCCAACGGGTGGACTCGCTCGTGGAGGATCGTTCGGGGCTCTCGGGACTGCTCGCCGAGGTGACCGCCGGCCGGCTCGCACCCGCCGCGGCGGCGCGACGCCTGGCGGGCGAACTGGCCGGCGCGGCCGGGGCGTCGGACACCGCCCGCGCTCCCGAGCCCGACAGCGAGGGGTGACGTGCAGAGCACTCTGACGGGCGGCGCCGATGCGATCGTCCTGACCGGCTGGCGGCAGGCGCGCGAGGCCTACCGGAGCAAGGATCTCCGCCAAGCCATGTACGACGAGGGCGCTGTCATCATGAAGGACTGCCTGCTGGTCCTGCACGGTGAGGCGCACCGGCGGAGGCGGCGCGTGGAGAACCGCCTGTTCCGCCGGGAGACCTTCGCCCATTGGGAACGGCACGTGCTGGGTGACACCCTGGAGGCCGTCCTGGCGCCCGACGTGGCGGCGGGGCGCGCCGACCTCCGGGCCCTCGGCTACCGGGCCGCCATCAGCCTCACAGCCACGATCGCCGGCGTGGACCACGACCCCGCCAACACCGAGCACACCTCGCGGCTCGAGGACGTCGTGCGCACCTTCAGTGCCGGCGCAACCCTGGCGCACTCCACCCGCGACCCCGACGAGGTGCGCGCCGAGGTCCGGGCGCAGCTGGAGGCGTTCCGCAGCGAGATGCTCTCGGCCTCCCTGGATCGGCGCCGCGCCCTGCTGCAGCGCCTGGCCGACGGCGAGATGGCCGAGGATGACCTGCCCCGCGACGTGGCAACCCTGCTCCTGCGCCATCAGCAGGCCCTGGAGATCCCGCTGGAGGTCGTCGAGAGGGAGATCTGCTTCTACCTGCAGGCGGGCGCCCACAGCACCGCCGACGCCTACACGCACGCGCTGGACGAGCTGTTCCGCCGGGCCGAGAGCCATCCGGAGGACCTGGCGCGCGCCGCCGACGACCTCGCCTTCGCCCAGCGCTGCGTGCACGAGTCGCTGCGCCTCAACCCGGCGAGCCCGGTGGCGTGGCGCGAACCGCTGCGCACCCTGAGCCTGCGCGACGGCACGGTACTGCCCCGGGGAAGCCGGGTCGTCATCGATCTCGCCACGGTGAACCGCGACCCCGAGGTGTGGGGATCCGACGCCGGCGTGTTCGACCCGCACCGCGCGGTGCCCGAGGGCGCCAACGCCTGGGGACTCAGCTTCGGCGCAGGCGCCCACGCCTGCATCGGCGCCGAACTGGACGGCGGCATGGAGATCCTCGACGACGGGCCGCCCGACGATGACCATCTCCACGGAACGGTGGCTGTGATGGTCACCGCCACCCTCGCCGCCGGCGGGCGGCCCGACCCCGACGACCCGCCGGTGCAGGATCCCAACACCAAGCGCCCCCACTTCTCCTCGTACCCCATCGTCTTCCCGGAACCTCAGGAGTAGTCGTGACAGCCGACCGTTCGCTTCTCGTGACCGGCGGCGCCGCCGGCATCGGCGCCGAGATCGCCCGGCTGGCGGGCGCCGCCGGCTACCGCGTGGGTGTGCTGGACGTCGACGGCGCCGGCGCCCGGCGTACCGCCGGCGAGATCGACGGCGCCGTGGCACTGGCGGCCTCGGTCAGCGACGAGGACGACATCGAGGCCGCCCTGGACACCTTCGGCACCCCCGAGGTGCTCGTCAACAACGCCGGCATCGTCCGGTTCGGTCCCCTGCTGGAACACAGCGCCGCCGACTTCGGTGCCGTCGTGGCGGTCAACCTCGTCGGGACGTTCCTGTGCGGTCGGGCTGCGGCGCGACGCATGGCCACCGCGGGCGGCGGGCGGATCGTGAACATGGCGTCCATGAACGGCACCGCCCCCGGACCCAACGCCGGGGCCTACGCCTCGACGAAGGCGGGCATCATCATGCTGACCCAGCAGATGGCGCTGGAGTGGTCAAGGTTCGGGATCAGGGTCAACTGCGTGGCGCCGGGCCTCATCGACGGCGGGATGTCCTCGCCCATCAACGCCGACCCCGTGCTGCGCGCCGAGCGCGAGCTGGCGGTGCCACGCGGCAGGCTCGGCACAACCACCGACGTCGCCAAAGCGGTTCTGTGGCTCGCCTCCGCCGACGCCGACTATGTCACGGGTCAGACTCTGCTGGTGGACGGCGGCATCACCATGTCGATCCTCTCGCACCTGCCGCGGCCGGCGGGCGTGGACGGCGTGGGCGACGCCGCGCGCACCCCCGGACGCTCGTCGGCGTCATGAGACCGGTCGAGGGCATGTCGGTGCTCATCACCGGCGGCGGTTCGGGCATCGGCGAGGGCGCCGCCGAACACTTCACCGCAGCCGGCGCATCGGTGACGATCACCGGGCGCCGGGCCGAGAAGATCCAGGCCGTGGCGGACCGGCTGGGCGATCGCTGCTGTGCCGTGGCGGGCGACGTGACGGTGGCCACCGACCGCCGACACATGGTCGAAGCCGCCGTGAGCCACGGCGGCGGGCGCCTCGACGTGCTCATCTCCAACGCCGGGAACATGTACCGCGGACCGGTGGAGACGCTGGAGGAGGACCGGTTGCTGGAGCTGTTCCACACCAACGTCGTGGCCGGGATGATGCTCTGCGGCCTGGCGGTCCCGCACCTGCGCCGCACGGCGGGCTGCGTGCTGTTCGTCGGTTCGGTGCACACCCGGCGCAGCTTTCCCGGCGTCGCGCCGTACGCGGCCACGAAGGGTGCCATCGAGACGCTCACCGGCGTGCTGGCGGCCGAACTCGGGCCGCAGGGCATCCGGGTGGGCTGCGTCCGACCGGGAGCGGTCCTGACCGAGATCAACCAGCGCGCCGGTCTCTTCGATGACGAGCAGGCCGCCGCCCGGCTGCAGGCCATGGCGGGCGCCCACGCCCTCGGGCGGATCGGCACGGCCGGCGAGATCGCCGAGGCGTTCGAGTACCTGGCGCGGGCCGAGTGGACCACCGGTGAGGTGCTGGTGGTGGACGGCGGGCTGGGACTCGGGGTCACCCATGGCTGAGAGCGCCGAGCGAAGCGCCCGCCAGGTCGTCGAGGATCACCTCGCCGCCGTCCTGACCGGGGATCCCGTGGCGATGGCCGCCGACTACGCCGCCGACGCCGTCCTCGTCCGCCACGAGGCGTCCTATGCGGGCGCCGCGGTCATCGCCGAGTACTTCACGTCGGTGCCCGGCCGGCTCGGCGGCGGCGAGGTCCGCTTCGGCGAGCGAACCGTCGAGCGCCACAACCGCGTGGCGGTGCGCTGGCGCATCGCCGGGGGACCGGCCGACGGCACGTCCGGACGCGACACCTTCACCGTGGCCGGTGGGCTGATCGTCCACCAGACGGTGGCCCTCGACGCCGCCGACTTCTGAGCCGTTCCCGTGACCGACTCCCTACCATGAGGCGCCGATCATGAGCACGACCGATACGCAACCGACCGGCACCCCCAGGACCGTCGGCATCGAGAGCTACGCCGCCGCGCAGCAGTGCTATCGCAATCGCGACCTGCGCCAGGGGTCCTACGACGAGGGCGACGTCGTCATGGCCGACGTGGTCATCAACCTGCACGGCGCCGAGCATCGCAACCGGCGCCGCCTCGAGAACCGTCTCTTCCGCCGGGACACCTTCTGGCACTACGAGCAGGACCTCTTCCCGGCCATCTTCGACGAGACGCTGGCGCCGCACCTGGCGGCGGGCCGCACCGAGCTGGTGCGGTTCGGGCACCAGTTGATGATGAACCTGGCGGCGCTCACCGCGGGCGTCGACCGGCCCGAGGGAACCCCGACCGAGACGTTCCGCCTCTACGACTACCTCATGCTGTTCATCGAGGGCGCCACGATCGCGCACCACACCGGCGACAAGGAGGCCAAGTCGGCGGAGGTGCATGCCGCGCTGCAGGCCTTCGGTCGGGAGTTCCTGGCGCCGGGCATCCGGCGCCGCCAGCACATCCTGGACCGGATCGCGGCCGGGACCGCGGCCGACGGCGAGCTGCCGCCGGACGTGTTGAGCGTGCTGGTACGCAACCAGGACAACCTGGACCTCACGCCGGAGATCATCTGCCGCGAGGTGGCCTTCTACCTGCTCGCCGGGGCGCACACCAGCGCCACCGCCTTCACCCGCACGATGCACAACATCTTCAGCTGGCTCGAGGCGCATCCGGAGGCCGCCGAACGCCCGCGCACGGATCGCCTCTTCTGCCAGAGGGCCACGCACGAGACGATCCGTCTGCAGCCCTCCAGCCCGGTCGCCGTGCGCTGGGCCGAGGCCGACATCACCCTCGCCGACGGCACCCTCGTGCGCGCCGGCGACAAGGTGGTCATCGACCTGCCGAGAGTGAACCGGGATCCGGCGGTGTTCGGGACCGACGCCGACGACTTCAACCCGCAGCGGGAGGTCACGGACGGGGCCCATCCGTGGGGACTGAGCTTCGGCATGGGCATGCACGCCTGCATCGGCCAGGACCTGGCGGCGGGCGTCGTCCTGGACCCCGAGAGCGGCCTGGAGGGACACCTCTTCGGCGTGACGCCGGTTGCCGTGCAGACCATGTTCGACCACGGCTGCGTCCCGGACCCCGACGACCCGCCCCAGATGGACCCGTCCACCACGCGGCCCTACTTCGGGCGCTACCCGGTGATCTTCACCCGCAACGTCTGAGCGCCGTGGATCTCACCCCCACACAGCAGGAGCTTCGCGACACCGTGGCGGCGCTCGCCGCCGACCTCTACGCCCCCCGGGCCGCCGCCTGGGACGCCGACCGCACCCCGTTCCCCGGCGCCGAGCGTCGCCGGCTGGCCGAGTTGGGCTACCTGGGGATGGGCCTGCCGCCGGAGTACGGGGGCGGTGGGGCCGACCTGCTCGACTCGCTGATCGTCATCGAGGAGCTGGCCAAGGCCGCGCCGACCGCGGCGTTCCCCGTGTTCGAGGCCAACACGGGGCCCGCTCGGGTGATCGACCTCTTCGGGACGCCCGAGCAGAAGCAGCGCCTGCTGCCGCCGATCGCCGCCGGCGAGGTGACGATGGCGATCACGATCTCCGAGCCCGACGCCGGGTCGGCGGCCACGGACATGGCCACCGCGGCGGTGCTCCGGGGTGACCACTACGTGATCAACGGCACGAAGCGCTGGTGCTCGGGGGCGGGTCACGCCGAGCAGTACCTGGTGTACGTGCGGCTGAACGAGGAGCGCGGCGCCCGCGCCATCGGCGCCCTGGTGGTGGATCGGGACAGCGACGGGCTGACGTTCGGCCCCCAGGAGCGCCTCATGGGCTTCCGGGGGATCCCGTCGGCGGACATGTTCTTCGACGACGTGGCGGTGCCGGCGGAGAACCTGGTCATCGGCGCCGGCGGCTTCGGGCGGTTGTTCACGGCGTTCAGCATCGAGCGGCTCGGCAACGCCACGATGAGCCTTGCCATCGGCCAGGCCTGCCTGGACCTGTGTGCCGCCTACGTCACCGAGCGGCGGCAGTTCGGCAAGGAGATCGTGGAGTTCCAGACGGTGCAGACCGCTCTGGCCGAGATCATCCTGCAGGTCGAGGCGGCTCGGCTGCTCATCGGTCGGGCGGCGGCGCGCGCCGGGCGGGGCGCCCCCCGCACGCTGGAGGCCTCGCTGGCCAAGTGCTTCGCCAACGAGATGGCCAAGAAGGTGGCCGACGTGGCCGTGCAGTTGCACGGCGGCTACGGCTACAGCGAGGAGTACGGCATCGAGCGCCTCCTGCGCGACGCGCACGGCTGGGCCATCGCCGGCGGCACCCCGACGATCCAGAAGGTGCGGATCGTCTCGGAGTACCTGCAGCGCCGCTTCAACCAGCGGGCCTGACGGGCCGACCTGCGCCAGCCCCTCGCGACCGCAAGGCGTCATTCCGGCGAGGAGCCTGCTTCCGACGTGATCGGGACCGGAATCGACAGGCCACCCAGCCCCCCGGCGCCCTCAGCGGTCGGAGCCCAGCAGCACCGCGTTGTGGTACTGGGCGCCCGAACCGGCGCCGGTCACCAGGGCCACCTCGGTACCCGGCACCTGCGACGGCCCTGCGGTGCCGCGGATCTGGCGCACCGCCTCCACGATCTTCAGCGTCGGGCCGCCCCAGCCCACGTGCGAGTACGCCAGCAGTCCCCCGTCGGTGTTGGTGGGATGCCGGCCGTCGAGCCCGATGCCGGCCTCGGCCAGGTAGTCGACCCCCTCGCCCTCGGCGCAGAACCCCAACGTCTCGAACTGCCGGATCACCTCGAAGGTGTTGATGTCATAGAGCTCGAAGACGTCGACGTCCTCCGGCGCCAGGCCGGCCATGCCGAAGCTGCGCCGGTAGGCGCCGGAGCCGACCCGGGCCACGTCGTCGTAGCGGGGCGGGTCCACGTACTGCTGCCGGTACCACTCCGAACCCCCGCCGAGCACGACGACCGGCGCCGACGGGCAGTCGCGGGCGCGCTCCAGGCTGGTCACGACCATGGCGGCGGCGCCCTCGGTAGCCAGGCACAGGTCCAGCAGCCGGAACGGCTCGGCCACCGGCGGCGAGGCCAGCACGTCGGCGGGCCGGTAGGGGCCGCGCCCGTACATCACGGCCGCCGGGTTGGCGGAGCCGGCGTTGCGGATCGTGGCCGGCACGAGCGCCATCCGCTCGGGGTCGGGCGCGAACCGGTGCACGTACACCTGCGCCACCAGAGCGAACTGCGCGGCGGTGAGCGAACCCCAGCACGCGGTGAACTCGTTGTCGGGCCGGGTATAGGAGGCAACGGCCTGGCCTCCGGAAGCTCCCACGCCCGATTCGCCTGCCCTGCCCCCGAACACCAGCACCGTGGAGCACTGGCCGGCCAGGATGGCGCCTGCGGCGTCCAGCAGGCCCGGAGCGCCCTGGGGGTACGTGTCGCCCACCCAGTCGAATCCCTTGCCCAGCAGCGCCGACCAGTCCACCGAGCCGGGATGGAACACGGTGCCGCCGGGCCCCGGCCAGCGCGCCGAGATGCCGTCCACGTCGTCGAGGCTCAGCCCGGCGTCGTCGAGCGCCGCCCGGGCCGCCTCCAGGCAGATCTGCACCGAGTTGCCGTCGAGGCTCCTGGCCTGGCGCGTGGCCGCGACTCCCGCCACGGCGACGCGCGCCAGCGGGTGGCGCCGGGAACCGGAACCGCTCACACCTGGCGCCCCTCGCCCCAGTAGCGCCTGCGGATCTCGTCCTTGGCGATCTTGCCGACGGCGTTCTTCGGCAAGGCATCGATCAACTCGACCCGCTCGGGCACCTTGATCGAGGTCAGCTCCGAGCGCCGGCAGTGCTCGCGCAGCTCCTCGGGGCCGACCGCCATCCCCTCCTTGAGTGTCGCAACGGCCAGGACGGCCTCGCCCCAGTCGGCATCGGGCACGCCGACCACCGAGCACTCCAGCACCGCCGGATGCCGGTAGAGCACGTTCTCGATCTCGGTCGGGGCGATGTTCAACCCGCCGCGGATGATGAGGTTCTTGAGGCGATCCACGATGTAGACGAATCCCTCGTCGTCGATCTCGGCCACGTCACCGGAGTAAATCCAGCCGTCGCGCAGCGACTCGGCGGTGCGTTCGGGATCGCGGTAGTAGCCCTTCATCACGTAGGGACCGCCGAAGATGACCTCGCCCCGCTCCCCCGCTGCCACGTCGCGCTGCTCGGCGTCCACCACCCGGACGTCCACCACATACGAGGGTTGCCCGCACGAGCCCAGCAACTCGGGACGTTCGGTGAGGCCCCGACGGTGGTCCTCCTTGCGCAGCATCGTGCCGATGGAGGCGATCTCGGCCATGCCGTAGAGCTGGTTGAAGATGTTGCCGAAACGGCCGACCAGCTCGCCGAGGCGTTCCGGCGAGATGGGCGAGGCGCCGTAACCGAGCGTCACCAGACCACCCAGCAGTCCGTCGTGTGCCGGCGGCAGGCGATCCAGCAGGCGCACCAGCTGCGTGGGCACCAGGAACGAGTGGCTGACGCCCTGACGATCCACGGTTTCGGCGAATCCCTGAGGGTCGAAACTGCGGCTGTCGCGGAAACCCAGGGCCGCCCCCATCAGCAGGGCAGGCACGATCGAGATGTTGACGCTGGAGTTGTGCGGGATCTGCAGCAGGTAGCGGCTGTGCCGGGAGATCTCGTACTCCAGCGCCGTGACGGTGGCGTGCTGCAGCACGCGGGCGTGGTCGAACAGGACTCCCTTCGGGCGCCCGGTCGTGCCGCTGGTGTAGACGATGCAGAAGTCGTCATCCGAGCGCACCTCGTGCAGCGTGGCCGGCGGGGCCGGGGATCCGGCGGCCACCAGCGACCGGTACGGCTCGGCGTCGATGTCCAGGACCTCCAGGCCGTACTTCTCTGCCGCCTCGACGGTCTGGGGAAGGTGCTCGGTGTCGCAGAGCAGCAACCGAGGCCTGGCGTTGTCGATGATCTGGTCCAGTTCGGTCGGGCCGAGCCGGAAGTTGAGTCCCACGTAGACGGCGCCGGACTTGGTGATGCCGCCGAGCACCTCGACCGCCTCGGGGCGATTCGCCACGAGCAGCGCCACACGGTCGCCGGGCGCAATGCCGAGGCGGTCGCCGAGCATGTTGGCGACCCGGTTGGTCCGCTCCTCCAGCTCGGCCCAGGTCACGTCGCGGCGCTGCAAGCCCACGTCGAACAGCGCGGTCTGCTTCGGGTACCGCACCGCGTTGCGCCGGAACGCCAAGCCGACGTTCACGCGAGCACTCTCATGCGGTTGGCTCGGGGCGCCGACCACCGACGCTGCCCGACAGCTCGGGCCGGGGAATACCTCTTGGCGTCGCTCACGATCATGGCGTTGCCTGGCTGCGCCGCCCGCCGGTGCTGCCGGCCGTTCGGTCCGCCGTACCCGTCCCGGGGCAGCTCACGCTGCGGCCTCCGCGGCGCCCTCAGCGGTGGGGCACGGCGCAAATGCCGGCAGCAAGGCGCCGTCAGGCCCGGGAACGAACCGCACCTGAACCGCCATCCCCACCTGCACCTCGCTCGGCGGGCAGTCCACGATCCACGTCAGGAGCGACCAGCCCTCGGTCATGTCCACGATCGCCAGCACGTAGGGCGCCGCGAAGGGCGGATCGGGCGGGCGATGCACGACTGTGAAGCTGTAGATCGTTCCGCGCCCCTCGCTGGGCTCGTAGCTCCACTGCTCACAACCGCAATGGGGGCAGACGACCTGCGGGGTGAAGAAACTCCGAGCGCAGCGGGTGCAGACGGGCCGCAGCAGCACCCCCCTGTCGATCGACGACCAGAACTCACCGGTCAGCGCCCGGTCGGCGCGGTCCGGCGGCTGCGTCACGGGCTCAGTCCTCGTACAGCAGGAGCGCCATGGCGGCGTCGCGAACCGGCATGCCGACCGCCACGCCACGGGCCTCCGCCAGGCGGTTGCAGGCCCCCACCCTGCCGATCTCGTACGCCTTGAAGGCGTCACCGATGGGTGCGGTCCAGGCGTCGAAGGAGCCGCCCGCCAGGCCGTGTTCCTCCACGATGGCCAGACCGGCGATACCGGAGTCGTTCTTGGCGCGGCCGCCGTCGGCGCAGATGAACCCGTGGGGCGAGACCTCCAGCAGGAATCCCGCTCCGCTGCGACCGGTGTGCCCCGCGGTCACCAGCACGTTGCGGGAATCGGCCG
>JAGWAL010000016.1:6378-12154 GCA_021296415.1 Acidimicrobiia bacterium | reverse complement strand
GGCGGCTGATCACGCCGCAGGTGTACTGGTCCATCCCGTTGCCCAACTCCGACGATTCGGCCGACGCCGTGGCGGCGGGGATGCCGAGCGCCTCCAGGTACCACAGCCCCGCGATGCCCGCCCCGTCCATGCCCACGGCACCGTCGTGGGCGATGATCGCCCGGGGTTTGTGGGGCACCATGAGCCGGGCGGGGAGCACTCCCAGGTACGAGGCCGGCACCACGACATCGGTGCGGTGATTGCGGGCGTCCACGTAGCGGGCCGAGTCCATGACCACGATCCGCCGGTCACCGTGGGTGGCCACGACCTCCTGAGGATGATCCGCCTCGTTCGCCAGCAGCGGTGCCTCGGTGACCATGTGGTGCTCCTCGCTCGTCTGTGCTGCGTCTATCCGGTACGTGGCGCCGTGCGCGGCGGCTCCGGGGCCATGCCACAGGCCGGAGCGCGACCCGAGTCTGCCACCGCATCGTCCCCCGCCTCGGGAGCTATCCGAGCAGGTGGGGTGCCCGCCGGGCCAGTCGCAGGAGCCGCACGGCGTTGGCGTTCAGCGAGCCGGCCAGGTCAACCACGTCCGGGCCGGTGCCGCGATCCCATCCCCCGAAGTTGGTGCCGTAGACGAGCCGGTCGGTGCCGAGCACCTCGGCCACGAAGGCGAACTCGCGGGCCCCGGTCACGTGGCAGTCGAACCAGAGGCGCCCGAGTTGCTCGTCGAAGACCCCTTCGGGCTTCAGCCACGCCGGCGAGGCGGGGCGCCGCTCTGCCAGCTTGCGCAGCTTCGACAGCGCCAGGGCCAGGGAGCCGCCTCCGTGGCTGAGGCAGATGTCCAGCGCCGGATGCCGGCGCACGACGCCGCCGAAGACCAGCGTGGCGGCGGCCAGCGCCTCCTCCAGGGAGTACTCCAGCACCAGGTCCAGGTCCCAGCGGCGCAGGCGCTCGTCCAGCAGCGGGCCGTCGATGCCCGACTGGGTGGGGTGCAGGAACAGCGGCACGTCCAACTCGATGCAGGACTCGTACAGCCCGTCCATGGCGGGCGCGTCCAGCGGCGTCCCGAAGTCCGTGCCGATGTAGCCGCCGAGCAACCCCAGTTCGCCGACGATCCGGTGCAATTCCGCGCAGGCCGCCTCGATGTCCTGCATGGGCAGGGCGCCGAGGCCCACGAAGCGGTCCGGGTGGTCTGCCACCACCTCGGCCAGGCTGTCGTTGTGGGCACGGCAGAAGTCCACGGCCGCCGGGGCGGCGATGAAGTGCAGGTACGTGAGAGGGTTCGGCGAGAGCGCCTGGACCCTGATCCCGGCGGCATCCATGGCGGCGAGACGCACGTCCGCCTCGATGAACAGCGAGCCCCGGTAGGCCACGCCGTCGAGTTGGTAGTTCCCGACACGGAACCAGGGACTCCCGTCGGGGTGATACCCGATCTCGGGACCGCAGGCGCCCGCCCGGCCCATCGATCCCTCCAGAACGATGTGGCCGTGCACATCGATCAGGCCACCGGCCGGACCATCGGCACTTCTCACGACCGGCCCTCCATGATGCCGTCGGCACCCGGCAGCCAGGCAGCGACCCCGGCCACCGGGATGGCGCACACGACCGACTCGGTGATCTGCGCCTCGCTGCAGCCGGCCCGGCGGGCACCGTTGGCGTGCACGTTCACGAACCGGGCGGAGAACTCCGCCGCGTTGATCGTGCACAGCAGTAGCTCGGCATTCGCCGCATCGAGGACGTTCTCCGCCAGCGACCACTCCCGCATCAGCACGTAGCCCTCGAGGGCGCGGGGAGCCTCGTCGGCCATGAGCTCCACATAGTCGGGAACGAATCCGAAGTAGTCCTCGAAGTAGTCCAGGCATCCCTTGCGATCCAGCGGGAACTCCACGCTGTCACCGGAGGGGGACTCCAGCGTCTCACCGAACACCTCGTCGACGGCGGCGTTGAAGATGGCGTAGACGGCCTCGCCGCGAGAGATGAGCACGGTGAGGGCTGCGCCGCGGGCCACGTCGAGCTCCAGGCCGAGATCCCGCGACCGCTCCATCTGCGCCATGAGCATGTCCCGGTGGCCCTTGACCGCCGCGGCCGCGGCCATGTAGAGGGCCTTGGCCCAGGCGGCGCAGGCGCCGTCGGTATCGGTCACCTCGCGCACGCGGGCGAGGCCCTCGGCGAACTTCGGCGAGGTGGCATCGATGTGGCCGCTCGCCAGGGCGGCGCTGGCGAGGATGGAGCGGTCGGCTGCGGACGCGGCCGTGTTCTGGGCTGTCATGAGACCTCCTCGGGGAACGGGAACCGGGGAACGGGAAGCGACGACCGGAGCACCGGGCTCCGCGGCCCCGGCCTGCTCAGAGCTTGGACACTTCACCGCCGTCGATGACGAAACAGGATCCGGTGACGAACGCCGACCGGGGCGACGCCAGGTAGCAGACCAGCGGGCCCAGCTCGCCGGGATCGCCCATGCGGCGCATGGGGATCTTCCGCAGGCGGGCGGCGAGCATCTTCTCGTCGGCCAGCACCCTCGCCTGCGCCTCGGTGGCGAAGGCGCCGGGCGCGATCATGTTCACCCTGATGTCGTAGCGGGCCCACTCGGCCGCCAGGGCCTCGGTGAGCCGGGCGAGCGCCCCCTTCGAGGCGCTGTAGGCCGCAAGCAGCGGTTTGCCCTTCAGGCTGGAGGTCGAACCCACGTTGATGATCGACCCGGGCACCTCGGCGGCGACGAAGTGACGCCCGGCCGCCTGCGACAGGATCGCCGGTGCCAGGACGTTCACCGCCACGACGTCGGACAGCACGGCCGGATCCTGGTCCAGGAACGTGCCGGCGGGCGCGATGCCGGCGTTGTTCACGACACAGTCCAGCCGGCCGAAACGATCCACCGCCACGCCCACGAGACCCGCCACGGCGTCCGGATCGTGCATGTCGCAGCGCACGGGATGGATGCGCCCGCCGGACCGGCCGGCCAGGTCGTCGAGCGCCTCCTGCGAGCGGGCCGCCGCCACCACCCGTGCACCCTCGGCAACGAGCGCCTCAGCAGCCGATGCGCCCAGGCCTCGGCTTGCCCCGGTGACGATGGCGACGGTGCCCTCCAACTGCAGATCCATGTCAGGAACCTCGCTCCGCCGGCGTGGCCCCGGCCTCGAGCACGTCGCGGCAGAGTCGTCCGGCGATCCCGAGCCGGAGAACCTCGCTGGCCCCCTCGTAGATGCGCATCGGTCGGGCCTGGCGGTAGTACTGCTCGATCCGGGAGCCCTTGATGAGCCCCCAGCGACCCATGATCTGCACGCAGCGGTCGACCACCCGCGCCGCCGCCTCGGTCGCCGCCACTTTCGCCATCGAGGAGTAGTCCAGGGTCGTGGCGGGATCCTGGCGCGCCATGTCCGCCGCCCGGTAGGCGAGCAGCCGCGAGGACTCCAAATCACCCCAGGAGTCGGCGAGCAGGTTCGCCACAGCCCCCAGGCGCGCCAGGGGACGACCGAACTGGTGGCGCTCGACGGCATGCCGGGTGGCGATCTCCAGAGCGCCCTCCATCAGCCCAACGGCCGCCCCCGCCACCGACGATCGGAACACCGAGAGGGTCGCCAGCACGTGGGCGAACCCCCGGCCCGGTGTCCCGAGCCGATGCTCCGCGGTGAGGGGCACATCGACGAAGTCGACCTCGCCCAGGACGTGCGGAGCGATGATCTCCGGCGAGGGCGTGATCCGCACTCCCGGGCTGTCCGCGGGAACCAGCACGACCGAGTACCGGTCCTCCTCACCCTCCCCGGATGCCGGCTCGCGGACCAGCGTCGTGAAGAAGTCCGCCACCGGTGCGTTCGAGATGAACGACTTGCGCCCCGACAGCACGAACCCCTCGCCGGCGGTTCCCGACGGCCGCAGCGTTGCCGTGATCGCCTTGAGATCCGAACCCGCTTCGGGTTCGGTCAGGGCCAGGGCCGCCAGCGATTCTCCCGACGCCACCCGCGGCAGCCAGGAGCGCCGCTGCGTCTCAGTGCCCCCGAGGGCGATGGCGTAACTGCCGATCCCCTGCAGCGCCAGCAGGGCGTCGAGATGCGCCGAGGCCTTCATGCACGCCTCGCGGGCCACGCACACGGCCAGCGGATCCACCTGCTCGAATCGCCCACCGTAGGCGGAGGGGACCGTCAACTCGCAAAGGCGGCTGGCTCGCAGGACCGCCAGCGTGGGGCCGTGGATCTCGGAGCACTCGTCTGCTTCGGCGGCGAAGGGGGCGACCTGCTCACCGACCGCACGCGCCTCGGCCTGCACGTCCTTGTAGAGCTGTGGAAGTTCGAGAATCGCCATGGTGTGGCCCACTCCTTCGCTCGTCCCGTGCGCAAGCTTCCACGTCGGTGCCCACAACTAGAATAAACGGTTGGTAGGAATCGATCCGGCGCTCGTGGCCGGCGGCACTGCGCAGCCTACGATCCGGAGCGCCCGCGAAAGTTACCCCGGCGCAGCGCGCGCCGCACACCAACCGGTCGGCACTCCTGTGACCCCGGGTCGAACCCGGGAAAGTGAGCGAGCAGACCCCGCGAGAGGAGAGCAATCCATGGCCGACGTGATCACCGAGCGGCGGGAGCAGGTTCTGTGGCTACGCCTCGACCGCCCCGAGCGGCTCAACGCCTATGACCGGACGACCGTCGACGAGATCATCGCGGCGCTCCGGGAGCATGCCGACGCCCGGGTGGCGGTGATCACCGGGGAGGGCCGGGCCTTCTGCGCCGGCGGCTACCTGGCGAACCTGGCCGATCCGGACTTCTGGGAGTTGCGCGCCATGTTCACCGGAAGCCTGGAACTCTTCGACGCCATCCGCTCGGCGCCGATGCCGGTCATCGCCGCGGTGAACGGTCCCGCCTTCGGCGGCGGCAACGAACTGGTCGTGGTGTGTGATCTGGCCATCGCGTCGGAGAACGCCCGCTTCGGCCAGACCGGCGTCAAGGTCGGTAGCGCCCCGGTACTGGGGGGCACGAACCTGCTGGCCATGACCGTGGGCGAGAAGAAGGCCAAGGAGGTCGTCTACCTCTGCCGCCCCTACAGCGCCGCCGAGGCCCTGGACCTGGGCTGGATCAACGCCGTGGTGCCCCACGACGAGCTGTACGCCGAGGTCGAGCGCTGGTGCGCAGAGATCTGCGCGATGTCGGCGCGCTACATGGAGATCGCCAAGATCAGCACCAACGTGTGGTGGCACCAGTTGCGCGACAACATGCAGTCCGGACTGGGAATGCTGATGCAGGCCATCGGCTCACCGGACATGCTCGAGGGAGCCAACGCCTTCCTGGAGAAGCGCAACCCGGAGTTTCCCCCGCGGGACGCGCGCTGAGCCCCGCGACGATGGCTCCAAGAAGCTACGACCAGTACCGGCCGACCTTCGCCGACCGCCGCAGCTGGAACTCCCCCGACGTTCTGCGCCACCGGGCGGAGACGCATGGAGATCGCGTCTATCTCGACGTCCCGTCCACGGGCGAGTCCTACACGTTCGCCGCAACCCTCGAGTTGGCCGAGCGGGTGGCCCGCAGCCTGCTCGCCGCCGGGGCCGTCCCCGGCGACAGATTGCTCATCATGGCGCCGAACTGCTCGGCCTACATCCTCGCCTGGCTGGGGTCCTCGCTGGCGGGCATGGCCGAGGTCCCCATCAACACCGCCTACCGGGGCACGTTCCTGGAGCACCAGGCCTCGACCGTGGCACCCAGGCTGGCGCTCATACATCCGGACTACGCGGCGCGCTTCGCCGAGAGCGCCGAGGCCACCAGGACCGTCGAGCGGTTCTACCTGGCCGGCGGGGACGGCGACGAGCGCGCCG
>JAGWAL010000016.1:0-6247 GCA_021296415.1 Acidimicrobiia bacterium | reverse complement strand
GGCCTGTCCAAGGGCGTCATGATGCCGCACGCCCACATGCACCTCTTCGCCGATCAGTGCGTGTCGCTCACCCGGCTCACCGACGCCGACGTGTACATGTCCACGGGACCGCTGTTCCACGGCAACAGCCACTTCCTGGCCGCCCAACCCGCCCTGATCGCCGGCGCCCGGTACGTGCTGCAGGAGCGGTTCAGCGCCAGCGCCTGGGCCCAACAGGTGCGGGAGAGCGGCGCCACGGTCACCAACTTCGTGGGCGTGATGATGGACTTCGTCTGGCAGCAGCCCCCACGACCCGACGACGCCGACAACGACCTGCGCTGCATCTTCGCCGCGCCCACCGCCTCCAGCATTCTCGGGGACTTCAAGCAGCGGTTCGGCGTGGAAGCGTTCGTGGAGGTGTTCGGCCTCACCGAGACCTGCATGGCGATTCTCAGCCCCTACGGCGAGGATCGCCCGCCCGGCGCCGCCGGACTGGCCAACGGCGACTGGTTCGACGTGCGGCTCGTGGACCCCCGCACCGATGAGGAGGTCGCGGTCGGCGAGCTGGGCGAACTCGTCGTGCGGGCCCGCCATCCCTGGACCCAGTCGGTGGGCTACTACAACATGCCCGCCGAGACGCAGGAGGCGTGGCGCAACCTCTGGTGGCACACGGGAGACGGGCTGCGGCGCGACGCCGACGGCTGGTTCTACTTCGTGGACCGCCTGAAGGACGCCATCCGGCGGCGCGGCGAGAACATCAGCTCCTACGAGGTGGAGCAGGCCCTGCTGGCACATCCCGCCGTCGGCGAGGTCGCCGTCGTGGCCGTGCCGGCCGACCAGGAGGCCGGCGAGGACGAGGTCCTGGCCGTGATCGTGCTCGAGCCGGACGCCGGGCTCTCCGCCGAGGAGATGTGGGACTACGCCGACCGGCGACTGCCCTACTTCGCCGTGCCCCGGTACCTTCGCTTCGTGGCCGAGCTCCCCAAGACACCCTCGGAGAAGGTGCGCAAGGTGGAACTCCGCGCCGCCGGCGCCGCCGCCGGCACCCATGACCGGGGTCCTGCGCCGCCACGAGGAGCGCGCGCTCAGCGGTGACAGCAGCCGCAGCCGACGTCGAGCGCGGGCAGCAGGCGCTCGATCCACAGGACAGAGGCAGCCCGAGGAGCCACCCATGACCGGATCAGCAGCCGACGGGCAGGTGCCCGAGCAGCAGACCGTCGTCCACTCGTCGCCGACGGGCCGTGGCCGGGTCTGCGCCATGGACTCCGCCTATCACGTCGCTGCGGCCAACCGGGGCCGGGACGTCTGCGTGAACTCCTCGTACTGCGGGGTGCTGCCGGCGCGGTTCATCGCCGAGGCCGCGCCGCGGGGAGCCATCGGCATGGACTGCGGCATCGGACCGGATGGTTCGGCCATCGCCGGCCTGTGGTACCTGGAGGCACTGGACATCCCCGCCGCGGTGGCCGACGTGATGAGCGCCCGCCTCGGCGACGGCGTGCACCTCTACCGGAACGGCGTGATCAGCTTCTGCAATCAGCCGGCGGCCGACTGCGGCGTGCGCGCGGGCATGGCGGTGGCGGAGGCGGCCCTGCTGATGCTGGAGAACGATCCGGCGCCGGCGGCCGCCGACGAAATCACGAACCGTACGGTGATGCACACCGCATCCGACGGGCGGCAGGTCATCGCCACCGACTCCATCGCCTTCGCCACCGAGGCCGACCGCGGCCGCAACGTGCTGGTTACGGCCGGGCATACCGGTCGCAGCGCCGTGCCCTACCTGCGCCGGGCCGCCGCCTGGGGCTTCATCTGCTCCGACGGGGGGCGCGGCATGGACGATTCGGGCATGGCCGGTTTGGCCATCGTGGAGGCCGACGGGCTGGCAGGCGCCACCGTGGACGCCACGCGAGCACGCATGGGCAGCGGCCTGTCGCATTACCACGACGGCGTCATATCGGCGCGCAACTCCCTCGCCGCCGCCCGCGGCGTGGAGATCGGCATGCCCTGCCCCGCGGCGGCGCTCCTGCTTCTCGCCCGCCCCGATGAGTCCTGACAGGCCGCCACCGCAACCCGACGTCGCAGGAAACGGAGAGTTCCCGGCGGCCGACAGCGTCGTGGGCTCCACCTACGGAGTCGCCGACGACGCCCTGTTCGCCGAGTTGCTCGCCCCTAGCGAGGCGGGCAGGTGCCCGGCCTCGAATTGCACGCCGTCGGCAATTGCCTCGCCCCCCGCCAGGCATCGACGCCATCTGGGGTGCCATCCGGGTCGCTCGCGCCCGCTAGCGGGCTCCCGGACTCCGCCAACCGTTCGTTCGTATATTCCCCCAATCGTTCGGTTGACGTTTCGGAACGGGAACCGCTAGCGTGAGCGGGCCCGTCCGCGAGACATCGCGGCGCGGCGAATATTTCGTGAACCGATCAGCGGGAGGACACCGATGCGGAAGCTTCGGCTCACACTTGTACTTCTGGCCTTCTTCGGCCTGATCGCCGCCGGCTGTGCCAGCGACTCCGGGGCGGCCGATGAGGCGCTCGCAGAGGCGCAGGGCGCCTCCGCGGCAGCAGCCGCGGCTCTGAGCGAGGCGCAGGCCGCCTCCGCAGCCGCCGCCGACATCGGCGCCGCGATGGCCGAGGCGCAGGCCGCCTCCGCGGCCGCCACGGCAGCCTCGGCAGCCGCGGCCTCGGCAGCAGCCGACGCCGCCGAGGCGCTGGCCGCCGCCGACCTGGCGCAGGCCACGGCCTCAGGGAACGAGGCCGCAGCCGCCGAGGCCGAGGCCGCTCTCGCTGAAGCCTCCGCCGCAGCGTCGGCCGCCGGCGAAGCCGCAGCAGCGGCCGAGGCCGAGGCCGCCGCCGCGCAGGAGGAGGCCGCCGCCGCACAGGCCGAAGCCGCCGCCGCGCAGCAGGAGGCCGCAGCCGCACAGGCCGAGGCCCAGGCCGCCGAAGAGGCCGCCGCCGAGGCGGCAGCCGCCGCCGCAGGCCCCATCTGCGGTGGCAACACCACCGGTGACCTGCCCCAGGGCGTGGACAGCGAGAACGGCGTGCTGACCATCGGCACCGTTCAGCCCGTCGGCGGCGCCGCCGTCGTGGCCGGCATCGAGCTGCTCGGCGGCATCAAGATCGCCGTCGAGGAGATCAACGCCAACGGCGGCATCGACGGCTGCATGATCGAGCTCGTCGACTACAACTCCCAGTACGAGGTCGAGGAGCTCATCAACCAGACCCGCCGCATGATCGACCGCGACGGCGTGTGGGCCATCCTCTCCCCCGCCGACAGCCGGGCCATCCCGGGCACGTTCGACTTCCTCGCCGAGAGCGGCGTGCCCATGTGGGCGCCCATCTCGCCCCCGTTCGAGATCGAGCGCCAGGAGGTCTCCGAGCAGGCCCGCATCTGCGTCGACCACTTCCACGACCTGGGCTTCAGCACCGTCGCCACCATCGGCGCCACCAACCCCCTCGGTGAAGAGGTCGTCGCCGGCGTGGAGATCCAGGCCCCCATCAACGGCATGGAGATCGTGGCGCAGGAAACGGTGGAGTCCGCCTCGGAGATCGTCGGCCCGGCCGTGCTGAACGTCATCGCCAGCGGTGCCGAGGGCATCGTGGCCGGCGTCGACAACATTCAGAACGCGCTGATCCTGCAGATCCTGGCCGAGAACAACAGCGACGCGCTGCTCTGCTCCGACCAGGGTGCCGCCGGCTCAGGTGGCCAGAACGCAGTCGGCCCCGCCGAGGAGGCCGCCGACGGCTTCCTGGGCGCCCTGCAGGTGGCATTGCCCGACACGGACTCCCCGCTGATGAGCCAGTGGCGCGCGCTGCGCAACGCCTACTGCGATTCCATCAGCGACGAGTGCCGGGCCGCCAACTTCAGCGAGCAGACCTACCTGCACTCCATCACCTTCTTCGAGGTCATCGACCGCCTCAACGGTGATCTGAGCTGGGACAACTTCCACGCCGTAGCCGAGGGCCTCCGCGACAACCCCATCGAGACAGGCGCCATGCCACCGATCGGCTGCGGACCGCGGGCCGAAGGCGGCCACGCCTGTGCCTCCGGTGCGGGACTGTCGGAGTACGACTACGAGACCGAGACCTGGACGCAGATCCGCGAGTTCCAGGCCCCCTACTCCTCATAGAACTGAGCCGGGTTTCCCCCCAATCCGGCTCGACCAAGCAAGGAACCGCCGTGCACAGACGGGAGCATCCCCCCGCTCCCAGCACGGCGGTTCCTTGCGTAAAATCCCCCGGCTAGCGATCCCCGGCCGAACCGGCAGGCTCGCGGAAAGCTAGGAAACCACGGTGCAGGTACTGCAGCAGATCATTGCGGGGCTCGAGGACGGCAGCGTCTTCAGCCTGATCGGTCTGGCCATCGTGGTCATCATGAAGTCCACCGACGTGCCCAACTTCGCCATCGCGCAGATGGGCATCATGTGCGCCTACCTGGGCTGGTTCCTGTCGGCCGACCCCGGCGACGGGGGCGTGGGCTGGCCCTTCTGGCTGGCCATCATCATCGCCCTGCTGTTCGCCGGCGTCTTCGGTGCGGCGACGCAGTTCCTGCTCATCCGCCCCCTGGTGGGTCTCTCCAACCGGCCGCTGGCCTACGCCGCCGCCGCCGTCATGACCTACCTCGCCATCGACTTCATGCACCGCGAGGGGCTGCCGACCTTCCTGGATTGGTTCCCCACCCCCGACGGCGGCTGGTCGTGGGGTGCGGCGGTGCCGCTCGGCATCCTGGCCGGCATCCTCACGCTGCTGGCGGCCCGAGCCTGGGTCAAGCCGCTGGCCAAGGTCGACCACTTCCCGCTGCTGCTGCTCACTATCGGCATGACCTGGGCGCTGCTGTCGGGCAACCAACTCATCTGGGGAGTCCAGGCACGCGCCTTCGACGCCCCCTGGGACGACAAGACGCCGCTGAAGCTCACCAACCCCGATGGGTCGGTCCGCCTCATCATCGGCGCCGATGAGGTCGTCGCCATCGGCACCGGCCTGGCCATCGCCATCGCGGTGGGATTGTTCTTCAAGTCCACCTGGGGTGTCCGGATGCGGGCCATCGCCGAGGACGGCACCACCGCCCGCCTCCTCGGCATCAACAGCGGGCGCATCTCGCTGCTGGCCTGGGCGATGGGCGTCGCCATCGGCGCCATCGCGCTGATCCTGCGCACCACCTCGGCGGTGCTGGACGTCTCCACCGCCAACGTCATCATCCTCAAGGGGTTCATCGCCGCGGTGCTGGGCGGCTTCACATCGCTTCTGGGAACCTTCGCCGGAGGCATGGTCATCGGCGTCGGGGAGAGCCTCGTCGGCGTGCAGGCCGCCGTCGCCCTCATGGTCGTCGTCGTGGTGCTGCTGGTGGTGCCGGGCGGCCTGACGCGCGAGAAGTCGGCGCGGGAAGTCTGAGGCGATGAGCGACACCGCTGCCGTCCCGAGCCGCGCGCTGTACAAACCCCGTGCCAAGGGGGTCCTCGGTTTCGGCGAGCCGGCCGCGGTGGCACTGCTGTTCGGTGTCGCCGCGCTGCTGCCGCACCTCCCCTACGGGGGCCTCGACGGCCCCTACTGGCACGGCGTGCTCACCGGCATCTTGATCCACACGATCTCGGCCATGGGCTTCAACCTGCTCGTGGGCTGGGCCGGGCAACTCGGTCTGGCGCACGCCGGCTTCTTCGCCCTCGGCGCCTACGGCACGACGCTGCTGTACGAGGACGGGGTGCCGTATCTGGCCGCCATGGTCATCCTCGGAGTGATCTGCGCCGCGGTGGGCATCGTGATCGCCTTCCCGGCGGCACGCCTCAAGGGGTTCTTCCTCGCCATCGCCACCCTCGCCTTCGGGGAGTTGCTCGTGAAGCTCATCGAGTTGGGCCCCGAGATGTGGGACTGGCTCGACACCGGTGCCAGCGGCGGGCGCAGCGTCAAGAAGGTCTTCTCGATTGGCGAGAGCAACGGCCCCCCGACACTCTATTTCACGGCGCTGATCATCCTCCTCATCACCTACCTCGTGATGCTGGTGCTCACGCGGGGCCGCATGGGGCGCACCCTCAAGGCGATCCGGGACATCGACGTGGCCACCGGACCCATCGGCATCCCGTCGACGCGCTACAAGCTGGTGGCGTTCGGCATCTCCGGATTCGTCGCCGCCATCGCCGGCGGCCTCTACGCCCAGGACATCCGCTTCTTGAGCCCGGCCTCGTTCAAGGACAACATGCTGGTGTTCATGCTGGTGATCCTGGTGCTGGGCGGCGTGGGGCGCATCTGGGGACCGCTGCTGGGCGCCATGTTCTACATCCTC
>JAGWAL010000015.1 GCA_021296415.1 Acidimicrobiia bacterium | reverse complement strand
GTCTTCCTGGGCGCGGCCGTGATCCTGCGCCACGTGCTGCGCCGCCGCTGACGATCGAGGGTCGCTCACCCCGGCGCGTGCCGGCGCTCGACCGTCGATCTTGGTCACCGAGGGGGCTCTCGGTAGAATGATCTTCCCTGGCGGGAACGCACGGGGGATCGGTCGCCGACGACGCCGGCCGGCCGGGCGCGCTGACGGGATGTTTCCCTGACTCCTGGCGCGCCGGCGGAGACAACGGAATCCGAGCGTCACGAGACGAGACACGATGCCCATCACGCCCGATCTGCCACCTCCTCAGGGTCTCTACCGGCAGGAGTTCGAGCACGACTCGTGCGGCGTCGGGTTCGTCGTGGATCTGCAGGGTCACCCCAGCCATCGAATCGTCGAGCTGGCCCTGCGGTCGCTCGGCAACCTGGAGCACCGGGGGGCTCTCGGAGCCGAGGTGAACAGCGGTGACGGCGCCGGGATCCTCGTCCAGGTGCCCGACGCCTTCTTCCGGGAGGTCGTCGAGTTCGATCTTCCCCCGCCCGGCACGTACGCAACCGGGATCGCCTTCCTGCCCAACGACGTGGCGCGGGCAGCCGAGGCCTGCTCGGTCGTCGAGCGGATCGTGCGGGAGGAGGGGTTGCGTGTGCTGGGGTGGCGGGAGATCCCCACCGACCCGAGCATGCTCGGCGCCGGGGCCCGGCGCACCATGCCGCGCTTCCGGCAGCTGTTCATCGCCGGCGGGGGCGAGGAGGGCATCGACCTGGACCGCCGCGCCTACATCTGCCGGCGCCGCATCCGCCACGAGTTGGACCCCGATGACGATCGCAGCAGCGGTGAGATGCTCGGCTCGATGAGCCTGGCGCACGAAGGGGTCTACTTCCCGAGCCTCTCGGCGCGCACCTTCGTCTACAAGGGGATGCTGGTCGTCCCGCAGCTCGCGCAGTTCTACCCCGATCTCCTCGACGAGCGCCTCAGCAGCGGCCTCGCCCTCGTGCACAGCCGCTTCTCCACGAACACGTTCCCGTCGTGGCCGCTCGCCCACCCCTACCGGATGATCGTCCACAACGGGGAGATCAACACCGTGCAGGGCAACCAGAACTGGATGCGTGCGCGCGAGGCGCTGCTGCGCTCGGAGCACTTCGCCGACGGCGCACTGGAGCGCATCTTCCCGATCTGCACGCCGGGTGCGAGCGACACGGCGCGCTTCGACGAGTGCCTGGAGTTGCTGTGCCTCGGGGGCTACTCGCTGCCCGAGGCGGTGCTCACGATGATTCCCGAGCCGTGGGAGAACCACGAGTCGATGTCGCCGGAGTTGAAGGCCTTCTACCGCTATCACGCCTCGCTCATGGAGCCGTGGGACGGGCCGGCCTCCATCGCCTTCACCGACGGGACGGTCATCGGCGCCGTCCTCGACCGCAACGGCCTGCGGCCGAGCCGCTACTGGGTCACCGACGACGGTCTCGTGGTGATGGCCTCTGAGGTCGGCGTGCTGGACATCGCCCCGCAGCGCGTCGTCGAGAAGGGCCGCCTGCAACCCGGTCGCATGTTCCTGGTCGACACCAGCCGGGGCCGGATCGTCCGGGACCACGAGATCAAGCACGAGTTGGCGACCGCCCGTCCCTACGGCACGTGGCTGGCGGAGAACCAGGTCATCCTCGCCGACCTGCCGCCGGTCTCCGCGGGCCGCAGCGCGGGCGAGCCGCTCCTGCGGCGGCGTCAGTTGACGTTCGGCTACACCCACGAGGAACTCCGCATCCTCGTCGCCCCGATGGCGCGGGATGGCAAGGAAGCCCTCGGCTCGATGGGCACCGACACCCCGGTGGCCGTGCTCTCGAAGCGCTCACGGCTGCTGTACGACTACTTCCAGCAGCTCTTCGCCCAAGTCACCAACCCACCGCTGGACGCCATCCGCGAGGAGATCATCACCTCGGTGTACGGCTGGCTCGGGCCGGAGGGCAACCTGCTCGACCCGCAGCCGGCGTCGTGCCGGCAGATCCTCATCGATCATCCGGTGCTCACCAACGAGCAGTTGGCCCGGCTCATCGACATCGAGAACGTGAACCCGGCGTTCGGGACCGCCGTGGTCGACTGCCTCTACCCGGTGGCCGAGGGCGGCCCCGGCCTGCACAGCGCCCTCGAGAGGATCCGGACGGAGGCCACAGACGCCATCGACGCCGGAGTCAACCTCATCGTGCTGTCCGATCGGTTCAGCGACGAGACGCTTGCCCCGGTTCCGTCACTGCTTGCGGTCGGCGCGGTCCACCAGCACCTGGTGCGCCAGCGCAAGCGCACCCGTGTGGGCCTGATCGTCGAAACCGGCGACGCCCGCGAAGTGCATCACATGTGCCTGCTCCTGGGCTACGGCGCGACCGCCATCAACCCGTATCTGGCCCTCGAATCCATCGCCGACCTGATCGCCCAGGGCGCCTACGGGCTCAGCGGTGACAGCGGCGTGGCCGAGGCGCACCGCCGCTACATCAAGGCGTGTGACAAGGGGATCCTGAAGGTGCTCTCGAAGATGGGCATCTCGACGGTGCGCTCCTATGTCGGGGCGCAGATCTTCGAGGCCGTGGGACTGGGTCACAGACTCGTCATGGACTGCTTCACCGGCACGATCAGCCGCCTCGGCGGCGTCGGCTACTCGCACCTCGCCCGGGAGGTGGAATTGCGCCATCGGCTGGCGTACGCCCCCAACGACGTCGAGCGGGCGCATCGCGACCTGGAGCTCGGCGGCGAGTATCAGTGGCGCCGCGAGGGCGAGTTCCACTTGTTCAACCCGGAGACGGTCTTCAAGCTGCAACACGCCACCCAGCAGGGCCGGATGGACATCTTCCGCCAGTACTCGCGCGCCGTCGACGAGCAGTCCCAGAACCTCGGGACCCTGCGCGGCCTGTTCCGCCTACGGACCGAGCGCTGCGAGCCGGTGCCCCTGGAGGAGGTCGAGCCGGTTAGCGAGATCGTGCGGCGGTTCGCCACCGGGGCGATGTCCTACGGCTCCATCTCCGCGGAGGCGCATGAGACCCTGGCGATCGCCATGAACCGACTCGGGGGCAAGTCGAACACCGGTGAGGGCGGCGAGGACCCCCGCCGCTACGTCCCCGACCCCAACGGCGACTACCGCCGCAGCGCTGTGAAACAGGCGGCCTCGGGTCGCTTCGGCGTGACCAGCCAGTACCTCGTGGAGGCGGACGACATCCAGATCAAGATGGCCCAGGGCGCCAAGCCCGGCGAGGGCGGCCAGCTCCCCGGGCACAAGGTGTGGCCCTGGATCGCCGAAGTCCGTCACTCCACGCCGGGCGTCGGGCTCATCTCACCCCCGCCTCACCACGACATCTATTCCATCGAGGACCTGGCGCAGCTCATCCACGACCTCAAGAACGCCAATCCCCGCGCCCGCATCCACGTGAAGCTGGTCTCCGAGCTCGGCGTGGGGACGGTTGCGGCAGGCGTGTCGAAGGCCCATGCCGACGTGGTGCTGATCTCCGGGCATGACGGCGGGACCGGAGCCTCGCCGCTCACGTCCATCAAGCACGCCGGGACGCCCTGGGAGCTGGGGCTGGCGGAGACCCAGCAGACCCTGCTGCTGAACAACCTGCGCGATCGCATCGTGGTGCAGGTGGACGGGCAGTTGAAGACCGGCCGGGACGTGATCATCGCGGCTCTGCTGGGGGCCGAGGAATACGGTTTCGCCACGGCGCCGCTGGTGGTCATGGGCTGCGTGATGATGCGCGTCTGCCACCTGGACACGTGCCCCGTGGGGATCGCCACGCAGAACCCCGACCTGCGCCGGAAGTTCGCCGGGCGCGCCGAGTTCGTCGTCAACTTCATGGAGTACGTGGCCACGGAGGTGCGCGAGACCCTGGCGGAATTGGGCTTCCGCAAGCTGACCGACGCCGTGGGTCGGGCGGACCTGCTGGACGTGACCTCCGCGGTGAACCACTGGAAGGCGGAAGGACTCGACCTCTCTCCGATGTTCCACATGCCCGACGTCACGCCCGGCAGCCACCGCTACTGCGTCAACGAGCAGGACCACGGTCTCGACCGGGCGCTGGACAACGAGTTGATCCGCCTCGCCGCCCCGGCGCTCGAGCGCCGGGAGCCGGTGCGCATCGATCTGCCGATCCGCAACGTGAACCGCACCGTCGGCACGATGCTCGGCTACGAGATCACCCGACGCTGGGGGTTGGAGGGGCTTCCGGACGACACCATCGACGTGAGATTCGAGGGTTCGGCAGGCAACAGCTTCGGAGCGTTCCTTCCTTCCGGCGTGACGTTGCGGCTCTTCGGCGACGCCAACGACTACCTCGGCAAGGGTCTGTCCGGGGGTCGGATCGTGGCCCGCCCGCACCGCCAAGCGGTCTTCGCCGCCGAGGAGAACGTGCTCGCCGGCAATGTCATCCTCTACGGCGCCACGGGGGGCGAGGCGTTTCTCCGGGGCGTGGTGGGGGAGCGCTTCTGCGTCCGCAACTCCGGGGCCACCGCTGTCGCCGAGGGTGTCGGCGATCACGGCTGCGAGTACATGACGGGGGGCCGGGCGGTGATTCTGGGGCCGACGGGCCGGAACTTCGGTGCCGGCATGTCGGGCGGGATCGCCTACGTCTACGACCCCGATGGCACGTTCCCGCTGCGGGTGAACCGGGAGATGGTGGATCTCGATCCGATGAGCGACGAGGACGTCTCCTGGCTCACCGAGAGGCTGCGCATGCACCACGCCGAGACCGACTCGCAGCCGGCGGCGCACATGCTGGCCGATCCGGCGACGCACCTGCCCCTGTTCGTGAAGGTCATGCCGAAGGACTACAAGCGGGTGCTCGAGGCCACGGCGCAAGCCGAGGCGGCCGGCGAGGACGTTCAAGCGGCCGTCATGGCGGCGGCTCACGATTGAGGCGCCCGTGATGCGACCAGGGGTCACCCGTGGGTGACCGCCACGGCTTCATGAAGCACGCTCGCGCCCTGCCGGAGCGGCGGCCCGTGCCCGTGCGCCTACGCGACTGGCGGGAGGTCTACCGCCCGTTCGGCCTCGACGCCGTGCGCACGCAGGCCTCCCGCTGCATGGACTGCGGGATCCCCTTCTGCAACAGCGGCTGCCCTCTCGGCAACCTGATCCCCGACTGGAACGACCTCGTCTACCGGGATGACTGGCGCGCCGCAATCGAGCGTCTGCATGCCACGAACAACTTCCCCGAGTTCACCGGCCGGCTCTGCCCGGCGCCCTGCGAGGCGTCCTGCGTCCTGGGAATCAACGAGGATCCTGTCACGATCAAGCAGGTCGAGGTGGAGATCATCGACCGCGCCTGGCAGGAGGGTTGGGTCCGTCCCGTGCCTCCCGCCGAGACCACGGGGCGCAGCGTGGCCGTGGTGGGTTCCGGCCCTGCCGGTCTCGCGGCGGCGCAGCAACTGACGCGCGCCGGCCACGAGGTGGTTTGCTTCGAACGGGCGAACCGGCCGGGCGGCCTGCTGCGCTACGGGATTCCCGAGTTCAAGATGGAGAAGCGCTTTCTGGACCGGCGACTGGATCAGATGTCCGCCGAGGGAACGCGCTTCGTGACGAGCACCGACGTGGGCACCGACATCTCAGCCGGGGCCCTCCGAGAGAATTTCGACGCCGTCGTGCTGGCGGGCGGGGCCACCGCCTGGCGTGACCTGCCCATCCCCGGGCGCCAACTCGACGGCATCCATCAGGCGATGGAGTTCCTGCCGCCGGCCAACCGGGTGATCGAGGGTGATCTCCAGCACCATCCCTTCCCGGCCACCGGCAAGGACGTGATCATCATCGGCGGGGGCGACACCGGCGCCGACTGCCTCGGCACGGTTCACCGCCAGCGCTGCGCCTCGGTACAGCAGTTCGAGATCATGCCCCGGCCTCCTGACGAGCGCGCGCCCAACACCCCGTGGCCCACCTGGCCGCTGATGATGCGGACCTCCTCGGCGCACGAGGAGGGCGGTGAGCGGGTGTACGCTATCCAGACGCAGCGGTTCGTCGGCGACGGCGACGGTCGGGTGGCCGGGCTGGAGACGGTGCGAGTCGAGCAGCGCGTCGAGAACGGCCGCATGACCTTCGGGCCCGTCGAGGGCACCGAGAAGCGGTATCGGGCCCAATTCGTGCTTCTGGCGCTGGGCTTCGTCGGCCCCGAGCGCTCGCGCCTGCTGGAAGGCCTCGGCGTCTCGTACGACGACCGCGGCAACGTGGCGCGCAACGACCACTGGATGACCGACGTCGAGGGCGTCTTCGTCTGCGGGGACATGGGACGCGGTCAGAGCCTCATCGTGTGGGCGATCGCCGAGGGGCGATCCTGCGCTGCGGCCGTCGACCACTGGTTGGAGGGCCGGACAATGCTCCCGGCCCCGGTGACGCCAACCGATCAACCACTGCACTAGCGCGACTCCGACAGCTGGTGGAGCTCTACCGACGACCGGAGGTCCACCGGCGGCGGTGGTGGCTGCTCGCCGTGCTGAGCCTCGGTCTCGCACTCGTGATCATGTCGATCGCCGGGGTCAACGTGGCGCTCGCCAGCCTGCAGCGCGATCTCGGCGTGGGCCTGGCCGTCCTGCAATGGATCAACAACGCCTACACGCTCACCTTCGGCGGGCTCCTGCTTACCGCCGGTGCGCTGGGGGACCGCTACGGGCGCAAGGGGGCGCTGGAGCTGGGCCTGGTGGTCTTCGGCGGTGCCGCCCTGCTCGGCGGCCTCGCCGGCAGCGCCGCGGTGCTCCTGGTCTCGCGGGCGCTCATGGGACTCGGAGCCGCCTTCATCATGCCCGCCACGCTCTCGATCACGACGAACGTCTTCTCCCCGCGCGAGCGCCCCAAGGCGATCGCCATCTGGGCGGGGGTCGCCAGCGCCAGCGGGGCACTCGGCCCGCTGCTGACGGGCGTGCTCATGACCGGCTGGTGGTTCATTCCTCCCGGCGGCTGGGAACTGGCGTTCCTGTACAACGTCCCCATCGCCGGCGCGGTTCTCATCGCGACGGCGATCTGGGTGCCCCGCTCGAGCGACCCGCAGGCCGCCCGGCTGGATCCCCTCGGAGCGATCACCTCGCTCGTGGCGCTGAGCGCCCTGCTGTTCGGCATCATCGAGGGTCCCGAGCGGGGCTGGACCTCGCCCCTGGTCCTGGCGGGGCTGGCGGTGGCGCTCGTCGTCGGCGCGGGTTTCGTCGCCTGGGAGCGGCGCACGGCGCAGCCGATGCTGCCGCTGTCGCTGTTCTCGCAGCGCCGCTTCGCCGTCGGTGCAGGGGTGAACACGCTGTCGTTCCTGGTGCTCATCGGCTTCTGGTTCCTGCTGGTGCTGTACGTCCAGTTCGCCCTGGGCTACAGCCCGCTGCAAGCCGGGCTGACAACCCTGCCGGAGGCGGTCAGCGGCATGCTCGTGGCCCCGCTCACGCCGCGCTTGACCGCCCGCTTCGGTGGAACACGGGTCATGGCCGCCGGCTTCGCCGTGCTCACCGCCTGCTTCGGAATGCTGGCGCTCGCCGATCCGACCACGAGCTACGGGTTCCTGGTGGCACCGATCACTCTCGCAGGCGTCGGGCTGAGCCTCACCACCATTCCCGCCACCAACGACATCATGGCGACCACGCCGCTCGCCAAGGCCGGCGTCGGCTCCGCCGTGAACGACGCCTCACGCGAGATCGGTGCGGCGCTCGGCATCGCCATTCTCGGAACCCTCTCCGCGGTCATCTACCGCCGCAGCGTCGACGTGACCCGCCTCCACGAGTCCATGGCCGGCGCGGCCGCCGACTCACCGGGTGCCGCGCTGGAAGCGGCGAGCGGGTTGGTTGCCGCGGGGGAGTTGACGACCGTTCAAGCGGAGGCGGTTGCCGACGAGGTGGCACAGGCGTTCAGCCGGGCGTTCGCTCTCAGCATGCTTGCCGCGGCGATCATCTCGGCGTTGTGCGGGCTGTGGGTGCTGCTCAGCCGGCGCCAGAGCGGGGCCGCGCGGACCGGGGTGCCCGGCGAGCCCGCCGCGGCTTCGTGGCGGGAACTCCCGGCGGGCGGCACGGACTGAGCCGCGGGCCCGGGTCTCGTCGCCGTCAGGGGGGCGGTTTGCCGACCCAGTCCAGGGCGGCGCTCAGGAAGTCGTAGTTCTTCGGCGTCGCGAAGTGGTCCACGCCCCGCAACGTTCTCAACTCCGCATCCGGCAGGGCGGCCACGAGATCGTCGGGCGGGCCCGACCGGTCCCGGTCACCCAGGACCACCAGCACCGGGCACGTGACGTGGGCGAGCCGGGAGATCGCGATGTTCGCCTCGAAACCCTCCAGCAGCGCCACGAGAGCAGCGCGATCCATGTCCGGTCGGTCGGCGAGCGCGGCGAAGTAGGCCATGGGGGGGTCCTCCGACGGCCGGGTGGCCGCCACGGCGAGGGCCACGCGGCGGCGATACTCCGGATCGCCGTACAGGATGTTCCGCCCCACCCCGGCGACGACGAGGCGCCGGAAGCGGTGCGGGTGGTCCGAGGCCACGCCCAGCAGCAGGCGGGCGCCCAGTGAGAAGCCGATGGCATCGATGGGACCGTCCGGTAGCCGCTCGGCCAGCCAACTCTCCAGGTCGGCGTAGGCGGCCGGCTCGTGCGGCTTCGGCGCGGCGCCGTGGCCGAGGACATCCGGGGCGTGCACCTCGCGTCCCGCTTCCCGCAGCAGGTCGATCCAGCCCAGAGACCTCCAGGTGCGCCGGGCGGACGTGGCGAATCCGTGCACGAGCACGACCGGCGGCAGTCCCACGGAGCGACCCTACCGGGTCGTTTGCCGGCGGCGAGCCGGGGACGGCAGGCCTCCTGTGGGCGCATCGGCCGGGGCCCGGCGACCCGGCGGGGCGGCGCGCGGGCGAGACCACACCTAGCATCCCAGCGTGCGTCGCGTCAGCCTGAGAGAGGCCAGCGAGGAGATCGCCCGCCGTACCCCGGAGATGGCCCACCTCATGGACCTGCACGGGCCGTGCCGCCTGGGAGGTCGGCCACGGGCGTCCGAACGCTTCGCCTCGATCGCCCGGGACATCGTCCACCAGCAGTTGGCGGGCGCGGCCGCGGGCGCCATCTGGGGCCGCGTCCTGACGACGCTGGGGGGTGACTGCCGCGCCGAGTCGATCCTGGCGGTCACCGACGGGGAACTGCGCGCCGCGGGCCTGTCGGCGGCGAAGACCGCGGCACTGCGGGATCTTGCTGCGCACGAGGTCGCCGGTGATCTCGGGCTTGCCGGCCTCGGGCGTCTGAGCGACGAGGCGGTCATCGCACGGCTCGTGCAGGTCCGGGGCATCGGTCCCTGGACGGCGCAGATGTTCCTGCTGTTCACGCTGCACCGGCTGGACGTCTGGCCGATCGGGGATCTGGGCGTGCGCCGCGGCTATGCCCTGGCGTTCGGGCTCGCCGAGCCACCGGCGCCGGCAGCCCTCGAGACGGCCGGCGCCGGGTTCCGGCCCTACAGATCCGTCGCAGCCTGGTACTGCTGGCGAGCCTGCGAGCGAGTCTGACCGTCGGCCGAGCCGCGGGCGCCGGCCGGATCACGCGGGGACGCAGCACGTGGCGAGAACGAGTGAGGCCCCGAGTAGCCTTCCCGCTTGCGCCGGTCGGCTTCTCGGGGCCTCCGTTCGAATCGTCTCCCGGCGGCCGGCCCACTCCGCAGAGGTGGCCCGGTTTCCCCGTCCCTCCCGATCTCTACCGGTGGCCGAAGCCTCCGGCGGTTCCGGTCGGTTCGGAGCAAGCTCACCTGCCTTGCGGCCGGCGGGCCCGCCTCCGGTTCCTGTTGCCAGGTTCCAGCGGATCCGATCCTGGCCGAACCTTCCGCCCGGTTCCGCTGGAGTTGCCTCGTTCCGGTTTCCCGGGCCTCGGCTCCTCCTGCGGGCTCCTCTCCTCGCGGCAAGGACCGGAGCAGGTGGTTCGGTTGGATGTCATTCAAGCAACCCCCGCGGACCTGTGCAATCGCGACTGCCCGGAATACGCCGAAATCCCCAGGATCCGGCGAGAAATCCCCAGCTGGAATCCAGCTGTCAACAAGCTGGTCGGGAGTTGTCAACGACCTGATCAACAGACCCCCGCCGGCGAGGCCCACCGCCGGTGATGGGGGAGGGCCGGCAGGGTGGCGTCAACCCGGCCGCAGCGGCGGGATCACCACACCCCGCGGGCGTCGAGCACGCGGCGCAGAACACTGGGGCGGTCGCTCATCAGACCGTCCACGCCCATGTCGAGCAGCCGATGCATGTGGTCCGGGTCGTCGACGGTCCACACGTGCACCTGCAGCCCGCCAGCATGCGCCTGCTCGACGAATCGCCGGTCCACCAGCGCACGGCCCTCGATGAAGGCGGGCACCTGCACGCAGGCCGCGCCACGGGCCGCGGTCGGGATCGGCAACCCCAGCGATGCCGCCCGCAGCCGGGTGACACCCAGCGGGCCGAGGCTCCGGCAGGTCGCCGGCCCCAGCAGCTTGGCGAGGCGCCACGTCCGGCTCGCCCTGAAGGAGCCGAAGCAGACCCTCTCGGTCATTCCCAGGCCCAGCACCAGTTCAGCCAGCGGCACCACGACCTCGTCGCACTTCGGGTCGATGTTGAAGCGCACGCCTTCCCAGGCCCGCAGAACGTCCTCCAACCGCGCCACCGGCTCGACACCCTGCACCCGGGCCTCGGTCACCTCCTCCCAGCCGAGTTCGGCAATCCGGCCGCGACCATCGGTCACCCGATCGAGCACGGGATCGTGGAATGCCACCACGACGCCGTCGCGTGTGAGGCGGGCGTCGGTCTCCAGGTAGCCGAAACCCATGTCGACGGCTCGCTCGAAAGCCATCATGGTGTTCTCGGGGGCCTCGAGACCGCCCCCGCGGTGGGCGAACGCCAGCGGCCCGTCGTGGCGGAGGTAGGGCGGCAGGTCGGCGATGGCGCGCAGGTTAGCGACACCGGTAACCTGCCCACACGATGAAGTGGGTTCTGTCGCCATGAGCAGCGACCGGCGACGGACCAAGATCGTCGCGACGATCGGGCCCGCCTCGGAGAGTCCGCGCGCGCTGGCCGACCTCATGACGGCGGGCATGGACGTGGCCCGCCTGAACCTCTCGCACGGCTCACTCAAGGGGGCGCTGGCGCTCTACGAGCGGATCCGCCGGGTCGCACGGGAGCAGCGGCGCGAGCTCGGCATCCTGGCGGATCTCCCCGGCCCGAAGATCCGGATGGCTCCCTGCCCACGCGGTGGTGTCATGCTCGATCAGGACGCCGAGGTGACCCTCCGGGCCGGGAACACCGCAAGCGATGGCCGCATACTGGAGGTGGACTACGAGGCGCTGCTCGACGACGTGAAGGCGGGCGACCGCGTCGGTCTCGCCGACGGGCAGATCCTCATCGAGATCTCCAGCGTGCGCAGCACCGAGTTGCTGGGCCACGTGCTCCACGGCGGGCTGCTGCGGGGGAGGCCGGGGTTCTACATTCCGGCGGATCGTCTCAGCATCGACACCCCGACTCCGCGCGACCTTCGTTATGCCGAAGCCTTGGTCGAGGCGGGGGTGGACTTCCTGGGTGCCTCGTTCGTCCGGCGCGCCGAGGACGTCCGGGCACTGCGAACGGTGGCTCCCTCCCCCGGACCCCTGCTCGTGGCCAAGATCGAAACCCGGATGGCCGTGGAGAACATCGACGCCATCATCTCCGAGGCCGACGCAATCATGGTGGCAAGGGGTGACCTGGGCATCGAGTTCCCGATCGAGGATCTGCCCCACCTGCAGAAGGAGATAATCCGGCGCTGCATCGCCGGGGGCCGTCCCGCCATCACCGCTACGCAGATGCTGGAGTCGATGATCGAGTCACCCATCCCCACACGGGCCGAGGCCTCCGATGTGGCGAATGCGGTCTTCGACGGTTCGAGCGCGGTCATGCTGTCCGCCGAGACGGCCATCGGCGTCCACCCGGTGCACGTCGTGGCGACGATGGCTCGCATCGCCCAGGAGGCCGACAGCCGCTTCGATCATGCGCGCTGGGCGCAGAACATCACGCAACTCGGCATGATCAACCCCACACAGTCATCGCTGTCGGTCACCGATGCGATAACGATGGCGGCCTCGCGGGTCGTGGGAGAGGTGGACCTGGCCGCGCTGGTGTGCGTCTCGGGCAGCGGGTTCACCGTCCGGTCAATGGCGCGCTTCCGGCCACGTGTCCCGGTGCTCGGCTTCAGCGCAGACCCGCGGACGGTCCGCCAGCTCACGCTGAGCTGGGGGGTCGAGCCGGTGTGTCTCGCCAGCGAGATCGCCTACGAATCACGGGTCGCCGACGCAATCGAGGCGGCCGTCGCCCTGGGGCGGATCCGCGCCGGGGATCTCGTGGCGGTGCTGGCAGGGATCAATCCGGCGATGCGAAGCACCGACGTGCTGCGACTGCTGCGCGTGCCCGAGGATCTGAAGGAACTCCGGAGCGCACCACAGCCAGCGCGATAATGCATCTAGTCCGGCGCTGTGCCGCGCCGGTCGGCCCCGGTGCGGTGGCCGGAAAGGAGCAGCAGTGAGCGACATCCCCATTTCGCTGAGTCCCTCCGGCCCGCCCGAGACGGTGCTCGACCCCGAACCCACCGAGGCGCTCCGCCTCCTCGAGGACGCCCTCCGGGCGCAGGCGCACGAGCGGCACGCCCTGATCAGTTCTGTCGTGGCGCGCTGGCCGCACTTCCTCGACGGCTGGGCGCGCCTCGGGGAGGCGGCCCGGGACGCCGTCGAGGCGTATGCCTGCTTCCGTGTGGGCTATCACCGCGGTCTGGACAGACTGCGGCGCAGTGGTTGGCGTGGCTCGGGTTACGTCCGCTGGCGCCACCCCGAGAACCGTGGCTTCCTGCGGGCCCTCGCGGGCCTCGCCACCAGCGCGGCGCTCCTGGGCGAGGACGCCGAAGCACAGCGCTGCGAGCAGTTTCTGCATCAGCTGGATCCCGACTGGACGCCGGATCATTCCGCTTCCTGACGGCACCCCGGTGGCCTTCAGCGGTGCCGTGCTCGCCGGCGGCCGGAGCCGGCGCATGGGTCAGGACAAGGCCTTCGTGAACCACGAGGGCCGGCTTCTCGCCGACATCGCCCGAGGCGCACTCCTCGAGGCGGGCGCGACGGAGGTGTTGAGCGTCGGAGGCGACCTGGCCAGGCTCTCCGAACTCGGCTTCGTGGCGATCGCCGACGACACGCCCGGTGAAGGACCCTTGGGCGGGCTCCTGACCGCTCTGCGGGTCGTCGCAGATCGCTGGGTCGTGGTCCTGTCGTGCGATCTGCCGTACGCAAGTGCGGAGACGGTCCGCGAACTGGTATCACAGGCGGGCGAGGACACCGATGCCGTTGTGCCCCTGCTCGACGGCCGCCCCCTGCCGACGCACGCGGTGTGGCGGCGGGACTGCCGAGAGCTGCTCGGCGCCGCCTTCGCGGCAGGCGAGCGGCGCCTCACCGCATCTCTCGAGGTGCTGCGGGTACGACGTGTGGCGGTACGCCACCCCGGCACGCTCCTCGACGTCGACACGCCGGGCGATCTCCGCGGCACGCCGGCCGGCGGCGGTCCCGGCGCCGGCCTCCTGGCGGGGGCCCCGGTCGTGCGGGGTCCTGCCGAGCGCCTACGCCCGCCTGGCGCAGAGCCAGTCCGGGGGGCCGAACGCTGAGCGGGTACGAACTGGTCTCCGACCGCTCGCGCCTGGCAGAACTCGTGGCCGCGGCGCGCCTCGAGCCGCGTTACGCGCTCGACACCGAGTTCCACCGCGAGCAGACGTACTTTCCCCGCCTGGGCCTCGTCCAGCTGGCCTGGCCGGGTCGCGTGATCCTCGTCGACCCGCTGGCCGTCTCACCCGAACCCCTCGGCGAACTGCTCGACAGCCCGGCCACGGCGATCACACACGCCCCCGACCAGGACCTGGAAATCCTGCAACACGCCGTCGGACGGGTGCCGAACCGGCTGTTCGACACCCAGACGGCGGCGGGTTTCTGCGGTATGCGCTCGCCGTCCCTGCAAGATCTCCTCGATCGGTTCCTGGACGTGCAGGTCCCCAAGGGTGATCGTCTCAGCGACTGGCTGCGGCGGCCCCTGAAACCCCAACAGCTCGACTACGCGGCCAACGACGTGCGGCATCTGCTGGACCTCCACGACAGGTTGCACGCTGCGCTGGCCGCTCGAGACCGGCTTGCGTGGTGTGAGGAGGAGTGCGAGAAGCTACGTCTGCGCGTGGCCTCGCCGCGCCAGCCGGAAGAGGCGTGGCTGCGGGTGCGCGAGCTGCGCCGGCTTCCCCGGCGATCGCAACCGATGGCGCTGGCGGTGGCGGCCTGGCGGGAGCGCCGGGCCGCGGCGCTGGATCTTCCGCCCCGCTACGTGCTGAGCGATCTGGCGCTGGCCGCCGTGGTCCAGGCGGCCCCCCGGACTCGCGCGGCTCTTGACGCGGTCCGCGGTGTGGACCACCGGGCCGTCGCCGGCGCGCCGGGGGCCGAGCTGCTGGAGGTCATCAGCCAGGCGCGACGCAACCCGCCGCGAATCGCCCCCGCACTCACCGCCAACCGGAGGTCGCACCTGCAGCCGGTGGCGGCACTCGTGTCGGCCTGGCTGTCGCAGGTCGCCCGTGACGACGAGTTGGATCCGGCACTCGTCGCCACACGCGCCGACCTCGAGTCGTTCCTGGAGGGCCGCCCGGGCGCCCGGCTGGCCGGTGGCTGGCGCTACGAGCGGTACGGCTTCCGCGTCGAGGAGTTGGTCGCCGGCAAAGCGGCGGTGGCACTGGAACCCGGAGGGACGCTCCGCCTCGAGCGACGATCCGGCCACCCGCTGTGAAACCGCGCTCCCCGAGAGCCATCGGGGCCGCCACCTGCGATCCGAGCGACGCGGGACCGCTGCCGAAGCTACCGGAGATCACCTCGCACGGCGGCTAAACTAAGTACCCCCGCGGGAACCGCGCGAAGCAACGACAGGTCGCGGCCAACAGCGAAGAGGTGGACGTCGGCACCGCGGCGGCCGGCGCAACAAGTTCGGAGTTCTGCTTGTGAAGAAGGGACGCCACCGCCGTTACGAGGAAGCGCGTGCGCTGAAGCAAACCAGCGATAGCTTCGACGAACTCTTCGAGGATGACGAGGAGCCGTGCCCGGAGTGCGCGGCTCTGCCCGGCCACGACCATCGCGCCTGGTGCGCGAACAGCAGCGACACGGAAGTCGACGAAGCGAGCCAAGCCTCGGCGTGAGCCCACACCGGCTCGCCGCTCGCCGGCCGCAGCGGCGCGTGCGAAACGGGGCTTGCCGCCGGTCGACCGTCAGTTGCCGGTCTCGTCGAGGATCTCGTCGAGCTTGAGGATGTCGTCCTCGAGAACGAGGCCCACGAAGGTACCGTCGGCGGTCACCACCGCCAGCATCTCGACATCCGCCCGATCCATCGCCGCCACGGCATCTCGGAGGGTCCACGAGGGCTGTGCGGCAGGGAGACCGGTGGCCACCATGTCCGCGACGGTGGTCGATTCCCATTCACTACGAGGCAGGTCCCCGATCTGGTCGAGGCCGCACATGCCCGCGTAGCGATGGCCGTCGACAACCGCCACCTCTCGCTCGCGACGGCCGAGCACGTGCACGGTCATGAGTTCTGAGATCGTCGCATCGGACGGGACGGTCATCACGTCGGTTCGCAGCACCGATGTGATGGGAAGCATGAAGCGTCGCTCGAGGTGGCCGAGTCGCTCGGCGGCCTGGTGGGACGAGACACTCGAACGACCCGCCACCAGTTGCGCGACGGCGGCCGCCACCAGTGCCGGAACCACGAATGCGGAACCCTGGCTGGACTCGGCCACGAACATGACCGCCGCGATCGGGGCGCGGTAACCCGCCCCCAGGAACGCCGCCAGGCCGAGCGTCGGGTACAGGCCGGTCTCGGTCTGATCCAGAAGCACCCCCACGACGGTTCCCATCAGTACGCCCTGAACCGCCAGGGGAATGAAGAGACCGCCCGTACCGCCCCCCACGACCGTGGCCAGCGTTGCCACGATGCGAAGGCCGAAGAGTGCCACGATGAGCCAGACTCCTCGGGGAACCTCGAGTGCCCACTCGGCCGATCGCACGCCGGGTCCGAGACTCAGGGGTGCTCCGAAGAGGGCGTTGGTGGCGAAGGCCAGGCCGCAGAGCACGCCGCCGGTGGCGAGTATGCGCAGCACCGGCCCGAAACGACTCGGCACAGCCTTGCCCCAGCGGACGAGCGCCGAGAACCCGCGCCCACCCAGGCCGGCCGTGACGCCCACGAGCGCCCCACCCAGCAGGTCGACGATCGCCAGGGTTCGCACGTCGCCCGCCAAGCCGGGAAAGACCGGGCTGGTGTCACCGAGCACCACCGCGAAGATCAGGAAGCTGACTGCGGAGGCCACCAGCGACGGCAGCAGCGCGCGCCGCGTCACATCATCGCGGTAGGGGGCCTCCAGGGCGAAGATCACCCCCGTGGCCGGCGCCCGGAAGATCGCCGCGACACCGGCCGCGGCGCCGGCCGTGAGAAGCATCTGTATTTCCTCACGGCGCAGGAAGCGCTGGAGTAGCCGCTGGAGATTGTGCGCCAGGGAGGCACCGGCGAAGATCGACGGCCCCTCCATGCCCAGCGCGCCGCCACTCCCGATCGTGGCGGCGCCGGCCAGGAGCTTGGCCGGGAGTTGGCGCAGGGGCATGCGCGGTGAGCGCTCGTGGAAGGCCTTGATGTACTCGTCGGAGGTGGCCGGTGTGGTGCCCCGGCCGCCGACGGTGTGCAGCAACAGTGCCGCCGCGGACAGGCCGATGAGCGGTGCCAGCGCCTGCTGCCACAGCGGCAGGTGGAAGAGCCTCTCGAGCATGATCTCGACAACCACCTGCTCGAAGGCGGCGACCAGCAGGCCCACGCAGACGCCGACGCCGACTGCCGCTCCCAGCACTCGCGGCAGCCGACCCGCCGGCCGGAATGAGCGGAGGAAGCGCACCGGAGGCGAGGCTATCGGGCCGCTCGGTCAACGCTGAGACAGGCCCGCGGATCCGGCCGGGCTCCGCGCACGCGCCGCGGCGGAACTCCCGCCGGGCAGACTGCGGGTATGGCTGGCATCGAGGATGCGCTCGAAGACCTGGCGGCGCGGCTGGCCGACATCGCCGCCGACCTGGACGACCTCGGCTTCGAACACCTGCGGGAAGCGGCCGCCGGCGGCGACCCGGCGCATCTGGCGGTCGAGCGTCGCCTGGCCAGAGCCCGACGGGCCGTCTCCCGGGCCGTGGCGGCATTGCGCGCCGGCGACCCGGACGGGACATCGGGCATCTGAGAATCCCCGGGGCCCGGGTGGCGCGCCGGCCACCAGGACGATCAGCCGGTGAGGTCCTCGGCGCGGCGCTCCAGCGAGTCGAGCAGCTCGTCGAACGACTTGGCGAAGGCCGTCACACCTTCGGATTCCAGGACCTCGCCAACCTCCGACAGATCCACGCCGACCGCCCCGAGAGCCGCAAGAGCCTCACCGGCGGCGTCGACCCCGACGTCGATCGTGCGCTCCACCTTGCCGTGGTCCTCGAAAGCCTCGATGGTCGCCTCCGGAAGGGTGTTCACGGTGTCGGGCCCTATGAGGTTGTCCACGTACATGGTGTCCGGGTAGGCAGGATTCTTCGTCGAGGTGGAAGCCCACAGCGGCCGCTGCAGGCGGGCGCCGCGGGCGACCAGGGCCTCCCAGCGCGCCCCCGAGAAACAACGCCGGAACGTGGCGTAGGCCAGCTTCGCCTGCGCCACCGCGATCCGTCCCTCCAGGGCTGCGGCCGCAGGTGTCCCGATCGCTTGCAGGCGCCGATCCACCTCGGTGTCCACGCGGCTCACGAAGAACGAGGCCACGCCCGACATGTCGCTCAGATCGCCGGCGCGGGACTCCAGCCCTGCCAGGTAGGCCTCGATCACCGCTTCATAGCGCTGCAGGGAGAAGATGAGGGTCACGTTGATGCTGTGGCCCTCGGCGGTCAGCGTCTTCAGGGCCTCGACGCCGGCGGCGGTTGCCGGCACCTTCACGTAGAGGTTCGGGGCGTCGATGCGGTCGTGCAGCTGGCGCGCGGCGTCGATGGTCGCCGCCGCGTCGTGCGCCAGCTCCGGAGCGACCTCCACCGAGACATAGCCGTCCACACCGGCGCCGGTGTCGTAGACGGGCCGCAGCACGCCCAGAGCCGCCGAGATGTCGCTGGTCACGAGGTGCCAGTAGCTCTCCTCGGGACCGGCGCCTCCCGCCGTCAGTTCCGCCAACTCGCCGTCGTAGGCGTTGCCGGAGGTCATGGCCTTCTGGAAGATCGTGGGGTTGGAGGTGACGCCGCGACAGCCTCGCTGGACCCAGCGCGCCAGCTCGCCGCCGGTGATCCAGTTCCGCCGCAGGTTGTCGAGCCAGGGGCTCTGCCGGCCCACCTGGTGGAGTTCGACCAGTCGGGTCATGGGGATTCCCTTCACTCACACGCGGCTTCCGGGGCTGCCGCGGCCACCCCTCGCACATCGTTCAGCAGTTCCTTCGCAGCAGCGACGACACGCCCGGGGTTCATGCCCAGTTCCGCCAGCACGACGGCTCCCGGCGCCGAGGCGCCGAAACGCTCGACACCCAGGGCGCGATCCACCCAGCGCTCCCAACCCTGGGTGACGCCCGCCTCCACCGCCACCGATGGCCGGCCCGCCGGGATCACCGACTCGCGGTACGCCGCAGTCTGGGCGGCGAACAGCTCCCAGCTGGGCATGGAGACCACGGCTGCGGCAGTGCCGTCGGCCCGCAGCTGTTCGGCGGCACTGACGCACAGTGCCACTTCGCTGCCCGAGCCCACGAGGGTGATCTCCGCTCCAGTGGGTTCGCTGAGGACGTAGGCGCCGCGGCGCACGCTCTCGGCGTCGGTGCCCTCCAGGACGGGTGTTCCCTGGCGGGTCAGGACGAGAGCGGTCGGGCCATCGAGACCCAAGGCGACTCGCCAGGCGCCGAGCGTCTCCGGTGCGTCGGCGGGGCGGATGACAGCCAGCTCGGGGATGGCCCGCAGGCTCGCCACGTGCTCCACGGGCTGGTGCGTCGGACCGTCCTCACCGACCCCCAGGGAGTCGTGGGACCAGCAGAACACCACCCTCGCTCGCGACAGGGCGGCCAGACGCACCGCCGGGCGCATGTAGTCGCTGAAGACCAGGAAGGTTCCTCCCACCGGTAGCAGGCCACCGTGGCGGGCGATCCCCACCATGATCGAGCCCATGGCGTGTTCACGCACCCCGTAGAACACCTGCCGGGCATCGCACACTTCGCGGCTCAGCGCATCGGATCCGGCGAGTTTCGTCCCCGTGTTGCCCGTCAGGTCGGCGCCCCCGGCCAGTACGTGATCCATGGCCGACGCGGCGGCGTTGAGACAGGCACCGCTGGCGGCACGGGTCGCCACGGAGGCGCCCACCTCCCAGGGGCCCACTGCGGCGTCCCAACCCTCGGGCGCTCGGGCGGCCCAGGCATCGGGGAGGCCGGGTTCGCGCCGTACCGCCTCGCCCCAACGCCGCTCCCAGTCCTGCCGCAGCCGGGTTCCCCGCCTGCCGATCTCCCGGTAGTAGGTCAGAACGTCGTCCGGTACCCAGAACCGCTCCTCGGGTGGCACTCCCATGGCGGCTTTGGCCCGGGCGATCTCCTGATCCATCAGGGCGTAGCCGTGCGCGGCCGGCGCATCGGTGAGGTCGGGGGAGGGATGCGCGATGTGGCTGCGCAGGATCAGCAGTGACGGCGCCTCGCTCGCCATGGCGCGCCGCAGCGCCGCCTCGAGGGCGTCGAGATTCTCGGCCACCTCACCGAGCGTCTCGGTGTGCCATCCGTAGGACGCGAATCGCGCCGCCGGATCGTCCGAGAGCCACAGGTCGGTCTCGCCGTCGATAGAGACGCGGTTGTCGTCGTAGACGTAGACCAGGCGGCTCAGGCCGAGATGCCCGGCAAGCGAGGCCGCCTCGTGGCTGACCCCTTCGGCGAGATCGCCGTCGCTGCAGATCACGAACGTGTGGTGGTCGCAGAGTCCGGGCCCGTAGCGCGAGCGCAGCCAGCGCTCCGCCAGGCCCATCCCGACGGCGTTGGCAAAGCCCTGACCGAGCGGGCCCGTGGTCACCTCCACGCCGATGGCCGGCTCGGCCTCGGGGTGGCCGGGCGTGCGGCTGCCCCATTGACGGAAGGCCCGCAGGTCGTCCAGGGTGAGGCCGTACCCGCAGAGATACGCCATCGTGTAGAGCAGGATCGAGGCGTGGCCCGCGCTGAGCACGAAGCGGTCCCGGTCGGGCCAGTCGGGAGCCGCGGGATCGTAGGCCATGATCCGGCTCCACAGGACGTGTGCCAGGGGAGCGAGAGCCATGGCGGTGCCCTGATGACCGGACCGCGCGGCGTGGGGAGCATCCATGGCCAGGCCGCGAATCACGCTGATGGCGCGCTGCTCGAGGCCGGGGTCTCCGATGGTGCCCGAGGCAGGAGGATCCTGGAGAAGGCTCCGCGAGTTCATTGTCGTGCTCCCTGGCCGAACAGGGCGACCGAAGCAGTGAATCCGTGCAGGTAGCTGCGGCGGCCCACGGGTCCGATCTCACCGGCGCAGAACATGCCCGCCACCGGCGCTGGCGCGATCGCGCCGGACACGACCGAGGCGTCGTGGTCGGCGACCCCGAACAGCCGGTGCCCCCGGCCGTTGCAGGTGAACAGGAGCGCGCCCTCGGCCCGCCGTCCCGACATCGACCGGTGCAGATCCTCACCCGCCGTCGCCGCGTCGCGGACATGGAACTGCACCGAGGTGCCGGTCTCGACGAGGTCGCCCACCGCCAGGCCGCGTGACTCCCGCTCGATGCCGAGCACCCCGCGCACCAGGAAATCGCCCCTGTCGAAGTCGAGTTTGTGCTCGTTGACCACGATGCCGATGTGCAGGCCGCGCTGTACCAGGGCGCGTTCGGCGTCGCTGAGACCGCCCACGATCTCCTGCAGCCGCTCGAGGGCCGGACGTCCCCCCAGCTCGTGGATCAGGTTGCGCTCGCCGCGGGTCACCACGTACGGGCGGCCAATGGGTCGACACCCCTGTGAGACCACGGTGGCGACCTCCGCAGCGGACGCCAGCAGCAGGCCCACGGCCCCGTCGTCGAACGTTTCGCCGTCGAGTACCAGGCGGTTGCCGCCGGGCGAGGAGGCTGCCGAGGCGAGGCCACCGACCGCCCGCACCTCGGCACCCGTGGCGTCGATCTCCTGCAGGAGCCGGTCCGCCGGGAAGCTGAACGGATCGGAGAGCAGCAACAACGTCCGCGGGCGGTCGTCCCCCGCCGGCAGGTCTTCGATCGGCGAGTGGTCCGAGCCGAGCGCCGGGCCGAAACGGACCGGGGCCGCCTCGGCAGCTCCGGCCCCCCACGCCACGACGGCGGGCACCTCCTCCAACTCGCGACTCCCGGCGATGACCGACACCGCACTGGCACCGAGCAGGATTGCCGGCGCGAGCCGCTCGGCGAGAACGGCAGCGAGGGTGTCCATGGCGCCGAGGTGCGCGGCGGTGGCGAAGAACACGACGAGGGCGGGCGACTCACCTCCGAACGACCCGCCGAGGTCATCGGCGACCGCCGCGGCCGCCGCAGCGGTGGAGTCCGTCTCCGAGCAGGCGACGGCGAAACTCATGGATCCTGCCGCGGTGACGTGTGGCTCACGTGCCCGCGGGCGCCGGTGGGAGGAGGGTGTAGGGAACGATCGTGGCCTCCGCTTCCCCGAGGCGGCAATGCGCCTCCACCGTTCCGTAGTCCTCGAACTCCATCTCGGCGCGCACCAGACGGAAGCTGAACTTGCCGGGCTCCACCTCCAGGAACTGGACGTTGCGGGCGATCTGCGTGCCGTCACGCCGGTAGAGCACTTCGAGCACCCCGGTTCCGTCGCCGTCGGCGGGGCAGCGGACGATCACGACGAGATGCGGCGCCCACACCAGCGGGAGCTCCTCGGGGGCCACCGCCGAGAAGTGCACGCCGGTCAGATCGAGGCGCGTGGAGGGTCCCGGCACCTGCCGGACGTCGATCTCTTCGATGAACAGCGCCGCGACGATCTGCACGCTCTGACCGTATCGCCTCTGCCGGCGCGATCGAGGATTCTGCTGGATCGATCGAGGTGTCGGCCGTTGCCGGAGTCGCCGGGAGCACCGGTTGGGCGAGGGTGGGGCCTACAGTTTGGATGGCATGTTCCGGATCTTCGTTACCGTCGTCCTGCTGGCGGTCGCCGTCGCGACCCTGCTGGTGTCGAACAGGCTCGCCGAGGAGCCCCAGCCGGCCGAGCCCCGGGGGATCGCCGCGGCGGAGATTCCCCTCCTGTCGGCGCGGCGTCTGCCCACCGTTGCCACCAGTGCCCCACCGTCACCGCCGACACCTCGCGAGGTGACCCTCGAGCGCGACCTCACGGCGCTGGCGGTCCACTCTCCGGTGCGGAGCTGCATGCTCGTCCGCCAGGGAGGTGAGGAACTCTTCGCCAAGGATGCCGACGAGCCCCTGACGCCGGCATCGCTGCAGAAGCTGGCCACGGCGCAGGCCGCCCTGGCGGAGCTGGGACCGGATCATGTCTATCGCACCGCGGCCATCGCCGAGGCGCTCCCCGTCGACGGCGTCCTGGGCAACGATCTCTACCTGGTGGGCGGCGGCGACCCGCTCCTGGCGACTCCCGACTACGCAGCGCTGCTGGCACAGCAGGACGTCGTTGCCACACCACTCGACGACCTGGCCGCCGACCTCGTGAGCGACGGCCTGACCCGCATCTCCGGCGGGGTCATCGCCGTGGAGGATCGCTACGACGAGGCAACCGCAGTGGCCTCCTGGCCGGAGGATTGGGCGGCGAACGGCGTGACCGGGACTCTCAATCCCGTCGCTCTGAACCAGGGGTACCGGACACCCGAGGGCATCGAGGGAACGACGGGGCTCCTGCCCGAACCAGAGCCTGCCCTGCGCACTGCCGCGATCTTCGACGACATGCTCGAAGCGCGTTCGGTGAGGATTCCCGAGCGGCCCGGCACCTCGGTGCGGGACCGCGACTTCGCCAGCTTCGTGACCTTGGGCACCGCGGAGTCGGCGCCGCTCAGCGCGTACCTACGATTCATGCTGGCCGAGAGCGACAACACGACCGCGGAGTTGCTGCTGAAAGAGCTCGGCCTGGCGTGGTCCGGAACCGGTAGCACGCTCGACGGCGCCTTGGCGGTCCTGGATCTCCTGGCAGCCGAAGCGGGCCGGCCGATTCTGGTGTTCCCGCCCGCGGACGGCTCCGGCCTCAGTCCGGCGAACGAACTGAGTTGCCGGCAGGTTGCCGACATACTTGAAATCGGCGGCCCCGAGGGTCTGTTGGCCTCCTACCTTCCGGTCGTGGGGGAGTCGGGAACCCTCCGGAACCGGTTCGGTGACTCGACCGCCGTGGGGCGGGTGCGAGCCAAGACGGGATCGCTGCCGGGTGTGGCCTCGCTCGCAGGGTTCGCCGAAGGCAGTGACGGCCGACCGGTGACATTCGCCGCCATCCTGAACGGTGAGGACCTGGCGGACACGACCGCGGACGCGTTCCTCCACCAGCTGCTGGAGATCCTGGTGGCTCACCCCAACCCGGTGGAAGCGGACAGCGGCGGCGCCGGCGTGGGCGACGACGGGGGATAGCCCCTCGTGGCCATGGAGCGGCCGGCCACGGAACGCGCGTCGCTGCAGGAACTTCCCATGTTCCCCCTCCAGCGGGTGACGTTCCCCGGCCAACCATTGTCTCTGCATGTGTTCGAGCCCCGCTACAGGGAGCTGACGCGCCGCTGCCTGGAGAGTGGCC
>JAGWAL010000059.1:11611-16826 GCA_021296415.1 Acidimicrobiia bacterium | reverse complement strand
GGCCCCAGGTCATGAAGAGCCGCCCGCGGGACAGGTTGTCGATGATGGCGCACTGCTCGGCCACGTGCATCGGGTGATACAGGGTGTTGACCAGGCAGTAGGCGCCGATGCCCACCCGGTGGGTCTCCCGCGCCAGGATCATCAGCAGGTTCAGCGGCGAGCCGAAGTACGACTCGGTGCGCCCGTGACGGTCCGGCACCTGGATCGAGTGGAATCCCGCCCGCTCCGCCAGGACGCACTCCTCCACCAGGGCGTGCAGCGTGGCGGCGGCGTTGCGCCGCTCGGGCAGCGCCTGGTCGTAGCCGCCGGCATTGGTGTCCACGAGATAGCCGATGCGCATGATCCGCCTCCAGGCTCTTGCAGCTTTGTGTCTTGGGTCCGGTCGGGTGCCGGGGTGCCGTTCGCTCCTTCGGCGCGGGCGCGAGGCGTCGCGAATCGGCCCCCCGGCCCCCTCCCTCGTCGAGCTGTCTCGGGGCGGCCGGTTCAGACCTGCCGGTCGGCGCCTTCCCAGTAGGGCTCGCGCAGCTTGCGCTTGAGGATCTTGCCGGTGGGGGCCTTGGGCAGTTCCGCCACGAAGGTCACCGAGCGGGGCTTCTGGTAGGACGCCAGGTTGGCGCGGGCCACCTCGATGATGTCGTCCTCGGAGGCGTGCATCTCGGGCTTCAGCACGACGAACGCCTTCACCGCCTCGCCCCAGGTGTCGTCGGGAACGCCGATGACGGCGCACTCCAGCACCGAGGCGTGGCGGGCGATTAGATGTTCTCGCCCCCGGAGATGATCATGTCCTTGGCGCGGTCGACGATGAACACGTAGCGCTCGTCGTCCCAGCAGGCGATGTCGCCCGTCCACATCCAGCCGTCCCGGATGGTCTGGGCGGTGAGGTCGGGACGGCGGAAGTAGCCGAGCATGTTGGCCTCGGAGCGCACGACGATCTCACCGGGGGTCTTGCCGTCGGTGGGCACGTCACTGCCGCCGGGATCCACCACCCGCACCGACGTCACGAAGCCCTCCCGCCCGCAGGAGCGCAGCCGCTCGGGCCGGTGGTCCTCACCGACGGCGCGCAGATGGTCCTCCTGGGACAGGAAGCACATCGTGGTGCCCTCGGTCTGGCCGTACCCCTGGATCAGCGTGCACGGGAACCTGTCGAGTGCCTCGGTGATGACCCGCGACGGCATGGGGCCGCCCCCGTACTGGATGTTGCGCAGGCTGGAGATGTCATAGCCGTCGAAGCCCTCGGTGGCCATCATCCAGTTGAGCATCGTGGTGACGCCCAGGAAGGCCGACACCCGCTCGGCCTCGATGAGGTCCATGGCAAGCTTCGCCTCGAAGTTCATCAGCACCAGCGGGCAGCCGTGGGCCAGGTAGTTGATAGCCAGCACCACGGGGATGTGGAACATCTGCCCCGTGAGCATGTACACGTCGCTGGGGACGATCCGCTCGGCCACGGTCTGGTTCAGCATTCCGAACCAGCAGCTGCGGTGGCTGTGCAGCGCCCCCTTGGACTCCCCGGTTGTGCCGCCGGTGTAGAGGATGAACAGTGGGTCGTCGCCGCCGATTGCGGCCGAGCCCGCCGGCTCGTCGTCGGGAGAACCATCCACGAGGCGCTCGTAGCTGCCGTCGCCGTCGGGGCCGTACTGCAGCCAGTGCTCGACGCTGTCCACCGTGCCCGACAGTTCCCCGGCCGCGGCGTGGTAGTCGGGACCGCTGATGTAGGCCCGCGGCTCGCCATTGTCGGTGATCTTCTTCAGCTCGGGCGGCGAGAGGCGCCAGTTCATGGGCTGGGCCACCAGGCCGGTGCGCCCGCAGGCGAAGTACACCGCCGCGTACTCCGCCGAGTTGCGGCTCAGGACGCCGACCCGGTCACCCTTGGTGAGTCCGAGGCCGCGCAGCCCGTTGGCCAGCCGCCGGACGTGCTCATCGAAGTCGGCCCAACTCACCCGCTGGCCGGTCGTGGCGTCCACGATGGCCGTGCCCTGCGGCGTCTGGCGAGCCCATTTCGCCGAGATCTGGCCGATGTTCATGGCTCAGTAGGGCAGATCGAGGTGCAGGTGGCGCCGCTGCAGCTTCCAGGCGCCGTCGGTGAGAACCACGCTGTCGGTGTAGACACCGCTGGACAGCACCGTGAGGGCGCCGTTCTCCACCGAGATGAGGATCAGGGTGGACACGGCGGTCACCGACGTGTCGGTCTCGTCGGTGAAGTAGATGTTGGTCACGCAATGGCGGCGCTGGTCGGTCTGCGTCTCGTGCGCACCCTCGAACAGGCCACGGATCGTCTCCTTGCCGTCGAAGACCATCGGGTCGTTGCCGGCGATCACCAACTCGAAGACGCTGTCCTCCAGGAAGAGGTCCATGATGAACTCCAGGTCGCCGGTGTCGTAAGCCGTTCCGGCCTGGTTCAGCAGGCCGGTGATCGCAAGTGTGTCAGCCATGGGGATGCTCCTTGGGTTGGATTCGTCATCGGTTGAGTGCGGTCGGTTCACTCCGGTCGGGGCCCGGGGTGCCGTTCGCTCCTTCGGCGCGGGCGCAAGGCGTCGCGAATCGGCCCCCCGGCCCCCTCCCTCGATTGTCGTTCCTGTTACGTCGGATAACTCGGACCCAGCAGGGTCGTTCTGCTAGTCGAGGCCGATCTGGTCGACGGTTCCACGCCAGGCCAGGGAGCCGCCGTCGATGAGAATGTAGGCGGCGTTGATGAAAGATGCCTGCGGACTGGCCAGGAAGCAGACCAACTCGCCCACCTCCTCGGGCAGGCCGAGGCGAGGGATGAGGCTGGTGCTCACGAGCGCCTTCTCGAAGGCGACCGGGTCCTCGGCCTGCTGGACGAACCGGGTCACCATCTCGGTGGCGATGGCGGTGGGGCCGTAGCAGTTGACCCGGATGCCGTACTGTGCAAGATCCACGGCCAGGTTCTGGGTCTGCAGGCGGATGCCGCCCTTGGAGGTGCCGTAGGCCGAGTTGCGGGGGTAGGCCGACTGCGACCCGGTGGAGGCGGCGTTGATGATGGAGGCGTTGTCGCTCTCCTTCAGGTACGGCACGGCGTACTTGGCGCACACCCACGGGGCGATGGCGTTGACCTCCACGACCCAGCGGAACACCTCGAGGGGCATGGTCTCCAGCGACGTGTCCTCCCCCGCACGCGCCGTCTCGTGCACACCGGCGTTGTTGTGCAGGACATCGATCCCGCCGAAGCGGTCGGCTGCAGCCGCCATCAGGGCTTCGACCTGCTCGGGGTCGGTCACGTCGCAGGTGTGGAACGCCGCCGTTCCCCCGGCGGCGCGGATGTCGGCCACGACCTGCCCGCCTGCCTCGGCCGATGAGGCCAGATCGCTGACCATGACGACGGCACCCTTGGAGGCGGCCACCCGCGCCGTGGCGGCGCCGATGCCCGCGGCGGATCCCGTGATGACGAAACGCATTCCTTCGATGCTCATTGCTGTTCCTTTCCTGGATGGTTTGAGACTTGGGACCTGCGCCCGGGGCTCTGGCGAGCGATCGTGCTCGGCGACAACGGGCGAGTCGTCAGGCCGCCGGATGGAAGGTAAGCGGCATGTGCACCGGGGAGCGGGTGAACACGCCGACCGGCGTGGGCGGGCCGTTCACGAAGGCGATGTCGTCCATGGCGTCCAGCAATTGGTTGGTGCCGGTCTCCACCTCGTTGAGAGCCAGGATGGCGCCGACGCAGAAGTGCCGGCCCAGGGCGAAGGACGTGTGGTTGGCCGCGGCCGTGAAGGCCTTGTCCATGTCCAGGTCCTCCCGGAAGATGTCGAAGCGGTCGGGGTCGTCGTACTTGCGGGGATCGCGGTTCGCCCCGGCGAGCAGGCAGGTCACCGTAGCCCCGGCGGGGATCGTTCCGCCCGACATCGCCACGTCCTCGGCCGTTTCGCGCATGATCATCTGCACCGGCGGGGTGTGCCGCAGCGTCTCGGCGAAGGCGTTGCGGATCAGGCCGCGGTCGGCACGCACCGCCTCCATCTGATCCGGATGCTCGATGAGGCGCCAGAACATGTTCGCCATGGACTTGTCGGTGGTCTCGCCGCCGGCGGTCAGCAGCAGGCTCACGAACGCCTTGATTTCGATGTCGCTGAGTCGCTCGCCGTCGATCTCGGCCTGGCACAGTGTGGTCAGCAGGTCGCCGCCGGGCGAGCTGCGCCGCTCGGCGATGATCGGCAGCATGTACTCCTGCAGTTCGTCGCGGGTGCGGGTGCCGGCCGCCATCACGTCGGGGTCACCGATGAGGTTCGACAGGAACGCCATGATCGAGCTGTACCAGGCGTGGAACCGGTCGTGGTCGGACTTGGGCAGGCCCAGCATGTCAACGATCACGTTGATCGGGAAGCGGGTGGTGTACTGCTGCACGAAGTCCACCTGCCCGTTGCGGCGCCAGCTGTCGATGAGTTCGGCGCTGCAGCGCTGGATCACCGGCATGAACTTCTCCCGCAGGTCGGCACCCCGGAAGGCGGGGGTCACCAGGTTGCGGTGGCGGGAGTGGTCGCGCCCCTCCATCTGCAGGATGGTGGGCCCGTGCACCGGCTCGAGTTGCCACTCGTAGTTGTTGGAGTTGAAGGCGGGATCCTTGAAGGCGCGCTCCACGTCCTCGTAGCGGCTGATCATGTACGAGTTCATGGCCTCGTGGAAGTAGACGGGGTAGTCGTCGCGGAGCAACTCGAGCACCGGGAACGGATCCTCGGAGAACTCGGGGGAGAGGATGTCGGGGGTCATGCTGTCTCCTTCGATGCCGCACCTGGGCAATCTGCCGGGCCGGGAGCCGACGACCGGCGCCGCAACCCCGATCGGCCCTTGGGCTGGACATTACCAAACGAGCGGTTGACAGGGCCGCGGCATTGGTACAGTCCTAGGGTGTGGGAGGCAGCGTCGAGGCCATGAGCGCCGGCGACGGATCGGGGGCGTTCGCCCTCGAGGCACCCGGGTGCGATCCTCGCCCCGACGCCACCCCCGAGGGGCTGCGCGGCGGGCGCTGCGCCTCCTGCGGCTACCCCATGCTCTACCGACCGCCGCTGTGCCCGTCCTGTGGCGGTGCGATCGTGGAACGAGCCACGTTCGGGCCGGGCGCGACGGTGTGGAGTTCCACCGTTCTGCGCATCCGCGTGGCGGACCGGAAGCCCCCGGCAATCCTGGCCTACGTCGACTTCGACGAGGGTCCACGCGCCCTCGTGCACGTCGACAGCCCCACCGACGAGCCGCTCCGGCCGGGCACCCG
>JAGWAL010000059.1:1176-11495 GCA_021296415.1 Acidimicrobiia bacterium | reverse complement strand
CCGACCGGTCCTCCCCCGTCGCCGTCTGGGGAGTCGGTACCAGCCGGTTCGCCCGCCAACCCGACACACCGCCGACGCACCTCGCCTGGCAGGCGGTCACCGAGGCGCTCGAGGACGCCGAGATACCACCGGCAGCGATCGAGGCGGTCTATGCCGGGACGGTGTTCGGGGATCCCGGTGTCACGACGCGCACACTGCAACACCTCGGCATCACCGGTGTCCCCATCGTGACCGTCGAGAACGCCTGCGCCAGCGGCACGACGGCGTTCCACGAGGCGCAGGTGGCCGTCGGCCAGGGCCGCTACGAGGCGGTTCTGGCGTTTGGCATCGAGACCATGACGGCCGTCTTCGACGGGCCCATCGAGCCGCTGGCCTCCGACCCCGAAGGAGCGCAGGGCTTCGCCATGCCCAGCCTCTACGGCATGGCGGCGCACCGCTACCAGCACTGTCACGGCGTGACGCCGGAGCAGATGGCGCTGGTAGCGGTCAAGAACCGGCGCCACGCCGTGGGAAACCCGCGGGCGCAGCGCTCCGGCGAGTTCACGGTGGAGCAGATCCTGAGGTCACGCCCGATCTCGGACCCGCTGACGCTGCTGCAGTGCTGCGACATCAGCGACGCCGCCGCGGCTGCGGTCGTGGGGCCGGCCCGCCCTCGCGGCAACGCCGGCAGCACGCCCGACGTCTCCGTACGGGCCACGGCTCTCGCCTCGGGGCGGGCGTGGGATCACACCACCGATCTGGTCTGGGGCTGGCAACTCGTGGCCGACACCGCCAGGACCGCTTTCGAGAGCGCGGGCATCGGACCCGGCGACATCGACGTCCTGGAGGTCCACGACGCCTTCACGATCGGCGAGATCGTCACCACCGAGGCACTGGGCCTGTGCGAGTTGGGCGGCGGCGGGGCGCTCGTGGCGTCCGGGCACACCGGCATCGGCGGCGCCCAGCCCGTGAACCCGTCCGGCGGCCTGCTGGCGCGGGGCCACCCGCTCGGTGCCACCGGCCTGGGACAGGTCGCCGAGATCGTCTGGCAACTGCGCGGCGCGGCCTCCGGCCGTCAGGTGGACGGTGCCCGCCTCGGCGTGGTGGAGACCATGGGCGGCGGCACCGCGGGAATCGACGGTAACGCCTGCGTGGTGGCGGTGCTGGAAGCCCCCGGGGGCCACCGGTGAGCACCACCGGCATCGATCTGCTCACGCCCGAGCGGGTCGCCGACCCGTATCCCGTCCTCGCCGAACTGCGGAGCCGGCAGCCCGTCTTCTACAACGAGCACTACCGGGCCTGGTTCATCCACCGCCACCACGACCTGCTGGCCGCCCTCAAGGATCCACGCTTCTCCTCCGACCGCATCCGGCCGGTGTTCGAGCACAAGCTGACCGAGTCTCAGCGGCGCGAGCGCGCCCCCACGTACCGGATCCTGGGCGAGTGGATGGTGTTCCGGGACCCTCCGGACCACACGCGCCTGCGCAAGCTCGTCAGCCGGGCGTTCACGCCCCGGGCCATCTCGGAGTGGCGGCCCCGCATCATCGAGGTCACCGACAGCCTCATCGCCGATGTGGCCCCCCGCGGCCGGATGGACGTCATCTCGGACTTCGCCTACCCGCTGCCCGCCGTCGTCATCGCCGAGATGATGGGCGTCCCCGCGAGCGACCGCGACCTTTTCAAGGGCTGGTCGGACGACCTGATGGTGCTGGTGTTCGGCGCCCGTGGCGTCGAGGGACGGCGCCGGCGCGCCCAGAACGGGCTGCTGGAGTTGTCGGAGTACCTCGGCGGTCTCGTCCGCCGCTTCCGAGCCGCGCCGGCGGAGAACCTGATTCACACGCTCATCCGCGCCCAGGAGGGCGACGACACGCTCACCGACGACGAGATCGTGGGTACCTGCATCCTGTTGCTGTTCGGTGGCCACGAGACCACCACCAACCTCATCGGCAACGGGCTGCACGCGCTGCTGGCACACCCCGATCAGCTCGAGCGGCTGCGCATGAACGATGACGGCGAGTACCTGCGTGCGGCGACCGAGGAAATCCTGCGATTCGACGGTCCCTCGAAGATGCAGGTGCGCATGGCCGCCAGCGACGTCGACGTGGGGGACCAGATGATCCGCCGCCACGAGATGGTCTACCTGGTGCAGGCCGCAGCCAACCGGGACCCTGACGTCTTCGCGGACCCGGATCGCTTCGACCTGGAGCGCAACCCCAGCGACCACCTCGGTTTCGGCTTCGGTCTGCACTACTGCCTCGGTGCCGCGGTGGCCCGCCTCGAAGGATCCATCGCCCTCGATGCCCTCGTCCGGCGGCTGCCCGACCTGCGCGCCGGCCCCGAACCCGCCGAGTGGCACCCCACCCTCATCAGCCGCGGCATGGACTCCTTCTGCGTGTCGTACACGCCCAGTGAGGGAACCGCCGCATGAGCGGAGCAGGCTCCGGCGGCTCGCCTCCCGTCTCGCTGGCCGGCAAGCGCGCCGCCGTCACCGGCGCCAGCGGCGACATCGGTCGGGCCATCGCCCGCGCCCTGGCCGCCGCCGGTGCCGATGTGGCGCTGCTGGCGCGCCGGCGGGAGCGTCTGGAGGCAGTGGCGGCCGAGGTGCGCGCCGTGGGGCGCCGGGCGGCGGTCCTTCCGGTCGACGTGACCGACGCCGAAGCTGTTGCGGAGGCCGCAGCGCTCTCCGCCGAGCAGTTGGGGCCCATCGACATCCTCGTCAACAACGCCGGCGGAGCCCGCTTCCTGGCCCCGGCGCTGGAGGTCGCCGAGGGCGGCTGGACGAAGACGGTGGCGCTCAACCTCACGGCGCCGTTCCTCTGCGCGCAGGCCTTCGGCGGTCCGATGATCCAGCGGGGCGCCGGCTCCGTCGTCAACGTCGGCTCGGTGGCGGGCTTGCGGCACCTCGCCGGCATGTCGGCCTACAGCTCGGCCAAGGGGGGACTCTTCGCCCAGACCCGCGCCCTGGCACGCGAGTGGGCGCCGCACGGCGTGCGGGTGAACGCCGTGGCCCCCGGCTACGTGGCCACGTCCGGCTGGGATGCCTTCGACCGCGACGAAGTCACCGCGGCCTCCGAACTCAGCATCCCGCTGGGACGCTGGGCCACCCCCGAGGAGGTGGCCGGTCCCATCGCCTTCCTGGCCTCCGACGCCGCCTCCTACATAACCGGCGCCACGCTGGTGATCGACGGCGGGATGCTGGCATGACCCCGCGCCGCGACCGGACAGGCAAACCCCGAGGGAGGGGGCCGGGGAGCCGCTTCGCGACGCCTTGCGCCCGCGCCGAAGGAGCGAACGGCACCCCGGACCCCGACCGACAAACCAAACCCCGAGCAGCGGAGGAGGATCCATGAGCAGCGACCTGGAGCGCCGCATCACCCGCATCGAGGCCCGCGAGGCGATACGGGAGCTGGTGTTCGACTACTCGGTGGCCGTGGACGACCGCGACTACGAGCGCATCGGCGAGATCTTCTGCAACGACGCCACCTTCGCCCACGCCGACGGCCGTGACGCCACCGAGGGCCGCGAGGCCATCGTGGACTTCTACCGGTACCGCACCGGCCTCATGGGGCCGACCTACCACTACCCCCACAGCCATCGGATCGACTTCGGCGGCGATGATCACGCCACGGGGACCGTGCTCGCCCACGCCGAGCTGGCGCTGGAAGGGACGACCTATCAGGTGGGCCTCCGTTACGTCGACACCTACCGGCGGGAGGACGGCACCTGGCGCTTCGGCTCCCGAACGGTCTGCTTCCTGTACTTCATGCCGCTCAGCGAGTTGGTGAACGGAGGGCTCGGCGCTCCGGACCGCAAGCGCTATCCCGACGTCGGCCCCGTGGCCGCCGACCTTCCCGAGCCCTTGGCGACGTGGCGCGCCGCCAAGGGTCTCGCCTGACCGTGGCCGCCGATCTGTCTTGGGGAGACCGCGGCGCCTACTCTGAGAGAGTCCCCCCAGACGAGGACCGCACACCATGAGCACTGCAACTCCCCGACCCTCTGCAGAGATCGTCAGCGACATCGTGACGGCCTGCGGTGCCCTTGCCGCCAACGGCTGCGACACGGGCATCGGCGGCCACGTCAGCGTCCGCGCATCCGGCGAGGAGGCCCTGTGGATCAACGCCTTCGACCGGACCCTCGGCGAGGTGGGCCGCGACGACGTCATGAAGATCGACTACGACGGCAATCTGCTGGAGGGCAGCCGCTTCATCAGCCCCGGCTGGGAGTTCCACGCCGGCGTCTACGGCCAGCGCTCCGACGTGAACTCGATCGTGCACACGCACTCGTTCTGGATCTGTGCTCTGGCTTCCATGGCGCGGCCGCTGAAGATGCGCCACAACCTGTGCACGCTCTTCTACCAGGACCAGGTCATGAGCCCCGACGATGACTTCGCATCGATCGGGCCGGTGATCGGCGACTGCTCGACCGTGCTCATCCCGTGGCACGGGGGAATCACCGTCGGGCGCAGCCTGCCGCGTGCGGCGGCCCTCCACGTCACGCTGGACCAGATGGCCCGGCTGGATGTCACGTTGGAGCCCAGCGGAGCCCCGGAGCTCCCCGAGGAGGCCCGGCTGCCGATGCGCAAGCTCATCGACGAGGTGGCCGGCTACCTGGAGCAGACTTGGGATCTCATGGTCCGCCAGGCTGCCGACTACCGCCACCGGGGAGTCTGACCGGCGACTTCCGCCCGCTTCGGTGCCCGACCCCGTCGACCGACCCGAGGAGCCCAAACCATGACTGCCGTCGCCGCAGCCACCGGCCCCGACATCCTCTCCGCCGAGTTCGACGCGGACCCCTACCCGTTCTACGCCGAGATGCGGGAGTCGTACCCGCTCTACCACCACGAGGTCTCGGGGTTCTGGATTGGAGCGGGTCTTCAAGGACGGCGAGTCGTTCTCGAGCCGCAACTACGAGTGGCAGAACGAGCCGCTGCACGGCGGGCGGACCATGCTGCAGCTCGACGGCCGGGAGCACTCCGCGCACCGCAACATCGTCGGACCGCAGTTCCGCGGCGCCTACCTCGAGGAGCGTGTGCGCGCCATCATCGAGCACACGGTGCACAAGCTCATCGACCGCTTCCAGGCAGACGGCCACGTGGACCTGCGCGATCAGTTCACCAAGCCGTTCCCGCTGGACGTGATCATGTACATGATCGGCCTGCCGCTTGAGGACCACGAGACGTTCCGCCACTGGGTCGACCTCGGCATCGACTTCCAATCCAACTTCGCCGGCGACCCCGACGTGGAGCGGCGGGGGCTTGAGGCGCAGTCTCAGTTCGCTGACTATCTGACGCCGATCATCGCGGGGCGTCGCGCCGACCCCGGCGAGGACCTCCTGTCGAAGATGCTGCTGGGGACCTCCGACGGCATCTCGATGGAGGACTGGGAGGTGCGCGCCTTCACGAGCCTGCTGGTGAGCGCCGGCGGGGAGACCACCGACAAGGCGCTGGCCTCCATGGTGTGCCGGCTCCTGGAGAACCCCGAGCAGATGGAGGCTGTACGCCAGGACCGCTCGCTGATCACCGCGGCCTTGGCCGAAACGCTGCGCCACTCCGGGCCGGTGCAGATGATCATGCGCCAAGCCGAGCTCGACGTGGAGCTGTCGGGCGGCGTCGTTCCCGCCGGGGGCACCGTGGCCTGCGTGCTGGGCGCGGCCAACCGGGACCCCGACCGGTTCACCGATCCCGACAGGTTCGACATCCTGCGTCCCGACCTCGACGTGGCCAAGGCCTTCAACGCCGCCGCCAACCACGTGGAGTTCGCCCTCGGGCGGCACTTCTGCGTCGGAGCGCACCTCAGCCGGGTGGAGGTGGAGGTGGCCATGGACGCCCTGCTGGATCGCCTTTCCGAGATGTCTTTCGCTTCTGGCTTCGAGGCCGACGAGACGGGCATCTTCACCCGCGGCCCCCGCCACGTGGACCTCGTCTTCCAGCCCGCCGCCTGACGACCCACCGAGCCGCACAGACCGGTCGGGGACGCCGGCGGCCTCTGAAATGGCACACCTGCGCCGGCCCCGGCGCCCCTTCCCTCGACTTGTTGCCGGTTGCCCCGGGGATGCCGTCAACGGCGGTCGCGAGGGCTACGGTTCGGTGCGGTGAGCGTGCAGCGCAGCAACGACCCGGGCGGCCCCGACAGCGAGGCCCGGCGGGCCGCGGAGGGGCTCTCGCGGGTGCCGCCGCTGTGGAGCCTGGCGGCGAAGGTGGCGCCGGCCCACACCGCACTCGTGGTGGTCGACGTGCAGAACGACTTCTGCTCACCCGAGGGCATGATGAGCGCCGAGGGTCTGGACGTCAGCGCGGCCGTGACCACTGCGGAGCGGCTGGAGGGATTCATCGCGTCGGCCCGGCGAGCAGGCGCGCTCGTGGTGTTCGTGCGCAGCGTGCTGTCGAGCGACGACAACCGCTATCTCAGCGACGTGATCCTGGAACAGGCCACCCGGCGCCGGGCGGGCAGCTACACCCTGCGTCCGGTCTGCGTGGACGGCTCCTTCGGGGGCGACTACTACGGCAACGTGCGGCCCGCACCCGGCGACCCGGTGGTGACCAAGCACCGCTACAGCGCCTTCCTCCGCACCGACCTGGAGACCATCCTGCGCACCGCCGGCATCCGCACGGTCGTGCTGGCAGGGGTGGCCACCAACGTGTGCGTCGAGACCACCGCCCGCGACGCCTTCATGCGGGACTTCTACGTGGTGCTCTCCTCCGACGGCACCGCCGCCTACAGCGACGCCGAACACGAGGCCACGCTCACCACCATCGACCGCTACTTCGGCCAGGTCGCCTCGATCGCCGAGGTCACCACGGCCTGGAGCCGGTAGCCGAGAGTCCTGGATTCCGGCCTTCGCCGGAATGACGAATCAGCCAGGGAGGGGGCCGAGGGACCGCTTCGCGACGCCTTGCGCCCGCGCCGAAGGAGCGAACGGCACCCCGGCCCCCGACCGGACGACCGCGAATCCGCACGGGCGGGAACCGGACTGATTGCCGAGTGTTTTGGTCGGGATTCCTGTACCCTGCTCCGATCCGCGAAGTGCGGACGCACCGACCAACACTCAAGCTTTCGGAGGAACCTCCATGTCCGAGACAGCAAAGATGCTCGAAGCCAACGCCGCATACGTCGACGGCTTCAGCCAGGGCAACAAGCCGATGCCACCTGCCCGCTCGGTGGCCGCGGTGGTCTGCATGGACGCCCGCATCCACCCGTCGGAGATGCTGGGGCTCGACCTCGGCGACGCCCACGTGATCCGCAACGCCGGCGGGCGGGTGTCCGACGACGCCATCCGCTCGCTCATCATCTCCTCGACTCTGCTGGGCACCAAGGAGTTCCTCGTCGTGCACCACACCGACTGCGGGATGCTCACGTTCTCCAACGACGATCTGCGGGGCATCCTGGCCGAGCGGCGCGGCAGTGACGCCGGCGACATCGATTTCCTGCCCTTCGGCGACCTCGCGGAGAGCGTCCGGGACGATATCGCAACCATCCGTGCCAGCGAGCACCTCGACCAGTCGATCCCCGTGCGCGGGTTCATCTACGACGTGGACACCGGGGCGCTCCACGAGGTGAATTGAGCCACCGCGGCCACAACGCCGGCCCTCTCCCTTGGGGGAGCAGGCCGGCCGGGACAGGTGGCCTGTCCTCTCAGCGATCGGCCGAGCCGACGCCGCGCACGCCGCGCACGAACTCGCCTCCCGTCGGCGACACCTCCGGGACGTCGTCCTCCCGGGAGGCGAGTTCGATCATGACCTGCAAGAGCACATCCGCTCCGGCGGCGAGGTCGGCGGGCGCGGTGTACTCCCCGGGATTGTGACTGAGCCCCCTGTGGCTCTGCACGAAGATCATCCCGGTGGGACAGACCCTCGCCAGCATCTGGGCGTCGTGGCCCGCGCCCGACGGCAGGCGCTTCACGCTGTGACCCAGGCGCCGGGCGGTGGCCTCGACGAGGTCCACCACCGGGAGGTCGAAGATGACCGGTTCGAAGCGGGCCATGGACCGCGTGGAGATGCCCACGTCCTCTGAGGCGGCGATCCGGTCGAGGCTCGTCGCCATGAGCCGTTCCGCCTGCTGGAGCTCCAGTTCATGGATGTTCCGCATGTCGACGCAGAGTCGCGCCCTGCCGGCGACCACGTTCACCAGGTCGGGGTGCAGGTCCATCACCCCCACCGTGGCGACCTGGTAGCCACCTATGTCGTTGGCGATCTCCCGAGCCGCCACCGCCACCCGGGCGGCGGCGTGGCCGGCGTCGCGGCGCATGTGCATCGGCGTCGTGCCGGCGTGGTTGGACTGCCCGTCGATGGTCACCTCGCTCCAGGAGATGCCCTGCACTCCGGTGACCGCCCCGATCGTGACGCCTTCCTGCTCCAGCACGGGTCCTTGCTCGATGTGCAGTTCCACGAAGGCGAACGGCGCCGGAGCGGGACAGGGGGCGGCTCCCCGGTAGCCGATGCGGTCGAGTTCGGCACCCACCGAGATGCCGTCGCTGTCGGTCACGTCGAGGGCGTCCTCGACACCCATCCCGCCCACGAACGTGAGGCTTCCCAACATGTCCGGCGGAAAGCGCGACCCTTCCTCGTCGGTGAAGAAGGCCAGCGCCAGCGGGCGCCGCAGCCGCACGCCGGCGGTGCTGAGGGTCTCGATCACCTCCAACCCGGCCAGCACGCCCAGGTTGCCGTCGTAGCGGCCGCCCGTGCGGACGGTGTCGATGTGACTGCCGGTCATGACCGGCGGGTCGTCGGTCTCGCCGGGATAGACCGCCACCACGTTGCCGACGACGTCCACCGTGACCGGCAAGTCGAGATCGCGCATCCAGCTCACGACCAGATCCCGGCCGTCGCGGTCCTCGTCGGTCAGCGCAAGCCGGCAATTCCCGCCGTCGCCGGTGTCGCCGATCTGCGCCAGGGCCTCGAGGCGGCCGACGAGCCTGGCTACGTCGATGCGCAGACCCCGGAGGTCGTCGTTGAGCATCCCGGACTTCCTTCTGTCGTCGTTCGCTCGCCTAGTGTTGGCCAGGACGTGCCCAGCGTCAATGCGCGCACGTCGGCAACAGCAAGTCGGTGGCAGGGAAGCCGGTGGCGTCGTGGACATGATTCACATCGAGTTCTTCGTCGAGCCCTTCAAGGAGGGCACCCCCGGCCCGCATGTGGAAGCCGCTGTGACGGCATTCTCCGACGCGGGCCTCGAGCCGGAGGTCGGACCCTTCGCCACGACGGCCACCGGCGACATCGAGCATGCGGCGAAGGCCACGTCGGCCATGGTCCGCGATGCGCTGCGGGCCGGCGCCACCCGGATCGTGCTCCGCTTGGAACGCCAACCCGAGGCGCCGGCCGGCAGTGACGCGGGCGGCGCATGAGCCGGAAGGATCCCGCGCCGAGCGAGCGCCCGGGAGCTGACCTTCCCCTGACGGACCACGCCGAGCACCCGCTCTGGCGGACGCTGCGGCCGGTGGTGGCGGCGGTGGGCGGTGAGTTGCTGCCGTCGAGCGAGCGGACGCCAGGCGACATCCCCCTGGACTTCGAGGGAGAGACGGTGGGCGTTCTGCGCCTGCACGGGCTCGACGGCGCCCTGGGGCGGCTGATCGAGACCGTGGAGCGCGAGCTGGGCGACTCTCTGCCGAAGCTGTCGCGCACCAACAAGCAGATCGCGGTGCGGCTGCTGAACGAGCGGGGCGCCTTCCTGCTGCGCAAGGGAGTGGAGGACGTTGCGGCGTCCATGGGTGTCAGCCGCATCACGATCTACAACTACATCAACGCCATGGAACAGCGGGCGTCGCCGCGCCAGGACGGTCCCGGCTAGCTCCGCTGCGTTCCGGCGAGGTCGGCCCTCAGGCGGCTCCGGCGCCCACACCGGCCATCCAGAGACCGAGCTGCTCCACGGTGGCGTCCGCTCGATCCACGACGCCCATCATCCGGCCCTCGTACATCACGCCGATGCGGTCCGAGAGCGCCAGAACCTCGTCGAGGTCCTCCGAGATCAGCAGCATGGCGCATCCTGCGGCCTTCTGCGCGACGAGTTGGGAGTGGATGTACTCGCCGGCGCCGACGTCCACGCCCCGGGTGGGTTGGGCGGCCAGAATCACCTTGGGCTCCGCCGACAGCTCCCGCGCCAGGATGAGCTTCTGGATGTTGCCGCCGGAGAGGTTGGCGGTCGGAACGTCGATGCCGGGCGTCTTCACGGCGAACCGCTCGACGAGGTCGCGGCAGTGCTCCCGGATGGCTCCGAGGCGCAGGAACCCCCGGCTGCTGAACTCGGTGCCCTGGTTCAGCAGGACCAGGTTCTCCGCCACCGAGAACATGCCGACGACGCCGTCACGCATGCGCTCCTCGGGCACGTAGGACATGCCGGCGTCGCGCA
>JAGWAL010000059.1:0-1155 GCA_021296415.1 Acidimicrobiia bacterium | reverse complement strand
TGGACGCTGCCGGCCTGCACGGGGCGCAGGCCGGCGATCGCCTGGGCCAGTTCGGACTGGCCGTTGCCGGAAACCCCGGCGATCCCCAGGATCTCGCCGGCGCGCACGCTGAAGGACATGCCCGCCACGGCCTCGTCGCCGCGGTCGCTCTGCACTTGCAGGTCGCGGACGTCCAGCAGCGGCTCCCCCAGTTGCACGTCCGGGCGGTCGGGCACCATCTGCACGGGCCGGCCGACCATCATGCGGGCCAGTTCGGCTCGGCTGGTCCTCGCCGGCGCCGTCTCGCCCGTCACCCGGCCGTCTCGCAGCACGGTGATGCGGTCCGACACGGCCATCACCTCGTGCAGCTTGTGCGAGATGAAGACCAGGCCCCGGCCGTCGGCGGCCATGCGGCGCAGGACAACGATCAACTCGTCGACCTCCTGGGGGGTCAGAACCGCCGTGGGCTCGTCCATGACCAGCACGTTCGCCTCGCGGTAGAGGGCCTTGAGGATCTCCACCCGCTGGCGCTCCCCCACGGCGAGCTGCCAGATGGGGGTGTCGGGGTTGACCCGCAGCCCGTACGTCTCGGAGAGCTCGTTGATCCGGCGAGCCACGGTCGGCAGGTCGGTCAGGGGACGGCGTCGCGACTGCAGGCCCAGCGCCACGTTCTCGGTGACGGTCAGGGGGGGCACCAGCATGAAGTGCTGGTGGATCATGCCGATGCCGTGCTCGATGGCCGCCGACGGGGAGTCGACGGTGACCCGCTCACCCCGCAGCAGCACCTCGCCGGCGTCGGGACGGTACATGCCGTAGAGGATCTTCATGAGTGTGCTCTTGCCCGCCCCGTTCTCTCCCAGCAGTGTGTGCACCTCCCCAGCCTCGAGATTGAAGTCGACGCGGTCGTTGGCCAGCACACCCGGGAACTGCTTGGTGATGCCGCGCATCTCCAGCAGGGGCGGATCAACACTCATCTGTGGGATCGCTCCGTCACGCCGAAGCTCCTCGCTGTCGTGAGTCGCAGGTTGAGGTGCGTCGTAGCCACCTCGCAGTGCAAGCGCCCCGCGAGGTGGCTACGACGGGTTGTTCCTACGAACCGGTGTTGATGCTGCCGTCGATGATGCCGGCGACGGTGTCCGCGCCGATCTGGCGGATGTCCGCCGACAGGCCGTAGCC
>JAGWAL010000058.1 GCA_021296415.1 Acidimicrobiia bacterium | reverse complement strand
CACTGCAGGTCCGATCCGCTGGCGCCCAGTTCCCGCTGGATCGACGGCAGGGCCACGTTCAGCGAGCTCATGCTGATGATCACCATGGTCAGCGACAGGCAGAGGATGTACAGGATCAGCCAGCGCCGCGGGTGCGGCGTGATCTCCGGGTTTCGGGAGCCTCCTGCTGCGCCGTGCCGGTCCGGGCCTTGCCTGGCTCCGGTTCCCGGTCCGGAGCGAGGGGGCGGGGAGTGCTCGGCGATGGCCCAAGGCTAGGCGTCCCGCTCAGCGCTTCCCGGTGGTGACGCGCCGGCCCGAACCGCCCCGTCGCGCCTTACTGACTCCGCTCGAGGCGCCAGAGGGCGTTGGGGGTGAGGACGTAGATCTCGCCGTCGGGGCCCTGGCCGAAGGACAGCACCGCGCCGAGGGGCGGATCACCGCTCGTCGGGATCAACCGGTGCGCGCCGGCCGCGCCGGTGTATCCCCAGATGGTGCCGTCGCAGTAGTCGCTGTAGAGGTAGACGCCGGCGAGCCCGGGCAGGCGGCTCCCGCGGTAGACGTAGCCGCCGGTGACCGAGCAGCGCCGGTCCTCCCCGTGGCGGTACTCGATGGTCGGGCGCACGTGGCCGGGCGGCTCGGTGTTGGACCAGAACGGGTTGCTGCCCTCGTAGTCGCTCCAGCCCAGGTTGGCGTCCCGACCCGCGCCCCCCTCGGCCGCCGGCAGGCGGTTGATCTCCTCCAGGAGATCCTGACCCACGTCGGCCACCCACAGGTCGCCGGTGACGCGATCGAAGGAGAACCGCCAGGGGTTGCGCGCCCCCCACAGCCACACCTCCGGCGCCCCCGCCATGCCGTCGGCGTAGGGGTTGCCGGCGGGGATGGTGTACGGCCGGCCGGCCGGGCCCGGCCGCGGGTCGATGCGCAGGATCGTGCCCAGCCAGTCGTGGGGGTTCTGGCCGGCCCGCAGCGGGTCGCCGCCCCCGCCGCCGTCGCCGAAGCCCAGGTACAGGTAGCCATCGGGGCCGAAGGTCACGTCTCCGCCGTTGTGGTTCGAGAAGGGCTGCTCCAGCGTCAGCAACAGGCGGCCCCGGCCAGCGTCAACGCTGCCGTCGGCCGCCACCGGCCACTCCCACAGCTCGCTGACCAGCTGGCGGGTGACCGAGGACCTGTAGAGCCGGTCGCCGGACGGCGAGAACGTGAGGCCGAGCAATCCCATCTCCCCCCCGGTGGCGACGCGTGCGGTCATGTCCAGGACCGCGTCGCCGTCGAGTCGCAGCGTGGGCGCGGCGTCGGCGCTGCCACCATCGCTCCGCAGGCGCGCGACGACACCGGGGCGCAGCGCCACGTAGAGCGATCCCGGCTCCTGTGCCCGGAAGGCCAGGGCGAGTGGCGTGGGGAGGTCGGCGATGCGGGTGAGGGTCAGTCCCAGCGGCTGGGGGAAGCGCGGTCCCGGCTCGGCAATCGGTGGCGCCGAGGCAGGGGCGACGGAGCCACTTGCAGCGCCGCCGGTGCTGCCTGCGGCGCTGGAACCCGACGGGGGAGTACCGCCTCCGTCACTTCTGGGCCCACCTTCGTCGGTGTTTCCCTCGCTGCCGGCCGTGCCGGGCCCGTCGCCGGGAGTTGCGCCGGAGACGTCGCCGATCCGGCCGTCGCCCGTGCCCGTGCCATCGGGGCCGGCCGGGGGTGTGTCGATCTGCCCGTCGCCTCCGGAGACACCGTTCGCGCTGTCCTGCTCGCCGCCGGGGCCGGCTTCGGCGCTGCCGGCGGGCGCGGCCGGTTCGGACCCGCTTCCGGTGGCTGCCGGGGACTGCGGTCGCGGGTCGGCGCCCCCCGCCGGATTGGCGGCGCATGCCGCGGCCAGGAGGACGAGCGCCACCAGCGCGGCCGGTGCGCGAACTCGGAGAAGGCGTTGAGGCGGCCGACGGGTCACCGGTGAATTCTCGCGCGCTGCTCGGCGACGGTCGTACCCTTGCAGGGGTGACCTCCGGCGGCGTGGCGTCGATTCTCCGCTTCGACGTGCCCGAACTCAGCGACTGGGAAGCCCAGGTGGAGCGCTCGCTGCGCGGCGGGACGCCGGAGAGCCTCGTTGGCCGCAGCGCCGACGGCATCGCCATCCAACCCCTTTACACCGCCGCGCTGCACGGCACCGCAGACGACCCTGCGGGCCTGCCGGGTGCGGCGCCGTTCACACGCGGGCCCCATGGCGCGCCTCGGCGCTGGGAACTGCGCCAGCGCCACGATCTGGCCGACCCGGCCGAGACTAGCGCGGCCATCCGTGAGGACGTTGCCGGGGGCGCCTCGGGAGTGTGGCTGCGGCTGCGGCGCCCGCCGGCTCCGGGCGAGTTGCTCGCCGCCCTCGCCGGCGTCAACCTCGAGGAGACTCCTGTGCTCGTCGACGGCGGGCCCTGGTTCGCTGCCGCGGCCGAGGCCACCGAGGCGCTGGCGGCGGCGGTTCCCCCCGGCGGTCTGGTCGTCGGGGCCGACCCGCTGGGCGCGCTGGCCGGACACGGATTCCTGCTCCACGAACCCGCCGGGGAACTGGCGCGGCTGGCCTCGCTGCTGGCGGTCGTCCACCGGCGGCAGCACGATCGCACGGGTGAGGGCGGCCCGGCAGTCGGTGGGCGGGCCGTCACGGTGGACGCCGCGGTCTACGCCGACGCCGGCGCACCTCCCGCCCTCGAGTTGGCCTGCATGCTCTCGACCGGGGTGGCCTACCTCCGTGCTGCGGAGGCGGGTGGCATCCGCCCGCGCGCGGCGGCGCCCCACATCGAGGCGCGCCTGGCGGCCACCGCCGACCAGTTCGCAACGATCTGCAAGTTCCGGGCTGCACGGGCGCTCTGGGATTGCGTGCTGGCGGCCTGCGGCGTGACGACTCCCGAGCGCCGGGCGCTGCGCTGCGGGGCGGTCACCTCCGAGGCCATGTTCGTGGCGCAGGATCCTTTCGTGAACCTGGTGCGTGCCACCACGGCGGCGCTGGCCGCAGCCGCCGGCGGCGCCGAGTGCATCACGGTTCTGCCGCACGATGTGGTGCTGGGATCACCCGGTGAGCAGGGGCGGCGGCTGGCCCGGAACATCAGCCACCTGCTGGCCGACGAGACCCACCTGGGTGCCGTCGTCGACCCGGCGGGCGGCTCCTGGTATGCCGAGGACCGGACCACCCGCCTCGCCGAGGCCGCCTGGGAACGCTTCGGGGAGATCGAGGCGGCGGGCGGCATGGTGGCCGCTCTGCTGGACGGCTCGCTGGCCGCGACGATCGCCGCCGCCGCCGAGTGCCGCCGGGAGCGTCTGGCCGGCGGCGCCGAGCACGTCGTGGGCGTCACGTGCTTCCCCCCGCCGGCCGGCGACGGCGATCCGCGGCACGAGCCTGGGGGGCCGCCGCCGGGCACGCCGCAAACCCCGCCCGAAGCGGCCGTGGCCATCCCGCCGCTGCCGCTGCGGCGCCCGAGCCCTGGGAGCGCGCCGTGAGCTCCGTTCCCGACTTCGCCACGATCCCCTGGTCGGCCGGCGGCGCCTCCCCGGCCGAGTCCGCGGCATCCAACGGCGGCCCGCCGAGCTGGGAAACCCCCGAGGGCATCGCCCTGCAGCCCGTCTACACGGCGGCCGACGTGGCCGACCTCCAGGCCCCGCACAGCTATCCCGGGCTGGCTCCCTACCTGCGCGGGACGCACCCCACGATGTATCTCACCCGGCCCTGGACGATCCGCCAGTACGCCGGCTTCTCCACCGCCACCGAGTCCAACGCCTTCTACCGGCGCAACCTGGCGGCCGGCCAGCGGGGCCTGTCGGTGGCCTTCGACCTGCCCACCCACCGCGGCTACGACTCCGACAACCCCCGGGTCACGGGCGACGTCGGCATGGCCGGCGTGGCCATCGACTCCGTCGCCGACATGCAGATCCTCTTCGACGGCATCCCGCTGGACCGCATGAGCGTGTCGATGACCATGAACGGGGCGGTGCTGCCGGTGCTGGCCATGTACATCGTGGCCGCCGAATTGCAGGGCGTTGCCCACTCGGCGCTCACCGGAGTTCATGGTCCGCAACACCTACATCTACCCGCCGCGGCCCTCCATGCGGATCGTCTCGGACATCTTCGCCTACACCGCCGCGGAGATGCCCCGCTTCAACTCCATCTCGATCTCCGGCTACCACATGCAGGAGGCCGGGGCGACCGCCGACCTGGAGCTGGCCTACACCATCGCCGACGGCCTGGAGTACGTGCGCTGCGGCCTCGACGCGGGCCTGGACATCGACGACTTCGCCCCCCGGCTGAGCTTCTTCTGGGGCATCGGCATGGACTTCTTCATGGAGGTGGCGAAGCTGCGGGCCGCCCGGCTGCTGTGGGCCGCCCTGATGCGCCGATTCGAGCCCGCCGACCCCCGCTCGTCGGTGCTGCGTGCCCACTGCCAAACCTCGGGCTGGAGCCTCACCGCCGACGACGTCTACAACAACGTGGCTCGCACCTGCATCGAGGCCATGGCCGCCACGCAGGGCCACACCCAGTCGCTGCACACCAACTCCTTCGACGAGGCCCTCGCGCTGCCGAGCGACTTCTCGGCCCGCATCGCTCGCAACACGCAACTGGTGCTCCAGCACGAGAGCGGCACCTGTGCCCCGGTGGATCCGTGGGGCGGCAGCTACTACGTCGAGCGGCTGACGGATCTGCTGGCCCGGCGCGCCGGCGAGCACATCGACGAGATCGACGGCATGGGCGGTATGGCCGCCGCTATCGAGGCCGGCGTGCCCAAGGCCCGCATCGAGCAGGCCGCCACCCGCACGCAGGCCCGTATCGACGCCGGCACGCAGGCGCTCATCGGGGTGAACCGCTTCCGCCCCGAGACCCCCGAGTCGGTGGAGTTGCTGGCCGTCGACAACCGCGAGGTGCTGGCTGCCCAGACCGCCCGGCTGGCCAACGTGCGGGCCGAGCGCGACGAGGACGCCTGCGGTAGCGCCCTGGGGGCCTTGACGCGCTGCGCTGAGGCCGGCGAGGGGAACCTGCTGGATCTCTCGGTCCGTGCGGCTCGGGCCTGGGCGACCGTTGGCGAGATCAGCGATGCCCTCGAGCGGGCATGGGGACGCCATGTGGCCGAAGTCCGTACGATCTCGGGTGTGTACAGCCAGGCCGCCGGCACCGACGGGGCCGTGGCGGCGGTGCGCCGCCGCATCGAGGAGATGGCCGCCCGCCGCGGGCGCCGGCCGCGCATCCTGGTGGCCAAGATCGGCCAGGACGGCCACGACCGGGGCCAGAAGGTGGTCGCCAGCGGCTACGCCGACTTGGGCTTCGACGTGGACATCGGGCCGCTGTTCCAGACACCGGCGGAGGTTGCCCGCCAGGCCGTCGAGAACGACGTGCACATCGTGGGGGTGTCGTCGCTGACCGCCGGGCATCTCACCCACGTGCCGGAGCTGATCGCCGAGCTGGGCGAGTTGGGGCGCCCCGACATCATGGTCGTCGTGGGCGGCGTGATCCCCGAGCGGGACCGGCCGGTGCTGTTCGAGGCCGGCGCCGCGGCCCTGTTCGGTCCCGGCACGTCGCTCACCGACGCCGCCGGTGAGCTGCTCGACGCCCTGGCCGCACGCCCGGCCTAGGCGAGCGCTGATCTGTGCCGCGTCACACCCGTGCCGTCATTCCGGCGAAGGCCGGAATCCATTCTCAAGCGGATCCGGCTGCGCCTGCGGTCGATTGCTCAGCAGTCTCCGAGAACGGTTGACCCTGTGAACGCCGGCCGGCAGGAGAACTCCGGTAAGTCGCCCGAAGCAGCCGACGCGAGCAGATCGCCGGCTGCGGAGGAGCACGTGAACGGCGTGCTGGCCGGTGACCGTACGTGGCTGGCTCGCACCGTCACACTGGTCGAGAGCACTCTGCCCGCCGATCGGCGACTGGCGGCTCATGCCCCGCACGCCGCCGGCGCCCATCGTGTGGGTGTCACCGGGCCGCCCGGCGCCGGCAAGAGCGCCCTGATCGATGCTCTCGGCGTGCATCTGTGCGAGCAGGGCCACCGGGTGGCGGTGCTGGCCGTGGACCCGTCCAGCGCGGTCAGCGGCGGGTCGATCCTGGGCGACAAGACCCGCATGGCGCGCCTGGCGGGTACCCCGGAGGCGTTCGTGCGCCCGTCGCCCTCGGGCGGGGCGCTGGGCGGGGTCACCGGCGCCACCCTCGAGGCCGTCGAGGTGGTCGAGGCCGCCGGCTACGACGTGGTGTTCATCGAGACCGTCGGCGTGGGCCAGTCAGAGGCCGGCGTCGCCGACATCTGCGACACCGTGCTGACCGTGACCGCCCCCGCCGGCGGCGACGAGCTGCAGGGCATCAAGCGGGGCCTGTTCGAGGTGACCGACGTGCTGGTGGTCAACAAGGCCGACGGCGACCTGGCCTCAGCGGCCCGCCGCTCGGTCGCCGACTACGCCGCCGCCCTGCGCCTCCTGCATCCTGTGGACCCGGCGGACCCCGGCTGGGAGCCGCCGGTGCTGGCCGCCAGCGCCATCGAGGGCACGGGCCTGGTCGAGCTCTGGGCCCGGGTGCAGGCCCACGCCGAGATGCTCCGGCAGGCTGGCCGCTGGGAGGAGCGCCGCGGTGAGCAGCGGGTCCGGTGGATGTGGCACCTCACCGAGCAGCAACTCATGGCCGCCCTCCGCAGTGACCCCGGCGTGCGGGACCGCCTCGCCGCCCTCACCGAACAGGTCCGCAGCGGCAAGCTCCAGCCCGCTAGAGCCGCAGCCCAACTCCTCGCCACGGCGCGCGCCTGACGGCCGGCCCCGATGGAGTCAAGAACAGGGCCAGGCTCGGTGGGGGTGAGCACCGAGCCTGGCCGAGGTGCCTCTTTGGGGGGAGAGAGGCGATCTGTTGGATCTGGATCCTTGGGATCTGGATCTGTGCGTTCTAGAAGTCCTCGTCGAACGCCACGTCACCCTCGACGCCCGTCTGGTACGCCGAGACGGTGCGCTCGAAGAAGTTCGTCAACTCCTGGACGTCCTGCAACTCCATGAACGAGAAGGGGTTGCGGGAGCCGTAACGCGGCGGCAGGCCGAGCTGCGCCAGCCGCTGGTCGGCCACGTACTCGAGGTACTGGCGTGTCTCGGCGACCGACATGCCCGGCACGCCCTCGCCGAGGAGGTCCTCGGCGAACTGGTGCTCGCATTCGACGGCGTCGTGGATCATCTCGCTGATCTCCATGGCCAGGGCATCGTCGAACAGCTCCGGCTGCTCCTCCCGCACGGTGCGCACCACCTCGAGGGCGAAGTTCATGTGGCAGCTCTCGTCGCGGAACACCCAGTTGGTCCCGGCGGCCAGCCCGTTCAGCAGCCCCTTGGAGCGCAGGAAGTACACGTAGGCGAAGGCGGCGAAGAAGAACAGTCCCTCGATGCACGTGGCGAAGCAGATGAGGTTCAGCAGGAACCTGCGCCGCTCGTCGGGGGTGTCGAGCCGCTCCAGAGAGTCGATGGAGCCCATCCAGCGGAAGCAGAACTCGGCCTTGCGCCGGATCGACGGGATGTTCTCGACCGCGGCGAAGGCGGCGTGTAGTTGTCCAGCAGCGTGAGGTAGAACTGCACGTGCAGCGCCTCCTCGTAGAGCTGCCGCGACAGGTACATGCGGGCTTCGGGGGCGTTGATGTGCTTGTACAGGTTCAGCACCAGGTTGTTGGCCACGATCGAGTCGCCGGTGGCGAAGAAGGCCACCAGGCGCTGCACCAGGTGCTTCTCCGAGGCCAGCAGCTTGCGGTCGAGGTCGATGATGTCGTCGGAGAAGTCCACCTCGTCCACGGTCCAGGTGTTCTTGATGGCGTCGCGGTACATGTCGTAGAAGGCCGGATAGCGCATGGGCCGCAACGTCAACTCGAAACCCGGGTCCAGCAGGTTGGCCTGCCGTTCCGGCGCGCCCCCCGGATCCGGCGCCGGCGCTGCCCCGTGGTCGGGAACGGGAAACTGCAGGATCGTCACGTGGGGTTCCTTTCGCTCAGCGGGCCGCTAGTCGCAGGCCTCGCAGGTTTCGGGGTTCTCCAGCGAGCAGGTCACCGCCGCGGCGCCGTTGCCGTTGCTGAGGGTGGCTTGGTTGATGCGGGTGGCCGGGCGGGAGCGCAGGTAGTAGGTGGTCTTGAGGCCCTTGCGCCAGGCGTAGGCGTACATGGATGAGAGCTTCCCGATGGTGGGCGTCTCCAGGAACAGGTTCAGCGACTGGCTCTGGTCGATGAAGGCGCCCCGGTCGGCGGCCAGATCGATGAGCGCCCGCTGCGGAAGCTCCCAGGCGGTGCGGTAGAGGAGCTTCAACTCGTCGGGGATGCCGGTGATCTCCGCCAGCGAGCCCTGCGACCGCTTGAGCGACTCCAGCATCCCGCCTGTCCAGAGCCCCCGCTCCTGCAGGTCGCGGACCAGGTAGTGGTTGATCTGCAGGAACTCCCCCGACAGCGTCTCGCGCTTGAACAGGTTGGAGACCTGCGGCTCGATGCACTCGTAGCAGCCGGCGATGGAGGCGATCGTGGCGGTGGGGGCGATGGCGATGAGCAGCGAGTTGCGCAGGCCACCGGCGGCGATGCGCTCCCGCAGGGCGTCCCAGCGGGCCTCGTCGGTGACGCCGACGCCCCACAGGTCCATCTGCAGCTTCCCCGCGGCGGCGCGGGTCTCGGCGAAGTTGGGGTGGGGGCCGTGCTCGGCGGCGAGGTCGGCCGACGTGGACAGTGCCCAGTAGTAGATCTCCTCGGAGATGCGGCGCGAGAGCTCTCGCGCCTCGTCGCTGTCGAACGGCAGCCGGAGCTTGAAGAACACGTCCTGCAGGCCCATGAGACCGAGCCCCACCGGGCGCCACGCGGTGTTGGAGTTCTGTGCCTCGCCGGTCGGGTAGAAGTTGATGTCGATCACCCGGTCCAGGTAGCGCACCGCGGCCCGGACAACCTCGCCGAGGCGCTCGAAGTCGAAGCCGCCGTCGCGCACGAGGCGGCCGACGTTCACCGAGCCGAGGTTGCAGACCGCCGTCTCGTCCGCGCTGGTCACCTCGAGGATCTCGGTGCACAGGTTGGAGAGGTGCACCACCCGGCCGTCGGCGCCCGTCTGGTTGCAGCGCAGGTTGGAGGTGTCCTTGAAGGTCATCCAGCCGTTGCCGGTCTGGGCCAGGGTGCGCATCATCTTGCTGTAGAGGTGCCGGGCCGGGACCTGCCGCTCGTACAGGCCCGCCTCCTCCGCCTCCACGTAGGCCCGCTCGAAGTCGGCGCCGTAGAGGTCCACCAGGTGGGGCACCTTCTTGGGGTCGAACAGCGACCACTGCCAGTCGTTCTCGACGCGCTGCATGAACAGGTCGGGCACCCAGTTGGCGATGTTGAGGTTATAGGTGCGCCGGGCCTCGTCGCCCGTGTTCTCGCGCAGCTCCAGAAACTCGTCGATGTCGGCGTGCCAGGTCTCGAGGTAGACGCAGCAGGCTCCCTTGCGGCGCCCGCCCTGGTTGACCGCCGCCACCGAGGAATCCAACGTCTTGAGCCACGGCACGATGCCGTTGGAGAGGCCGTTGGTGCCCCGGATGAGCGAGCCGCGGCTGCGGATCCGGCTGTAGGCCAAGCCGATGCCGCCGGCGTGTTTGGAGAGCTTGGTTGTAGATGGCCTCGAGGTCGTCGGCCGGCGAGTCCAGCAGGTAGCACGAGGACATCTGGGGGTGCGTGGTGCCGGAGTTGAACAGCGTGGGGCTCGACGGCAGGTACTCGAGGGACGAGATGAGCCGGTAGAAGGCGATGGCGTCGTCGGGATCGGTGGACAGTCCGCAGGCGACGCGCATCAGGAAGTACTGCGGGGTCTCGATGGCCTTGCGGGTCTCGGGATGGCGCAGCAGGTAGCGGTCGTAGACCGTGCGCAGGCCGGAGAACTCGAACAGGTCGGTGCGCTCGTTGTCGATGGCCTCGTTGAGGGCGCCGGCGTTCGCCTCCACGAAGTCGGCGGCGTCCTCGCCGATGAGTCCGAGCAGCCGTCCCGCTGCGATCGACTGCGAGAAGCTACCGATCCGCTGGTTGCGGACCTCTTCCTCGGTGTAGGTGGCGAGCAGGCGGGCGGCGAGTCGCGAGTAGTTGGGCTCCTCGCAGATGAGGGCCGCGGCGGTGCGGATGGCCAACTCGTCGAGCTCCACCGTGCTGGCGCCGTCGCAGAGGCCGCTGATGGTGCGGGTGGCGACGCGCATGCAGTCCACGCCCTCGAGGTCGCCGCTGCAGCGCTCCACGCGCCGGACGATCTTGGTGACATCGACCGGATCGAGGCTGCCGTCGCGCTTGCGTACCCGCATCGGCGAGTTGATCGGGCGGGCCTCGGGCGGGCCGGGATCGGCGGCCAAGTGGGCGCTGCGGCCGTTGGCCCGCGGGCCTGCAGGCGCCTCGGCAGTCTGCCTGGTTGCATCCTCGACGACGGTCACGCGGGTGCCTCCGCTCATTCGATCCGTGGCAGGGCCCGAAGAGTGACTCTGGCCCGCCGCCGGAACTACCTACATGTAGTTGCAGGATTGTAATTTGCGGCCGCGCCCCGAAGCAAACGAGGAGGTGAATGCGCTGCTCAGGGATTCGCCGCGCCGGCGAACCAGGCGATGACGGCCGCGCGGACGGTTCGCGCGGCGGGTGTCCGGGCAGGAGGTCGGGGTGCCGCTCTGCTCCTCCGACGCACGGGCGAAGAGTCGTCGCAGCCCGGCCCCCGACCCTCCGCCCTCGCCGGTCGGCATGCTCGGGCGGCGGCTCAGCTCGCGATGCGGCCGGCCTGCAGGACGAGCACCGCGTCGGCCAGTTCCTCGGCGTCTGCTGGGTCGTGGGTGACGAGCACGACGGTGGCGCCGGCGGCGCGGACCTGCCGGCGCAGCAGCGGCCGCACGTCGACGTCGGTGGCCGAGAACGGTTCGTCCAGCAGCAGCACCGGAGGGGCTCCGGCGAGCGCCCTGGCCAAGCCGACGCGCTGCGCCTGACCGCCGGAGAGCTTCGCCGGCTTGATCCCGGCGGATCCGGCCATCCTCACCGCGTCGAGGTCTGCGAGAGCGCTGCGCCGGGCGACGCTCCGTCCAGTGCCCCGGCAGCGCGGGCCGAATGCCACGTTGTCGAGGGCACTGAGGTGCCCGAACAGCCGGACGTCCTGGTAGGCGTAGCCCACGCCGCGCCGCTCCGGAGGTATCCAGACCCCTGCGGCAGGATCGTCCACCAGCCGTCCTCCCAGGTTGATCCGGCCGGCCTCGGTGGCCTCCAGGCCCGCCAGGCAGCGCAGCAGCGTTGTTTTGCCCGAGCCGTTCGGCCCCATCACGGCGGTGATACCGCCTGCGGGGACCTCCAACTCGAGTTCCAGGGTGAATTCGCCGAGGCACACCCGCACATCGGCGGAGATGCCACCGTTTCCGCCGGACCTCGCTCCAACCCCTCCACTGCCGGCGACCGCAGCGTCCTGGCTACCCCGTGGGAATGGGTGTGCCGGGGGCCGGCGCAGGCGTGCCACTTTCAGAGGTCGCCGGAGCGCCACCGGCACCCCCACCCGGTCACCCGCGGCGCCGCCCGGATACCGGCGCCCCGCGGGCCGCCCACCCGTCTCATCGGCTCAGCCAGCGGTCGCGGAGTGCGAGCAGCACGGCGACCGAGACGGCCAGCAGGATCACGCTGAATGCCACGGCCTCGCCGGGGCGCCCGGCCTCCAGGGCTTGGAACGTGGCGAGCGGGAGTGTCTGCGTCCGGCCCTGCAGGTTCCCGGCGAAGGTGATGGTGGCCCCGAACTCGCCGAGGGCGCGCGCCCAGGCAAGCGCCGCACCCGCCGTCAGCGACGGGGTGATCAGCGGCAACGTGACGCGCCGGAAGGCCACCGATCTGCGGGCGCCCAGGGTGCGGGCGGCTTCGACGAGGCCCGCGTCGGCGCTGCGCAGGGCCGCCTCGGCGGTCACCACGAAGAACGGCATGGCCACGAACGTGGCGGCAACCACCACGCCGGCGGTGCTGAACGGCAGTGACCAGCCGAACCACCGGTCAAGCCACAGGCCCACGAGGCCCCGCCGCCCCAGCGCGAACAGCAGGGCGGTGCCTCCGACCACCGGCGGCAGCACCATCGGTAACAGCACGGCCGCCCGCATCACCCGGCGCAGCGACGGCCCGCAGCGCGACAGCGCCAGCGCCAGCGGCATCCCCAGCACCACGGACGCGCCCGCCGCCGCCGCGCTGGTGACCGCCGACAGCACCAGGGCATCGCGCAGGCGCGGCGAGCCCAGCAGCGACGGCAGATCACTCCACGGTGCCCGCTGCAGGAGGCCGACGGTCGGCACCACCAGCAGCGCCAGCGCCACGCCCGCCGGCAGCCAGAGCCCCCCCACCGGGCGGTGGCGCAACTCCCGGCGCCTCTGCGCCGTGCCCTGCGGGCCTCGAGGCGCCGGCTCGCCGCCCGAGGCGCCCGCGGCGCGATCGGGGACCCCGGGACTGGCGATGCTCACGGTGCCTCGAAGCCGGCCGCGGCCAGCAGTTTCTGCGCCCGGGGCGAGAGCACGAAGTCGACGAACGCAGCCGCTTCGGCGTTGTCGCTGAGCAGCACGAGCGGGTAGGCGGTTGTGGCGGGATGGTCGATGACGGTGCCCCCCACCGCGTCACCGGTGGCCGCCAGATCGGTGGCGTACACCACGCCGGCGTCCACCTCGCCCAGCAGCACCTTCGTCAGCACGCCGCGCACGTTGGGCTCCCTCGTATCGGCCGCCGCCCCGAGCGCCGGCCCGCCGACCGTCTCCGCCAGGGCGCCGCACGGCACCTCGGAGGCGCACAGGGCCAGAAGCAGGTCGCCATCGGTGAGGGAGGCCAGGCCGCTGACGCCGGCGGGATTGTCCGGCGGGGTGACGATGGCCAGGCGGTTGCGGGCGAAGATCGTGACCCGGTGGGCCTCCACCTGTGCCGCTGTGCGCTCGTCGGCTGCGGCGAACACGTCGGCGGGAGCACCGGCGTTGATCTGGGTGGCGAGCCGGCTGCTGCCGGCGAACTGCAGGGTCACGTCGACGCCGGGATGGGCGTCCTCGAAGGCGGCGGCGATGTCGCCGAAGACGTCGGTCAACGACGAGGCCGCGAAGATCGTGACCCCGCGGCGCCCGCCCTCACCGCCGCCAGCGCATCCGCCTGCCGCCGCCAGCACCGCGCCGCAGGCCGCCAGGACGACCGCCAGGCGCACGCCCGGCGGGACGACGCCGCGAGGCGCGGACCGTCCTCTGAGTCGACGGTCGCCGGGTGGGTCGTTGCTGCGTGGCAGGCGGCCGCGGAGACCTCGGCGCGCCACATCCGGTTCCCGGTGCACGGCACGTTCACTGCGTCGGGCGCTCGACGACGACGTTGGTGGACTTGACCACCGCCACGGCCTCGGTGCCCGGCGCCAGACCCATGTCCTCGGCGGCCTCTCGCGTCATGAGCGACACCACCCGGTAGGGCCCCGCCTGGATCTCCACCTGGGCCATCAGCTCGTCGGTGACGACGCGGGTGACCAGTCCGGCGAAACGGTTGCGCGCCGAGACCCGGCTGCGGCCCTCGCCGGGACTGTGGGCCCGCTCGGTCGCCAGGCGGGCGAGATCGTCCCCGGGCACGAGGCGCTGGCCTCCGGTGGTTCGAACGACCGCCAGCTCGCCCTCGTCGGCCCAGCGCCGCACGGTGTCCACCGAGACGCCCAGCAGTTCGGCCGCCTGCCCGATCCGGTAGAGCGGCACCTGCTGAGATGAGCGCATATCAATACTATTCTCGATGATTCTCTCGGTCACAATAGAATTCTAGGCTGATAATCTCGGCTCTGCCGTTCCGAGTGCCGGCCCGCCGGCAACGCGGGTGATACCCCGGGCCGTCCGGCGAGTGTGCTCCGCCGGGTTGGATCCACCGGCCGGCCGGGTGACTCCTTCGCGCCCCGGCGCTGACGCCGGCGGTGTTGCCGGCCGAGACCGCGTCAGCGCGCCGCGGAGCGCGCGGCACCCTCCTAGGGTGTCCCTCCGAACAATTCGATCGGGGCCCGCCCGGCGGCGCGGCTCCGCCCTCCCCGAGGAGTGCCGCCATGAGCACTGCTGCACAACTGGCCCAGGCCACCGAGCTCGACGAGGCCGGCGAGCTGGCCGACGCCTGCGGCGTGGACCCGTCGCGCATCTGCACGTGGGTCTTCGACCAGACCGGCAACGGGTTCCTCGCCGCCGCCACCGAGTGGGTGGTCGAACGACCCCTGAAGGTGGTCCTGATCGGCCTCGGGGCGTACATCGTCAGCCGCTTGGCGCGCCGGGGCGTGCGGGGGATTGCCAAGCGCATCGTCGCCACGACCACCAGCGCCCGCCTGGCCGGCATCCGCGCGCAGGGCCCGATCAAGATCCTGGCCGACGCCGACGAGAACAAGCGAGCCCAGGCCCGTGCCGACACGCTCACCTCGGTGCTGTCCAGCGTCATCACCGCCGTCGTCTGGAGCGTGGCCATCCTCATGATGCTCGGCGTCTTCGACATCAACATCGGCCCGCTGCTTGCGGGTGCCAGCATCGCCGGTGTGGCCATCGGCTTCGGCAGCCAGACCATCGTCAAGGACTTCATGTCCGGGCTGTTCATGCTCGTCGAGGATCAGTTCGGTGTGGGCGACGTGATCGACGTGGGCCCCGTGACCGGGACCGTCGAGGCGGTGTCGCTGCGCACGACCACGATCCGCGACGTGTCGGGCACCGTGTGGCACGTGCCCAACGGCGAGGTCAGCCGCGTCGGTAACTACTCGCAACTCTGGTCTCGGGCGCTCCTGGACATCGAGGTGTCCTACGACACCGACCTGCGTTTCGCCGAGGGCGTCATCCAGCGTGTCGCCAACGAGATGTGGGACGACCCCGAGTGGGGCGGCGACGAGCTGATGGAGGCACCCGAGGTGTGGGGCATCCAGAGCCTCGGCGCCAGCGGCATCGCCATCCGCCTCGTCGTCAAGACCGAGCCGTCGGTGCAGTGGAAGGTGGAGCGCGAGCTGCGACTGCGCATCAAGGAGGCCTTCGACGACGCCGGCATCGAGATCCCGTTCCCACAGCGCACGCTCTGGGTGCGCGACCAGGGCCGCCACGAGCTGGAGCAGACCCCGGATCCCGCCACCATCAAGACCGTGGAGCCGCCCCGGCACAGCACCGTCGTCTCCGACGCCGACGGCGACTGA
>JAGWAL010000014.1:843-43138 GCA_021296415.1 Acidimicrobiia bacterium | reverse complement strand
CGGCGCCCGGCGACCCGTCGGGCACGAGGGCCACCTCGGGCTCACGCTCGGGCTCGGGGTTGCCGGTGCCGTCGATGAAGCCGGTCATGTCCAGCGAGTCGCCCAGGATGAAGGTGTTCGTGTCGCGCGGCACGACCATGTGGCCGGCCAGGGCGGTGCGGGCGTCGTACTGCGTCTTCCAGACCTGGTCCTTGTCGGGGCTGTTCAGCCAGAACAGCAACTCCTCCTGGGTGCCCTTGGCTTCGCGCCCGCTGCCGTCGGTGGACTCGACGGTGACGAAGTCCTGGAAGTCGTCGGGGACGTCATCGGTCAGTTCGGCCAGCAGGCCGGGCCCGAAGCCCACGACGAGGTTGACGCCGGCGGCATCGGCGGCGGCGCGGGTGTCGGAGATCACGCTCTTGATGTGATCCAGGTCGGCGCCGTCGACCCGGCTCAGGTGAACGTACCACTGGTGCTGTCCCATTTCGGCGAAGATTGCGGGTTGCGGCGTGGGCATGTCCGGCCTCCGTGGCTAGGTGGAATCAGAGTGATCTCGCAGCACTCTAGCAAGACTTCCCCACGCACGACCCCGCCGGGAACACACCTGGCGCAACGCCACCGGGCCGTCACCGAGAACCGAGGGCGGGGGTCCGGGGAGCCGGGCTGCGACGACTCTTCGCCCGTGCACGGAGGAGCAGAGCGGCACCCCGGGCACCCGCCCGGGGAGTCGGGCTGCCGGGATTTGAACCCGGGACCTTTGGTCCCCCAGACCAACGCGCTAACCAAGCTGCGCCACAGCCCGTACCGGAGGCCTCACTGTACCGGCGCGCCGGGCTCAGAACGCGCCTTCCAGCACCTCCAGGCGGCCGTTCTGCACGCACGCCACGTCGAAGCGAAGCGACCCGGCGCACCCCTGGTACTGGCGGAGCCATTGTGCGGCCAGGACGCGGATGCGCTGCTGCTTGCGCCGGTCCACCGCCTCGGCGGGGTGCCCGTAGGCTGTCCCGGACCTCGTCTTCACCTCGCAGAACACCACGGTGCCGTTGCGCCGCAGCACCAGGTCGATCTCGCCTCCGGCACCTCGCCAGTTGCGGTCCAGGACCTCCCAGCCGCGCTGGACGTACCAGGCCGCCGCCTTGTTCTCGCCCCAGCGACCGAGCCGCTGCCGCCCGACGGTCATCGACCGCGGTGCGCCGGCGGCCCTCAGACGCTGCGCCTCTCGGCGACCTTGGCGGCCTTGCCGACGCGATCTCGCAGGTAGTACAGCTTGGCGCGCCGCACGCGGCCCTGGGACACGACCTCCAGTTGCTTGATGCTGGGGGTGTGCACCGGGAACGTGCGCTCGACGCCGACGCCGAAGCTGACCTTGCGGACGGTGAAGGATTCCCTGATGCCCGACCCGCGGCGCCCGATCACCACACCCTGGAAGATCTGGATGCGCTCGCGGCTGCCCTCCACCACGCGGACGTGCACCTTGACGGTGTCGCCGGGCCGGAATTCGGGTACGTCGCTCCGCAGGCTCTGCACATCGACCAGGTCGGTGGGCTGCATGGCCGGTCTCCAATCACGAACGCGTCGGGTGGGGCGGGGAAGCGATCCCGTGCAGGATACGGTGCCGGCGCCCCGGCGCCACCGGGATCGTGGGGCCACCGGGGTTGCCCCCTGACCGTCAGGCGCCGGGCGAGAGGCCGAACTCCTCCAGGAGTTCCCGGTCGGCATCGCTGAGGCCACCGCGCACCTCGATCAGGTCGGGACGCAGCTCGCAGGTCCGCGCCAGTGCCTGCGCCCGGCGCCAGCGGACGACGCGGCCGTGGTCGCCCGAGCGCAGCACCTCGGGGACCACCATGCCGCGGTAGGTCGCGGGACGGGTGTACTGCGGGTAGCCGAGCAGACCGCTGCTGAAGGAGTCGTCGACACCCGAGGCCACGTTGCCCATCACGCCGGGGAGCAGCCGCACGACCGCCTCCAGGATGACCATGGCAGCCACCTCGCCCCCTGCCAGCACGAAGTCCCCCACGGAGATCTCGTCGTCCACGAGCGCCTCCCGGACCCGCTCGTCGACACCCTCGTAGCGACCGCACAGCAGCGAGAACCCGTCACCGGTCGCCAACTCGTCGACGGTGCGATGGTCCAGCCGCCGGCCGGCGGGCGAGAGCAGGATCAGCGGCCGCGCCACGCCGGCCCGCTCGGCGGTCTCGAAGATCGGCTCGGGCGCCAGCACCATGCCGGGACCGCCGCCGAAGGGCGCGTCGTCCACCGACCGGTGCGGATCCACCGCCACCGAGCGGAGATCCAGCACCCGCAGGTCGAACGCACCCTGCTCGCGTGCCTTGCCCAGCAGGCTGTGCGCGGCGAACTCCTCGATCATCGCCGGGAAGATGGTGATGACGTCGATTTTCATTCCTACGGTGGCTCGAACAGGCCCTCGGGCACGTCCACGACGACCCGCGACGGCCCGCCGCCGGCGCGCTCGACCGAGACCACGAAGGTCAGCGGCACCAGCGCCCCGCTGTCCATGACGAGCAGGTCGCTGGCCGGGTTCGCCTGCACGGCCACGACCTTGCCGCGACCCAGCCCCGCGCCGCACACCACCTCCGAACCGATGAGCTCGTGCACCCACAGCTCGGCCGCGTCCTCCAGCGGGGCGGCCTTCAGCACCGCCGCGCGCAGGCGTTCCGCGGCGTCGCGGTCCGCATAGCCCTCGAAGGCCACCACCCAGCGATTCCCGAAGGGGCGCGCCCGGCGCACCTTCAGCGTGGCACCGGTGATCTGCAGCTCGGCACCGGGGTCCAGCCGCTCGGTCCGGTTGGTCACGAGCGACACCACGACCTCGCCCTTGACGCCGTGTGGCCGGTCGACTCGCCCGACCTCCAGAAGATCCGCCGCCTGGCGCGCCGGGGGCGCCACGGCGGGACTAGGGCTCGACGAAGTCGACGACCACGGTGCAACCGTCGTTGACCGCGGCCGCCCGCACGACCGTGCGGATGGCACCGGCCACCCGGCCGCGCCGGCCGATGACCCGGCCGATGTCCGCCCGGTCCACGTGCACGTCGAGGCGGATGTCGGAGCCGTCGGGCACGGCGACCACCCGGGCCACCTCCGGGGTCTCCACGACCGACCGGATGATGTGCTCGAGGACGGCCCGTGCGCGGGGGGCGTCGGTGATGTCGTGGGATTCGTCGCTCACGAGGAGGCCCCCTCCGGGGCGGCTTCGAGGTCCTCCAGCCGGGAGGCGCCGCCGGTGAATTCGGCCCAGGCGCCGGAGATCTTCAGGAGCTTCTCCACCCGTTCGCTGGGCTGGGCGCCGTTGCGCAGCCACTTCAGGGCCTTGTCGTTGTCGATACTCACGACCGACGGCTCCTGGCGGGGGTCGTAGTAGCCGATCGATTCGATGAAGCGCCCGTCACGGGCCGAGCGCGAGTCGGCCGCCACCACCCTGTAGGTGGGCTGCTTCTTCTTGCCCCTGCGCATCAGGCGAAGCCGCACTGCCACGATCCGTGTTCCTCTCGCCGCCGAAGTGGAGACCACAGTCTGCCCGGGAATCGGCCCGGTTCCATCACCGGCACGCCAATAGCGCCCGCTCGGACAGCCACCGACAACCGAGGGAGGGGGCCGGGGGGCCGATATGCGACGCCTTGCGCCCGCGCCGAAGGAGCAGAGCGGCACCCCGGCGCCCGACCGGACACCCACCAACAACCGAGGGAGGGGGCCGGGGGTGCGGACAGAGAGGCTCAGCGGCCGGGGAACGCCAGGGGGTCGCGGCCCTCGCTGCCGCCGGGCGATGGTCCGGCGGGACGGCCCGAGCCTGATTCGAGGTCCTGGAGTTGTTCCAGCAGGTCGGCAGCGGCGGCGGTGCGGACTCCTCCCGCGGGGGTGACGCGCGAGCCGCCCCTGCCTCTGGGTCCCCTGCCCTTGGGTCCCCTGCCCTTGGAACCCCTGCCCTTGGTGCTCCGGCGGGTTGGGGCCCGGGCGCTGCGCATCATCTTGCGGGCGGCGGCGAAGTTGCGCAGCAGTTCGGCCACCTCCGCGGTCGTTGTGCCGCTCCCGGCGGCGATCCTGCGCCGCCGCGAGCCGTCGATGATGGCGGGCTGGGCGCGCTCGGCCGGCGTCATCGAGCAGATGATGGCCTCCATCCGGGCGAGCCGGCGATCGTCGACACCGGATTCGGCCGCCTGCGCCGCCTCCGCGCTCGGCAGGTGCGCCAGAACGTCGCCCAACCCGCCCAGCTTGCGCATCTGGCGCATCTGCTCGCTGAAGTCGTCCAGCGTGAACTCACCGGCCAGGACGCGCTCGGCGGCTTCGGCCGCCTCGGCGGCCTGCTCACCCTCGTACGCCGCCTCGGCCTTCTCCGCCAGCGAGAGCAGGTCGCCCATCCCGAGGATGCGCCCCGCCAGACGGTCGGGGTGGAAGGGCTCGAAGTCGCCGACGCGCTCGCCCACGGAGGCGAACGTCACGGGACAACCCACGACCTCGCGGATCGACAGGGCGGCGCCGCCACGCGCGTCACCGTCGAGCTTGGTGAGGATCACCCCGTCGAGCCCCAGAACCTCACCGAAGCGCTCGCCGACGCGCACGGCCTCCTGCCCGGTCATGGCGTCCAGTACCAGGAACGTGTAGTGCGGCTCGATCGCCTGGGAGATGCCGCGCAGCTCGGCCATGAGGTCGTCGTCGACGATCTGCCGGCCGGCGGTGTCGCACACCACGACGTCGCGGCCCAGCCGGCGCGCCTCGGCCACTCCCGCGGCGGCAACGCCGACGGGGTCGGTGGCCTCGCTGAAGACCGGGACACCCACCTGCGACGCCAGGACGCGCAGCTGCTCCACGGCGGCCGGGCGCGTCAGGTCGGCGCCCACCAGGAGCGGGCTGCGGCCGCGGCCGCGGAACCAGCGGGCCAGCTTGGCGGCCGCGGTCGTCTTCCCCGATCCCTGCAGTCCCGCCAGGAGGACCACCGTCGGCGGCCGTGGCGCGAACGTGATCGAGGCCGCTTCGCCGCCGAGCGTGCGTACGAGCTCCTCGTGCACGATGCGAACCACCTGCTGGGCCGGGTTCAGGGCGCGGTGCAGGTCGGTCGCCAGCGCCCGCTCGCGCACCCGCTCCCGGAAAGCGGCGGTGACCTCGACGGCCACGTCGGCCGCCAGCAGCGCCCGGCGGATCCCGTCGAGAGCCTCCTCGATGTCCTGCGGGCGCAGGCGGCCCTTCCGGCGCAGGCGGCCGAAGACCTCCTCGAGATGGCCGCTGAGGGTCTCGAACATCGGCCTATGTCTCCTCGGTGCCCACGAGAGCGCTTGCGAACGCCGCCGCGTCGAAGGGCACCAGGTCGCCGGTTCCCTCGCCGAGACCCACCAGCTTGACGGGCACGCCCAGTTCGGCGCGCACCGACAGGACCGAGCCACCTCTGGCCGATCCGTCCAGCTTGGTGAGCACCACTCCCGTGACGCCTGCCGCCTCGCCGAAGGTCCGCGCCTGGGCGAGTCCGTTCTGGCCGACCGTGGCGTCCAGGGTGACCAGCACCTCGCGCAGCTGCCCGGGCGCCCGTTCGGCGACCCTGCGGATCTTCGCCAGTTCGCCCATGAGGTTGTGGTTGGTGTGCAGGCGCCCCGCGGTGTCGGCGATCACCAGGTCGGCGCCGGCGGCGGCCGCATGCGAGATGGCGTCGAAGACGACCGCGGCGGGATCGCCCCCGGGATTGCCGCGCACCAGCTGTGCCCCCGCCCGCTCGGCCCAGGCGGCGAGCTGCTCGGTTGCGGCGGCGCGGAACGTGTCGGCGGCGGCCAGCACCACGCGGCGGCCCGCGGCCGCCTCTGCGTGCGCCAGCTTGCCGATGGTCGTGGTCTTGCCCGAGCCGTTCACCCCCACCAGCAGCCAGACCGCCGGCGAGCCCGACCGGTCGAGTTCGCCGTCGGGGCTGTGCATCAGATCGGCGATGGCGTCGCGCAGCAGGCCGCGCACGTCCCGCGGGTCACCGGTGCGGCGCTCGGCGGCTTCGGCGCGGAGTCTCGCCAGCAGCTCCTCGGCGACGTCCAGGCTCACGTCGGCACCCAGCAGGGCCTCCTCCAGCGCCTCCCAGGTGGTGGCATCGAGATCCCGGCGCGCCAAGGCCGAGCCGAGCCTCTCACCGAGAGCGGCCCGCGCCTTGGCCAGGCGCGGGCGCCAGCGCGACGCGCCGGCGGGTTCGGTCGCCGTGCCGGCGCCGGCTCTCTCCGGTGCCATCGGAATCCCGCCGGCGCCTACGGCTCGATCTCGGCCTCGGGGTCTCCCCCGGTGTCGACGTCCAGCGACTCGCCGCGGTCGCCGAGCGGGATGAACAGGCGGATCAGGAGATCGTCGCGGACCACCTCGACGGTCACCTCGGTGCCCGGCGCCCGCAGGCGCACCGCCACCGCCAACTCGTCCATCGATCCCACGGACTGGCCGTCGAAGCTGATGACCCGGTCGTTCACCAGCATCCCGGCGGCTTCGGCGGGACCGCCGGGCGTCACCGACGCCACGATCGCCCCCGGCTCACCCAGCGCCGGGGTGTAGCCGCTGATCCCCAGGAAGCCGAAGCGCACCTCCCGCCCCGCTCGCAGCTCCTCGGCGATCCAGATGGCCACCTCGATGGGTGTGGCGAACCCCACGCCGATGTTCCCGCCCCCCACCGTGGACTGGATGGCCACGTTCATGCCGATCACCCGCCCCTGCAGGTCGGCGAGTGCACCGCCGCTGTTGCCGAAGTTGATGGGGGCGTCGGTCTGGATCATGCCCAGGGGCGGCATGTCCTGGCCACCCAGGACCTGGTTCACCGCACTCACCACACCGACCGTGACGACGTTCTCCATGCCGAAGGGGCTTCCCACCGCCACCGCTGTCTGCCCCACCTCCACCGTCGACAGCGAGCCGATCTGGGCGACGGTCAGGTCCAGCGACGGGTCGATCTGCACCACCGCCACGTCGAGTTCGGCGTTCGCCGCAAGCACCCGGCCGCCGGTGCGCACGCCGCTGGCGAGTTGCACGACGACGTCCGGGAAGTCGCCGGCGGAGCCGGAGCCCTCGCCCTCGAGGCCCGGCAGGTCGAGGGCGTCGAGCCCCTCGGAGGGATCCAGATCCAGATCCTCGCCGCGCGGCGCGCCCGGCCGACCGGCCTCCGCGCCGAACAGGTTTTCCAGCGGTTGTGCGCCCTCGACCACGTGGGCGGCGGTGAGGACGAGCCCGGCCTCGTCGTAGATGATGCCCGAGCCCTGGCCCTGCGAGGTCTGCAGGAGGACGACCGACGGCTCCACCCGGCCGGCCGCCGCGACCACCGGTTCCTGCGCCGGTGCTGCCGGCGGAGCGGGAGGCGCCGGCGGAGCGGGAGCCGGCGGTGGCGCGGGCGCCGGCGGAGCGCCCGGCTCGGGCGACGTCCGCACCTCCGGTGGTGCCGCGGGCGGCGCCGGCGCCGGGGCAGCCACAGCAGCCGGTGGAGATGCCGGGAGGGCGCCCGGCTCGGGGGCCGCCCCGACGATTTCCGGCGGGCGGACCTGGACGTAGCGCACCGTTTCGGTGGGCTCGCCCGATGAGGAGTTCAGGACGGCCGTCACGCCCAGTGCCAGAGCGGCCAGGCTGACGACGACCGAGAAGGCACCGGCGCTGAGTCGCCGCCGGCGACGCCGCGGCCGGCCGCCCGGGGGCGCTTCCCTCGGAGCCCGCGCCTGCTCCTCCCAGCCGAGCGTCCAGGCCAGGTCGTAGTCGCGGGGCCATGCGGTGCCCTCGGCGCCGGGCCCGGGCGGTACGCCCGACCGGCCGTGGCCACCCTCGGGAGGCACACCTCCCCCGGCGGACCGGGCAGTCTCCGGTCTCTCGCCGAACGGATCCTCGCCGGGATCTACCGGTGGGGGTCGGTGATCATCAGCCATGTGAACTCGGTCTCCGGGGCCGCGGTGGCCCGCTGGTCGCCATCCACGCTATTGGCGTCGGCCACTGGAACGGCGCCGGGTTGTCGCGTATTCCCCGCGCCTTCTCAGCGGGAGGCGGGGACCGCCTCCGACGTGCGCTTGGTGGGCCTGGTGGGCCTGGCGCGCCGGGTCCTGGCGCCCGGACTGCTGGCCCCGGTGGCCGGCAGCAGGACGGTGAAGGTGGATCCCGTGCCTTCGCTCGACGTGAGGCGCGCCTCGCCGCGATGCGACTCGGCGATCTGGCGCACGATCGCCAGACCGAGCCCCCGGCCGTCGGCGGACGCCTGCCGGCCGCGCTGGAACCGCTGGAACACCCGCTCCTGGTCCTCGGTGGGGATACCGGGCCCCTGGTCCGCGACCGCCACCCAGACCCAGGCTCCCTCGCCGCCGGCCGTGACCCGCACCTCCGAACCGGCGGGAGCCACGCTGAGGGCGTTGGAGAGCAGGTTGGCGAGCGCCTGCCGCAGGCTGCCGGCGTCGCCGAGGGTCAGCAGGCCGCCGGGCGCGGCGTAGGTCAGCCGCACGTCGTGGTTGGCGGCGTAGCCGTCGAACTCGGCCATCGCCAGCTGCGCCAGCTCGCCGAGGTCGACCAGTGCCAGGTGTTGCGGGCGCGTCTCGTGGCGGGCGAAGGTGACCAGGTCCTCCACCACGCGCGACATGCGGTCCACGGACCGGTTCACCTGCTCGGCCACGAAGCGGTAGTCCTCGGTGGTGGCGTCGGGGTCGGCCAGGGTGGTGTCCAGGTTGCTGCGGATCACCGCCAGCGGGTTGCGCAGCTCGTGGGAGGCGTCCTCCACGAAGCCGCGCTGGGCGTCGAAGGAACGGTCGAGGCGGTCCAGCATGTCGTCGAAGGTGTCGGCGAGTCGCCGCAGCTCGTCGGGCGGACCGTCCAAGGCGATGCGCTGGGAGAGGTCGGTGGCGCTGATCCGCCGGGCCACCGCGGTGATACGGCCCACGGGCTTCAGCACGTGACCGGCCAGGGACCAGCCGACGATCATGCTGGCACCGAACAGGACCGCCAGAGCGAAGAGGGAGTAGTCCCGCAGCATCCGCATGGCCCGCTCGTTGGACTGCATCTCGACGGCGATCAACACCTCCCGGAGAGCCTGCTCGTCGGCGGCCGAGACGGCGGCGCCGGTCCGGAGACTCTCCGTGGCGACGGACTGCGAGAGGGTTGACTCGTCGAGGTTCCGCGCCAGGCCCCAGTAGATGGCCCCCACCACGATGGCGCCGAGGCCGAAGAGGAGCAGGCTGTAGATCAGCGCCAGCCGGAAACGGATGGAGCCCAGCGAGCGGTAGAAGCGGCGGCGGAACTCCTCGGCGCGCCCGGCGGGCCTCATGGTGCCGGGCTGGTGCTGCGACCCACGACGACGCCGGGGATCAGGGGTACGGGGCGGTACTCGGCGATGTCGACGAACCAACGTCGCCGAGTACGTAGGCGGGATCCTCGGGCCCGGACCACGCAGCCGGACCCTGCGGTTGCGGCTGGGCGTTGAGCCGGTAGCCGGTCCCGATGATCGTCTCGATCGGGGCGGGGCTGTTGGGCAGGCTGAGTTTGCGCCGTAGCGTGCCGACGGTCACGCGCACGGTGTTCGTGAACGGGTCGGTGTGCTCGTCCCACACGTGGTCCAGCAGCTCCTCCTGCGAGACGACCTGCCCGGGCCGGCTGCAGAAGTAGCGCAGCAGGGTGAACTCCTTGGGAGTGAGGCCAACCGCATGGCCCTGACGCCGGACCGTGTGCCGGCCGAGGTCCATCTCGATGTCACCCACGGCGAGACGGGCCCCGCCGCGCCCCGCGTCACGACGGAGCAGCGCGCGGATCCGCGCGTTGAGCTCGCTGAAGGCGAACGGCTTGACCAGATAGTCGTCGGCCCCGTCGTCGAGGCCGGCGACGCGGTCCTCGAGGCTGTCGCGTGCGGTGAGGATGAGGATGCGGGGCTGCTCCGTGCTGCGGGACGGCTCCCGCAGCCGGCGGCACACCTCCCGGCCATCCACCGCGGGCATCGTGAGGTCCAGGCAGATGACGTCGTAGGCCACCTCGGAGGCCTTCTGGAGCGCCTCGGCACCGTCGAACGCCTCGTCCACGGCATACCCCTCCCGGCGCAGGCCGCGAGCGATGGCGCGCACCAGGTCCACCTCGTCATCGGCGACGAGCACTCGCATCACCTCAGACGGTAGCCCCTGAACCCGCGCTCCGGCACACTGAGGGTCCCTGGCGCCGGCGTGGCCCCGCCGGCAGATCAGTCGTCCCCTGGTCCGCCCATGCCGGCGGGCGCCAGCGCGCCGGCACCCATGCCGCTCTCGGCGATCACCCTGCTGGCGCCGCCCGGGCGCATCGTCACGCCGTACAGGCGGTCTGCGATCTCCATGGTGGGCCGCTGGTGGGTCACCAGCACCAGTTGGGCCTCGGAGCGGAACTCCTCCACGAGGCGCAGGAAGCGATGCAGGTTCACGTCGTCCAGCGCGGCGTCCACCTCGTCGAGCACGTAGAACGGGGAGCGCTGGGACTGGAAGACGGCGAAGAGGAACGCCAGCGCCGCCAGTGAACGCTCGCCGCCGGACAGCAGCGCCAGCCTGCGGAGGTTCTTGCCCGCGGGACGGGCCTCGATCTCCACGCCGGACTCGAGGGGATTGTCGGGCTCGGTGAGGCTGAGCCGGCCGGCGCCGCCGGCGAAGAGAATGCCGAAGAGCCCTTCGAAACTCTCGGCCACGTCGCGGTAGCAGCGGGAGAACGCGTCCAGGATCTCGGCGTCGATTGCCCGGACGAGCGTGTTGAGGTCGCGCCGGGCGCTGCGGACGTCGGCGACCTGGGAAGCCAGCAGGTCGTGGCGCTCGCGCAGGACGTCGTGCTCGCGCACGGCCAGGGGGTTCACCGGACCGATGCGACGGAGCAACCGCTCCAGCTCCCTGATTCGCCCGGCAACCGTCGCACCCTCGGCGAGGGTGGGCGCGGGTGTTTGCGTCGCCCGGACCTCGTCGCAGTCGTGCTGCGCGCGCAGGGTGTCGACGACGGCTTCGATGCGGAGTCCGAGTTCGTCCTCGACGCGCTGGGCGGCCAGCAACTGCTCGGCCACCTCGTCGATCGACGCCGCCAGAGCCGCCCGCCGGCGGCGGTTGCCGTCCAGCTGGCTGGCGGTGACGCTCATCGCCTCGGCGGCACGGCGCTGACGCCGTCGGATCTCCTCCAGGCCGGACTCGCACTCCCGGGCGCTAACCGCCAGCCGCTCCGCCATTTCCGACAATGCCGCGCCGCAGCGGGCGTCGCCGCCGGCCGCGGCCACCGCGGTCTCGTGGCCGACGAGGCGGGCGCGGATCTCGGACAGGCGCTCGACCAGCAGGCCCCGCCGGGCGCGGATCTCCGAGGCGCGGAGCTCCAGCGCCTGGCGCTCGCCGGCCAGGGCGGCCCGGCGATCCTCCAGGCCCGCCCGCGCACTGCGGGCCGCGGCCTCGGCCGCTTCGGCGGCGCCCTGCAGTTCCGCCAGCTGCGCCGCCGTCTCGTCGGTCTGGCGGCGCTGCTGCCGGGCTCGCTCCGCCATCTCCTCAAGGCGGTCCAGGACCGCGGCGGCTTCGGCGCAGGCGGCGCTGTGTTCGCGCTCGGCGGCCGCCGCCTGCTGGCGGGCCTCGGCGAGTCCACGGCCGCGGCGACGGTGCGCGGCCGTCGCCTCGGCGTGCCGCGCGGTCGCCGCGGCGGCTTCGGCAGCCGCTTCGGCGACGGCCCGGTCGGCGGCTGCGAGCGAACTCTCGGCCCGGCCGAGGCTCTGGCGTGATTCCTCGAGGGCCTCGCCCGTGGCACCCGAGCGGGCAACGCCCACCCGCCAGCCGGTCCGGGAGAAGCAGTCGCCGTCCGGCGTGACGACGATGGCATCCGGGTGGGCGGCCAGGGCGTCGCACGCCTCGCGCCAGTTCGCCACCACCACCACCGACCCGATGAGCCCGTCGAGGACCTCGTCCACGCGGCGGTGGCGCGCCCGGACATGAGGTCGCAGCGGCTCCCCCACAGGCGGTGGTGCGGCGCTCGACCGCTGCGCCGGCAGCACCGCGCCCGCAATCTGCGCCCGTGCCAGCGCTGCCAGTGCGGGTCGGGCCGCGTCGGTCCCTTCGACCACGGCAGCCGCCAGCGCCTCGCCTGCGGCGGCCTCGAATGCCGCCTCCCAGCCGTCGTCGACAGCCACCAAGTCGCCCAGGGCGCCCAGAACACCGTCGCTTCCGGCCAGGACCTCCATCCCCGAGCGGGCCCGCACGTCCCCCATGGCCAGAGCCAGAGCGTCGACCCGGGCTCGCCAGCGGGTGTGCTCGGCCGCCGCATCGCCGTGCGCGCCCCGGGCTGCCGCCTCCGCCGCGGCCGTCCGGCGGCGCTGCTCGTCGGCCTCCTCCAGCACCGCGCCGGCCGCCGCCTCCTCGTCGCGCCGCGCCGCCACTTCCTCCTCGGCGCGCCGCAGAGCCGCGGCGGCCGCCTGCCGGCGTCCCTCGAGCAGGCGGCCGCGCTCGGTGAGCTCGGCCACCTCGGCCTCGGCGCGCTCGGCGACGTCGCGCAGCGTCATGAGCCGGCCATGCAGCTGGGCGGCGGAGGATCGCTCCCCGGCGGCCTCGGGGGACTCCCAGCGTGCCGCGTGGGCCTCGGTGTCCGCCGCCAGCACCTCGCTGTCGGCTGTGATCCGGTCGCGCTCCACCGACAACTCCGCTTCGACGGCGCGTGCCTCGGCGACGGCGGCCTCCAGCCCGGTCGCCTCGTCGCTGAGCGCGGCCAGCAGTCCACTCGCCAGGCGGTCGCGGCGGCGCCGCTCGTAGTCGCGCTGGCGCTCCTCCATTGCCCGCTGTGCCTGCAGCACGCGATCGCGGAGCACGCCCAGGCGCTCGCCGGCCTCGGCCAACCGCACGTGGCCCATGGCCGACAGCCTTGCCTCGGCCTCGCCGATGCGCCCGTCCAGATCGGCCAGCTGGCGGCCGGTGGCGGCCCGCCGGTCGGCCAGGTCGCGGCGCTGCGTCGCCGCCTCCCGGCTCCGCCCGCGCAACTCGGAGAGTTCGGCACCGAGCCGATGGATCTGCAGTGACGCCAGCTCGGTCGCCAGCGCGCCGTGGCGACGAGCCGTCTCGGCCTGGCGCTCCAGGGGGCCGAGCGCCCGGCGCACCTCGCTCAGCTGGTCGCTGAGCCGCGCCAGGTTGGCCTCGGTGTCGGCGAGGCGGCGCAGTGCCTTCTCCTTGCGCAACCGGTAGGCGGACACGCCCGCCGCCTCCTCCAGAATGGCGCGCCGCTCCGCCGGCTTGGCGTTGAGCACGGCGTCGATACGTCCCTGGGAGACGATCACGTGGCGGTGCCGGCCCACGCCGGCGGCCGCCAGCAATTCGGCGATGTCGATCAGGCGGGCGGGCGCGGCGTTGATGGCGTAGCTGCTGTCGCCGCTGCGGAACAGCGTCCGGGAGATCGCCACCTCGTCGAAGTCCAGAGGCAACCGGCGGTCCTCGTTGTTCAGCGTCAGCGTCACCTCGGCCCGGCCGAGCGCCGGCCGGCCGGGGTTGCCCGCGAAGATCACGTCGTCCATCTGCTGCGAGCGCAGCGACGTGGGCGCCTGCGAGCCCAGCACCCAGGCGATGGCGTCGACGATGTTGGACTTGCCGCTGCCGTTGGGGCCCACGACCACCGACAGGCCGGGGGCGAAGTCGATCGTCGTGGTCTGCGCGAAGGACTTGAATCCCTTCAGCGTGAGGGAATTCAGGAACACGCCTACACCTGGGACTGCTCGCAGTAGTAGGTCCAGCGCCCCCGGTACTTGACCCGCACGATCGGCCGGCGCGAGCGCGGGCTCAGCTGCCCGTGCCTGCGGTAGACGTTGTGGTGGTTCTGGTACGTCCCCTCCTCGCCGGACGGCGAGATGAAGTGGTTGTCGTCGAGACTCGATCCGCGGTACTTCACCGCATCGTGGAGGACCTCCACGATGGCGCGCCACAGCCGGCGGACCTCCTGGCGACCCAGCGAGTCGGTCATCCGATCGTGACGAAGCCCCGCATTGAAGAGGATCTCGTCGGCGTACATGTCACCCACGCCGACGATCGTGGCGGTATTGGTCAGGAACGCCTTCAGGTACATCGGGCGGGGCGGTGTGAGCAGCAGGTTGGAGAAGTCGGTCCAGGAGAGCGAGGTGTTCAGGGGATCGATGCCCGGGGGCACCTGCTCCAGCACCTGCTCGGGCGTCAGGAAGCGCACGCGGGCTCCCTCCTTGAAGTCCAGCAGGCGCAGCCCTCCGTACTGGGTGAAAGTGATGACGAGCCGCGTCGCCGGCAGCACGCGCTCCCTGTTGGGTTGGCGGCGGAGGTGACCGCCGGCGCCGAGCGAGATGGCCAAGAGCTCGTCGTTGTCGAACCCCATCAGCAGTTGCAGGCCCTGGCGGGTGATCTCCCCGGCGATCTTGGCCCGGTGCAGGCGCTCGTTCAGTTCCTCGGTGCTGTGCGGCGTGACGGTCTCCGAGAGCACCTCGACGACCTTCACCCGTCGGTCCATCACCTCGCGCTCCAACTCGCGGCGGACCACCTCGACTTCAGGTGACTCGATCATGTCGTCCTTCGAACATCGCCACGGTCGCTTGGAGGGTCGGCTGGAGGAGGGCCACTCCACAGTTTCTCACCCTCGCCGGGCTCGTCCGGGGATGGGGGGTGGAGGAACGCCGCCAGCGCGGCGCGGGCGGCGGCCTGCTCGGCCTGCTTCTTGGAGGTGCCCTCGCCGGTGCCGTAGGGCCGGCCCTCGATCGTCACGACGGCGCGCCAGAGGCGCTCGTGGTCGGGACCTCGGTGGCTGATGCGGTACGACGGCGCGGCGCTCAGCGCCTCGGCGGCGCGCTCCTGCAGGACCGTCTTGTAGTCGTCCCGCCCGGGATCCAGCGCCATGGCCTCGATGCGCTCGACGAGCAGGGACAGCACCAGCCGTCGCGCCGGCTCCCAGCCCCCGTCCAGGTAGACGGCTCCGATCATCGCCTCGGTGGCGTCGGCCAGGATGGACCGCTTCCGGCGGCCGCCGGCGGCCTCCTCGCCGCGGCCGAGCAGCAGCGCTTCGCCGAGGCGCAGGCGGCGTGCCGCCTCGGCGAGGGAGTCGGCCGACACCACCGAGGCCCGCACCTTGGCGAGCTCCCCCACGCTCATGTGCGGGTAGGCGGTGTAGACGTGCTCGGACACGACCACGTCCAGCACGGCGTCCCCCAGCAGCTCGAGCCGCTCGTTGGATGCCGGCGCCTCGCCGGGCGGGGCCTGCTGCTCGGCCACCCAGGAGCGGTGGCGCAGCGCCAGCTCGGCGAGCGCCTCGTCCCGGAACCGGTGGCCGATGCGCGCCGCCAGCGCGGCGATGTCGACAGCGACCACTCAGCCCAGTCGCGCCTCGACGTAGTCCACAGCGTCGCGGACCGTGCGGAGGTCCTGCAGGTCCTCGTCGTCTATGCGGAATCCCACGGTGCGCTCGCCGAACTCCTCCTCGAGGGCCTCCACCAGCTCGATGAGGGCCAGCGAATCGGCGTCGAGGTCGTCGAGGAACGAGTCACCCTCGGCGATGTCGGTGGGATCGATCTCCAGGATGTCGGCGAGGCGACCCCTGATCTGCTCGAGTATCTCTGATCGCTGCATCGGGCTCTGCGAAACGTGGGTCTCGGCCGGCACGGTAGCTGCCTCCTGTCGGTCGCTGGCGTCCCCGACGGCGCGCCGTCGCGGGAGCGGATTCTATCCGGCGACAGCGGCGCCGATCTGCTCCACGATCCCCGCGGCGGCCAGCTCCTGTGCCACACCGATGGCGTTGGCGATGGCTTTGGGACCCGAGGATCCGTGCGAGATGGTGCACACTCCCCGGACACCCAGGAGCACCGCGCCGCCGGTGTTGTCGGGATCGAAGGACTCGTAGAGTCCCATCAGCGCCGGGAAGAACAGGTCGGCACCGGCGCGGGCTTCCGGCGAGCTGTCCGCCAGGAGGATGATCTGGTCGGCGATGACGCCGGCCACGCCCTCGGCGGTCTTCAGCATGACGTTCCCCGTGAACCCGTCGGTCACGATCACGTCGGCGCGGTCCAACAGCAGGTCGCGCCCCTCCACGTTCCCCACGAAGCGGGCACCCGCGCGGGCCTGCCAGGCGGTGTCACTCAGCAGTTCGAAGGCCTCCTTGACCAGCGCCGAGCCCTTCCCGGCCTCCTCGCCGATGGACAGGAGCGCAACCCTGGGCTCGCCCACACCGAAACCGGTCCGGGCGTACACGGCACCCATGCGAGCGAACTGCAACAGCCACGCCGCGGTGCAGTCCGAGTTGGCGCCGCAGTCCAGGACCACGGTGGGCGCGGCGCGGCCGGGCACCGGGAACGGGCAGGCCACCGCCGGGCGGACGACGCCCTTGATCCTCCCGAAGCGGAGGAGCGCGCTCGCCATCGCCGCGCCGGTGTTGCCGGCGGAGACCATGGCGCACGCCCGACCGTCGCGGACCGCCTCGGCCGCCCGAACGACCGAGGAGTCCTTGAGGCGCCGCACGCTGGTGCCGGGGTCGGCGTCCATGTCGACGACCTGGTGTGCCGGGATGACCTCCAGGCCGCTGCCCTCGAGTTGTTCCGGCGGCCCCACGAGGACCACGTCGAGGCCGCCGGCCGCGGCCATCCGGGCTCCTTCGACGGTCACCTCTGGCGCGTTGTCGCCGCCCATGGCGTCGACGGCGACCGGTCGCGAACTCATGGTGACGTCAGCAGCGGCGCAGGACTCCGGGAGGGCTCACCGGCAGGTCGACGGTGGCCGGCGGGGGTGGCTCACTCCAGCTCGACCGCCTGCCGGCCGCCGTACCAGCCGCACTGGCCGCAAACGCGGTGCGGCAGCTTGACGGCCCCACACCGGGAGCAGGACGAGCGGGCGGGCGACCGCAGCCGCCACGCGGCGGCGCGGCGGCTGCGCGTGCGGGACTTGGACGTCTTCTTCTTGGGAACGGCCACACCGTGACGGTAGCGGCCGCCACGGGCGGTTCCTCAGGCCTCGTCGGGCCGGAAATCGTCCAGCGCGGCCCAGCGCGGGTCGCGCCCGGGGGCCGGATCGGCGCCGCCGCCGGCCTCCTCAAGCCCGTAGTAGGCGCCCTCGGCGGGGCCGCGGCATGTCGACTCGCAGAGCGGTGCGAGCGGCAGCGTCAACAGCACCACCTCGCGCAGCATCGGCGCGAGATCCACGAGCTCACCGTCCAGGAGGAAGGTCTCCCCTTCCGTCGGCGATTCCTCGAACACCTCGCTGAGATCCGGCTCCACGGGGACGCGGACGGGACCGAGGCAGCGCCGGCACTCCAGCTCCCAGGCGGCCCGCACCGTCCCCGACACCATGATCCGTCCCGCCTGGGCTTCCAGGGTGAGCTGCAGGTCCAGGGCACCGCCGGCGATGCCCCCGACACCCACCGACAGATCCTCGAGGACTTGCTCACCGCCCACCGCCCGGCGGCGACCGGGCTGGGTCAGCAGGTCCCCCACCTGCAGCTGTAGCGGGCCGGCGCCCGGAGCGGAGCGGCTCACCCCTGGTCTTGGTCGAAGAACAACCCGTCCTCGTCATCGGCGGGTTGTTCCGGCGGCTCGCCCGCCGCGGCACCGTCGGCCGGCCCCTGCAGCTTCCGCCGCGCCTCCCGGACGTTGCCGAGGGCACGAACCATGGACTCCTCGAAGCGGGCCAGATGCTCGTCGCAGTAGTCCTCCAACTCCAGCCGCTGCCGGCGAGCCTGCTCCTCCGCCGCCCCGACGATCCGGCGCGCCCGAACCTCCGCCTGCTTCACCACCTCGGTGCGGTGCACCATGCGGGCCGCCTCGCCCTTCACCTGGTCGACGAGCTCCTCGGCATCCCGGCGGGCCCGCTCCAGGTAGTCGCTGCGCTCCTTGATGAGCCAGCGGGCGCTGCGCAGCGCAACCGGCAGCCGGGCTCGCACGATCCGGATCATCTCCAGCACGTGGTCCCGATCCACGCGCACCTGCGCCGAGAGGCTGGAGGAGCGCGCCGAAAGGATGTACCGCTCCAGATCGGCCAGCGCCGCGTCCACGTCGTCGACAACCTCGGGCGTGGCTCCGGCCAGCGTGTTGAGCGCCGCGGCCGCCCCTGTGGCGTCCTCGGCGAACGGCGAGCCGGGCGCGCCGCCGGGATCGAGGGGATCCTCGTAGGAACTCACGACACCGGCCAGCGGTCCTGCAGGCGCTTCGCCACGGCGGGCGGCACCATGGACGTCACGTCGCCGCCGAAGCGGGCGATCTCCCGGATGTACTTCGAGGCGATGAACGAGCTGTCCGACGTGGACGGCAGGAAGACGGTCGGCACGCCGGCCACCTCCCGGTTGGTCTGGGCCATCTGCAACTCGTTCTCGAAGTCGGACACCGCTCGCAGGCCCTTCACGATGAAGTCGGCGTTCTCGCGGCGCGCCAGTGTGACGACCAGCTCGCCGAACATGGTGGTCCGCACGTTCGGCAGGTGGGCGAACGACTCCTGCAGCATGGCCTCCCTCTCGTCCATGTCGAACAGGGTCTCGCCCTTCTGCGGGTTGCGCATGGCCGCCACGATCACCTCGTCGAACAGCTCGGCGGCCATCTCGACGAGCTCCACGTGGCCGTTGTGCACGGGATCGAACGACCCGGGGTAGAGGACGCGGACCAACTCAGCCTCGTTCCGATGGTCTGGCCGGGACCTCTTCGATCCCGGTCTCTCGACGTCGAGCCATTTGCACCACGGTACTCCCCCAGTGACGCTCGGAGATGACACTCCACGCGGGGTTCGTCACGACCGCCCGGTCGGATTCGGCGACGAGGATCCGGGCGTTGAGGCGCGCCAGCAGCCGATCCCAGACAGGTACCGGGAAGTCGTAGGGCGGATCGCAGAAGGCCACGTCGAAGAACTCCTCGTCGTGCGTGCCCAGCCACCGCAGCACGTCGGTCTGCACGATGCGGGACCGGTCGTCGTAGTCCAGCGCCGCCACGTTGGCGCGCAGCACCGCCGCGGTGGGCCGGTGCCGCTCCACGAACGTGGCGTGCGCGGCGCCCCGCGAGAGCGCCTCGAGACCCAGGGCGCCGCTGCCGGCGAAGGCGTCGAGCACTGTGACCCCTTCGAGGGTGGTGAGGCTGCCGAGCGCCCCGAACGTGGACTCCCGGACGCGGTCCGTGGTGGGGCGCACCCGTTCGCCACGGGGCACCTTCAGCCGCCGACCCCGCGCCTCGCCGGCGATGATGCGTGTCATCGCCCGGGCTCGGGTCGGCGCCACATGAGGGTCAACGTCACCCGCCCGTCGACTGTGGAGACCTCGCCGACGGGCCGGAAACCCAGCCGCCTGTAGAAGTCCAGGTTGCGGGGGTTCGAGGACTCCAGGTAGGCCGGGTTGCCCAGCCGGTCGCATCGGGCCAGCATCTTGGCGAGGAGCCGCGAGCCGACCCCCCGGCTCTGGTGGTCCGGCGCCACCCCGACCGCCGCCAGGTGCCAGTGCGGCTCGGCCGGGGCCCGGCGGGCAATGCGGGCGAGGGACTCGAGGACCGCCGGTGCGCGATCTCCCGCGAGATGGGTGACCAGGTCGCGGAACCGCGCACGGACCGCCGGGGGGTAGGGCTCCGGCCCCGACGGGTGCCAGCACGCCGCGGCCGAACAGTCACCGGTCACGTGCAGTTCGGTGCCCGGTGGCGCGTGGGTCACCATGAACCGCCACCAGGCGGCGCGCCACTCGGGTCGGCGGGAGGCGTCGACGCCCTCCAGCAGCCACACCTGCAGCGGATCGGCGGCGAAGGCCTCAGCGAGGACGGCGGCGATCTGTTCGGTCCGCTCGCGCCCCACGCGGCGCACCTCCGCCAGGCGGGCCAGTTCGCTGGGGCGCCGCTCGGTGCTCATCGGTCCATCCTGGCTAGGACTTGTCGAAGTAGTCGATGTCGGCGTCGCTCAGCAGCAGGGCGATCTCGTCGGCCAGGATCGGGCCGGGGCCTCCCGCGTCGCTGATCGCCACGGCGGCCTCGCGGGCTCTCGGCACCCAGTCCCGGTCCCTGCGCAACGACGCCAGCTTCAGATCGCTGCGGCCCGTCTGGCGGGAGTCCATGAGCGTGCCCTCGCCGCGCAGGTCCAGATCCACCTCCGACAACTCGAACCCGTCGGTGCTGTCGACGAGAGCCTGCAGGCGCCGCAGCGCCGTCGGCGAGGGGTTGTCGCTGAGCAGGAAGCACCACCCCGGCGCGTCGCCCCGCCCCACGCGGCCCCGCAGCTGGTGGAGTTGAGCGATGCCGAAGCGGTCGGCGCCGAGGATCACCATGACGGTGGCGTTGCCCACGTCCACGCCCACTTCGATGACGGTTGTGGCGACCAGCACGTCGAGCTCGCCGCGCCGGAACGAGGCCATGATGGGTTCCCGCTCGCCGGCGGGCAGGCGCCCGTGCAGCAGGCCCACCCGCAAGTCCGCCAGGGCGCCGGCTCGCAGCTCGGCGTAGGTCGCCTCCGCGCCGCTGGCTTCCACCTTCTCGGACTCCTCGATCAGCGGGCACACGACGTACGCCTGGTGCCCGGCCGCGACCTCGGCGCGCAGTCGCTCCCAGACGGCGGGCTGCTCGAGCGGCTGGCTGACGGCCTCGGTGCGCACGCCCGCTCGGCCGGCGGGCAACTCGTCGAGGCGCGACACGTCGAGGTCGCCGTAGACGGTCATGGCCGCGGTCCGGGGAATGGGTGTGGCGGTCATCACCAGGACGTCCGGCAGGCCGTCCGCGGTGCCGCGGGCACGCAACGAGGCACGCTGCTCGACGCCGAAGCGATGCTGCTCGTCCACCACGGCCAGGCCCAGCGAGCGGTACCGCACACCCTCGCCGATGAGAGCATGCGTGCCCACCACCATGTGCACGTCGCCCGTGGCCAGGCCGGCCAGGATGCCGTCGCGGGCGCCGGCTCGGATTCGACCCGTCAGGAGTTCCAGCAACACGGGCGATGTGCCACCCAGAGCCAGGCGCCCACCGTGCGCGGCGGCGCGGCCGGTGGCGCCCAGTGACCGCAGCAACTCGCTGAGACCCAGGTGGTGCTGCTCGGCCAGCACCTCCGTCGGAGCCATCAGGGCGGCCTGCCTCCCCCCGCAGAAGACCGCCAGCATGGCTATCAGCGCCACCACCGTCTTGCCCGATCCCACCTCGCCCTGCAGCAGGCGGTGCATCGGCCACGGCTGCGCCAGGTCGGCGAGGATCTCCTCGACGGTGCGGCTCTGCGCCCCGGTCAACTCGAAGGGCAGGCGCTGCCGGAAGCCGTCCAGCAGCACCCGATCCACCTCGTGGGCGATCCCCTCCCCGGCGAGCCGGCGCGCGCGCCTGCGCCCCACGAGCACCACCTGCATCCGCAGCAGCTCGTCGAACACCAGCCGGTTGCGGGCGCGGGTCACGTCGGCGAACGACTCCGGGCTGTGGATCAGCCGCAGGGCCTCGTCACGCCCGCACAGCCCGTGGCTCGCCAGCAGGTCGGTCGGCACGGGATCGGCGATGCCGCGGCGTTCGCAGCGCCGCAGGGCCTCGCCCACCATGTCGGCGATCTCCCAGGTGCCGATGGCGGCCTTCGCCGAGAGCGGGTACACGGCGAAGATGGCCCCGGTGCGGTCGCCGACGAGGTCCACGACCGGGTTCGTCATCTGCAGCGCGCCCCGGAACGCCTCCAGGCGCCCGTACAGCACCGCCCCCATGCCCTCGCGCAGCTGCTTGGCGCGCCACGGCTGGTTGAAGAAGACACAGCTCAGCCGGGCGCCCTCGCGGTCGCTCACCAGCACCTCGACGCGCGCCCGCCGGTTGCGTCCCGGGATGGCCCTCACCCTCTCGACGGTGGCCAGCACCATGGCATCCTCGCCGACCCGGAGCTCGCCCACGGTGGCCTGGCGGCTGCGATCCAGGTAGCGCCGCGGGTAGTAGGTGAGCAGGTCCCCCAGGTGCTCCACGCCGAGTTCGGCCAGGGCCTGCACCCGGCGCCGGCTGGCGCTGTTCAGGCGCTCCAGGCCGATCCCGGCGAGGTCCCGCCAGGTCAGCGCCGCGGACTCGTCAACCAGCGTCACCGAGCACCGCCGGAGGTCGGCGACCTACTCGACGCCGACGTAATAGTGGTAGAGGGACTGGCCCCCGGCATGGACCTCCAACTCGACGTGGGGCCGGTTGTCGCGCAACCAGGCCGCCACGACCTCGGTGTCGGCCTCGGTGGCCTCGGCACCGCAGATGAGCGTCACGATCTCGTGGTGGTCGTCCACGATCCGCTCCAGCAGCCCGCAGCTGACCTCGGTCAGCTCGCCGGCCACGCACTGCACGTCCCCGTCGGCGAGCCCCATGAAGTCGCCCTCGGCCACCGGACCCGCCGGCGTGACGGCATCCCGCACGGCACGCGTCACCTCGCCGGCGGTGACCTCGCCGGCCAGGGCCGCCATCACCTCGCCGTTGCGCGCCGCCTCGGCCTGCGGGTCGAACTCCACCATGGCGCTGAGCCCGGCGGGGATGCTGACCGTGGGCACCACCGCCACCTCCTTGTCGGTGAGCTCGTGCAGCTGCTGGGCGGCCAGCACGATGTTCTTGTTGTTGGGCAGCACCACCACCCCCTCGGCGGGGATGCGCTGCACCGCCGCCAGCAGCGTGGCGACCGACGGGTTCATGGTCTGGCCGCCCGTCACCACTTCGGCCGCTCCCAGGGAGGCGAAGATCTGCCGCACCCCGTCGCCCGTCGCCACCGCCACGACGCCTGTCGTGGAGCGCTCCGGCGGCGCCACGTGCTCCACGTGCGCCACCTGCTCGTGCAGGTCGGTGACCTGGATGCGGTGCGGGCGGCCGGCCTCGATCCCGGCCTCGATGGAGCCCCCGATGTCGTCGGTGTGGATGTGGCAGTTCCACAGGCCGTCGCCGCCCACGACCACGATGGAGTCGCCGAGTTCGGCCCAGCGGTCCCGGAAGGCCGTCACCCGGTCGTCGCTGGAGTCCAGCAGGAACATCACCTCGTAGCGCAGATCCGCCACGTCGCCGGCGCCCTCGATGTGGTGGGGATCGTCGCCCAGCAACGGGGCGCTCACCTCGGGGGGCTCGGGCAGGGGTCGCCCGTCCACCACGTGCGCCAGGGCGTCCAGCAGCAGCAGCAGACCCTTGCCACCGGCGTCCACGACGCCCGCCGTGCGCAGCACCTCGAGCAGTTCCGGGGTGCGCTCCAGGCTCACCCGCCCGGCCTCGAGGGCCTCCTCGACGACGGTCGCCAGCGGTGCGCCCCGGTGGGCGGCCGCCACGGCGGCCCCGGCGACGTGGCGCCCCACCGTGAGGATGGTGCCCTCCACGGGCCGGGCAACCGCGCCGTAGGCGGCCTCCGAGGCCGCCTGCAGGCTGCCGGCCAGGCCGTCCGCGTCGACGGCGGTGGCCTCGCTCCAGGCGCCGGCCATGGCCCGCAGGAACTGCGACACGATGATGCCGGAGTTGCCGCGGCCGGCGGCCAGGGCGCTGTCGTAGATGGACTGGCAGACGCCCTTGAGGTCGCAGTCGGCGGGCAGGGCCTCCACCACGGCCCGCAGGGTGAGCGACATGTTGGTGCCGGTGTCGCCGTCGGGCACCGGGTAGACGTTGAGGGCGTCGATGACATACCGGTGCTCGGCCAGCGCCTCGCTGTAGCGGCGCATGAACAGGCTGACGTGCTCGGCGGTCAACCGATCCAAGGTGGCCATCGCGGGGAATACTAGCGAGGCCGAGAATCCGGCCCCGGCAATAATCCTGCGCCGCGAACCGCCCACGACCGGCGCGATCCGCACTACCCTGCCGGTCACGCTCGGCGGGACGCCTGCCGGGCGCTGTCACATATCGGGAAGGGACAGGTGCATGCAGGGCGTCATCAAGTCGTACGACCCCAGGACCGGTGATGGTGTCGTCGTACGCGATACGGACTTCATCGAGTGCGACCTCGCAGCCGACGCGCTCGAGGGGTCGGTGTTCCGCTTCCTCCGCCAGGGTCAGCGGGTGATCTTCGACCTCGACGCCGACGGTCGTGCAACCGCTCTGCGCCTGGGCAGCGAAGTGGACATGGGAACGCCGTCGCACCTCATCTGAGCCACCCGACGACCCCCCGCAACGCAACGGCCAGAATATGACAACGCTTCACGTCCGACCGCCCACCACCCACAAGCGCCTGCTCGACTGGGTGGAGGAGTACCGCAGAGTCCTCGAACCCGACGACGTGCACTGGTGCGACGGCAGCGAGGCCGAACGGGAGCGGCTCTGCGCCGAGCTGGAGGTCGCCGGCACGTTCCGCCGGCTCAACGGCGATTTGCGGCCCAACAGCTTCCTGGCGCTCTCGGACCCCGCCGACGTGGCCCGGGTGGAGGACCGCACGTTCATCGCCTCCGTCCACCCCGACGATGCCGGTCCCACCAACAACTGGCGCGCCCCGGCCGAGTTGAAGGGGGAGCTCCTCGAGCACTTCAGCGGCGCCATGCGCGGCCGGACCATGTACGTGATCCCCTACAGCATGGGGCCGCTGGGATCGCACATCTCCCAGATCGGTGTGCAGCTCACCGACTCGGCCTACGTGGTGGTGAACATGCGGATCATGGCGCGCATCGGCGACGCCGTGCTGGCCGAACTCGGTGACGACGGCGCGTTCGTGCCGTGCCTGCACTCGGTGGGCCACCCGCTGACCGACGGGCGCCCCGACGTCCCGTGGCCCTGCGACGCCGACCGCAAGTACATCGCCCACTTCCCCGAGACGCGGGAGATCTGGTCGTACGGCTCGGGCTACGGCGGCAACGCCCTGCTGGGCAAGAAGTGCTTCGCCCTGCGAATCGCCTCGGTGATGGCCCGCGACGAGGGCTGGCTGGCCGAGCACATGCTGATCCTCAGCGTCACCCCGCCGGGCGGGCCTTCCCGTCGGCCTGCGGCAAGACCAACATGGCCATGATGGTGCCGACCCTGCCGGGCTGGAAGGTCGAGACCCTGGGCGACGACATCGCCTGGATGCACTTCGGCGACGACGGGCGCCTGTACGCCATCAACCCCGAGAACGGCATCTTCGGGGTTGCGCCGGGCACCTCGCGCGGGACCAACCCCAACGCTCTCGACACGATGTGGGGCAATTGCATCTTCACCAACGTGGCCGCCACCGCCGACGGCGACGTGTGGTGGGAGAACCTCACGCCCAGCGCGCCGGGGGGACTCACGGACTGGCGCGGCCGGCCCTATGCGCCCGGGGCGGGCGAACCGGCGGCGCATCCCAACGCCCGCTTCACCGCCCCGGCCGGTCAGTGCCCCTCGATCGCACCCGAATGGGAGGACCCCGCCGGCGTGCCCATCTCCGCCATCGTCTTCGGCGGGCGACGGGCCCGCAACGCCCCGCTGGTCACCGCCGCCCGCGACTGGCGCCACGGCGTGTTCCTGGGCTCGATCCTCAACTCCGAGACCACCGCCGCGGCCGGCGGCGCCGTCGGCAGGGTGCGCTTCGACCCCTTCGCCATGCGTCCGTTCTGCGGCTACAACATGGGCGACTACATGGCCCACTGGCTGGAGATGGGCGCTGCCCGCGACCCCTCCCGCCTGCCGCAGATCTTCTGGGTGAACTGGTTCCGGCGCGGCGATGACGGGCGCTTCCTGTGGCCCGGATTCGGCGACAACTGCCGCGTGCTGCGCTGGATCGTCGAGCGGGTGGAGGGGCGCGGCGAGGCCGTCGAGACCCCGCTGGGGCTGATCCCCCCGCCCGGCGCCCTGGACCTGTCGGGGCTGGGGATCCCGCCGGAGGACATGGCGGAAATCCTCTCCGTGGACCGCCAGGCCTGGCGAGGTGAGTTGGACCTCATCCGCGGCCATTTCGCCAGCTTCGGGGAGCACCTGCCGGCCGCCCTGTGGGAGGAGCTGGCGGCGCTGGAGGAGCGCCTGGAGGCCTGAGCGAGGAATCGATGCGGCCCCGGACGCGGGACCGGGCCACGAACGGGAGGGGAGGGGAAGGTCAGGCGGTGGCCACGTCGATGGCACCCGCCGCTCCCCCGACGGGAACCTTGCGGGGCTTGGCCACCTCGGCGAGCGGGACGACCAGCTTCAGGACGCCGTTGCCGTAGTCGGCCTCGACCGCCTCGTGGGCCAGGGCACGACCGAGGTGCAGGCGCCGCTCGAAGGCGCCGTGCCGGCGACCGGCGCTCACGACGGTGGCGTCGGCCGTCTCCGGCGCCTCGCGGCGGCCGGCGATGGTGACGTCGCGTCCCTCGACGGTGATGTCGATGTCAGCCGGATCGACGCCCGGAAGATCCATCCACACCTCCACCCGATCCTCGAACCGGTAGACGTCGTAGGGGGCGGAGAACGCGGTGGACGCGGGGACGGCGAGCGGAGCGAGACGATCGAACAAACTGGTTGCGAATGGGCTCGGGAACATGTGGCTCTTCCTTTCGGTTGTCACTGCGCGGTTTCGCACTCTGCGATTCCGACGGCCGCCGTAACGGCCGTTCGAGTGGTTCAACAACCGGCGGCGGGGAATATTCCCGCCGAACCCCCGTCCGGGTGGGGCGTCCGGTCGGGGGTTTGCGCGTGACCGGTCGGGGGCGGCGGTGGCCGCTTGCTCCTTCGGCGCAGGCGCAAGGCGTCACAAGCCGGCCCTCGGCGCCCCCTCCCCCCCGTGTCTGCCGCGGTCCGGGCCCGGTGGCGGGGTGGCTCAGCCGATGATCATGGTCCGGACAATCAGACCGACGATGAACAGCCCGCCCCAGCCGTACAGCAGGTAGTGCCGCCGGCGTCCCACCTGGGTGCGGTAGCTGAAGAGGATGCCGATGGCCGCCAGGGTCACGAATCCGTAGAAGGTGTGGATGCCGGGCACGTCGCGGCCGCCGCCGGCCATGAGGACCACGCCGACGACGATCTCGGCGACCAGCAGCAACTGTGCAACCAGCACGAACCACCACAGGGCGCGGGCGCGCAACACGGGGAGCCGGTGGGCCGCCAGCGCCCAGACGGCGGCCGCACCGTTGCCCGCCAGGACCGCCCAAGCCAGCGTGGCGTGGGCGTCGACCAGGGACTCCATGCCCACCGTGGCGGTCACACCTGCCGGCCGGCCCCGGGGACCATGCTCAGGCGAAGAGGTCGGGCTCTTGCGGGCCGTTGCGCCGGTGGCCCGGTCGCACGAACCATTCGGTGCCGAAGGCGGCGGCGAATTCCTCGTCCCCCAGGTTCAGGAAGAACGAATCGGCCCCGATCTGGCTGGCGTGGGCCGCCATGGCGGCCCGCTTGAGGTCCAGGACGCCGGTGACGTCCACCGCGTGGGTGATGTCGGCGTCGGGCAGGCCGAACTCCTCGCTGTCGGCGCGCTCGGTGCGCTCGGCGTCGATCGGCGTGCCCGCCCGTTCCGCCGCCTCGACCATCTCCCTGATGCGGTCGCGGTTCATCGTCGCCCAGTACACCCGCGGCGTGCCGGCGAGCTCGGCGGCGCGCGTGCCCACCCGGTGCACGGCCACGTGGTCGGGGTGGCCGTAGCCGCCGTGACTGTCGTAGACGGTCAGCACGTCGGCACGCTCGTCGCCGAGCAGCCGCGCCAGGCGCCCGGCCGCCTCGTCCACATCGGCCTGCCAGAACGATTCGGGCGCCTCGTTCTCCGGCGCCCCGGCCATGCCCGAGTCCCGGTAGCCCAGGAACACCACGCGCCCGCACCCCAGCAGCGCCGCCGAGTCCCGGGTCTCGCGCTCGCGCCAGGCGCCGAGGTCGGTGCCGCCGGGCACGACGCCGGGGATCTGCTCCCCCTCCTCGCCCCGCGTGGCCAGCACCAGCACCACCCGGTGGCCGGCCGCGGCCGCCTTGGCCATGGTGCCGCCGGTGGCGATGGCCTCGTCGTCGGGGTGGGCGTGGAAGCAGACCAGGGTTGCCACGGCGCTCAGGCTAGGGAGCCGCCGCCGCGATGGGCCCGGATCGTGCCCGGCGTCGCCGCGTGCGGCGCGCCGCCTCAGGCGATGACGCCGCCGGCGCGAAGCGCCGCCCTCTCGCCCGCGCTCAGGCCCATCTCCCCGAGAATCTCGTCGGTGTCCGCTCCGGGCCCCGGCGGCGGCCGGCCCACCGCTGAGGGGGTGCGGCTGAACCGCGGCGCGGGAGCCGGCTGCGCGACGCCGTCGACCTCCACGAAGTTCTTCCGGGCCTCGTTGTGCGGGTGCCGCGGGGCCTCGCCGAAGTCCAGGACGGGGGCCACGCAGGCATCGCTGCCCTCGAAGACGGCGGACCACTCGTCACGGGTCCGGGTGGCGAAGGTCGCCGCCAATCGCTCGCGGGCCTCGGGCCAGCGGGCCCGGTCGTACTGGCGGGGCAGCTCGGCGGGGTCCAGTTCGAGCAGTTGCAGCAACTCGGCGTAGAACTGGGGCTCCATGGGACCGACGCTCATGTAGCCGCCGTCGGCGCACTCGTAGACGCCGTAGAAGTGGGCCCCGCTGTCGAAGATGTTGGTGCCGCGCTCGGTCCACCAGCCGGCGCCGTGCAGCCCGTAGACGGCGGTCGCCAGCAGGGCGGCGCCCTCGGACATGGCGGCGTCGATCACCTGGCCCCGGCCCGAGCGCTGCGCCTCCAGCATCCCGGCGACCATCCCCAGCGCCAGCACCATGCCGCCGCCCCCGAAGTCGCCGATGAGGTTGAGCGGCGGGACCGGCGGCCCGCCGAGCGTCCCGATCGCCGACAGCACGCCCGACAGTGCGATGTAGTTGATGTCGTGGCCGGCGGTCGAGGCCAGCGGGCCGTCCTGGCCCCAACCCGTCATGCGCCCGTAGACCAGGCGGGGGTTGCGTTCCAGGCAGACGTCGGGACCGACCCCCAGGCGTTCGGCCACCCCCGGGCGGAACCCCTCGATGAGGCCGTCAGCGCCGGCGACGAGCCGCAGGACCAACTCCTGGCCGTCCGGGTGCTTGAGATCCACGCCGATCGAGCGGCGGCTCCGGCGCAGGATGGCGCCGGAGAGCGCCCGGTACTCGGGGTTCGCCGCCCGGACGGCCCGGTCCACGCAGACCACGTCGGCACCCATGTCGCCCAGCATCATGGCGGCGAACGGTCCGGGGCCGATCCCCGCCAGTTCCACGATCCTGACCCCTTGCAGTGGGCCCATGGGGACCTCCTCTCGGTCGGTTGCGCTCGCCGGCTGCCCGCGGCTCCTCAGAGCCGCCCCAGCAGGTCCCGCTTCTTCTCCTGAAACTCGGCTTCCGACAGGATCCCCAACTCCACGAGCTCGTACAGCTTGCGGATCTGGTCGGGGATGTCCAGGGACGCCTCGGGCAGGTCGCCCCGACCCGAAGGCGGGGCGGCCTCCGGGTACTGGGCGGCCTCGGGGTACTGGGCCTCGGGGTACTGGGCGGCCTCGGGGTGGTGAGCGGCCTCGGGGTCGTGAGGGGCCTCCGCGTGGTCGGCGGCCTCCGGGCTGTGGTGGGCCTGCGGGGGTTGGGCCGCCTCCAGGCGCCGGACCTCGGCCTCGCGCAGGAGCCGGTACACCTCGCGGCGCACGTCGAGGGGACGCGGCACGAAGGCGAGCCTGCGGACGTGACCGTCCACGACGGAGTGCACGGCCAGGGTTCCGACGCGGAGCAGGCGCTGGCGCATCGTCTGGGTGATCTCGATCTCCTCCACCAGCTCGAGGCGCAACTCGATGCCGCGCCACCGCGGCACGCCCTTCCAGTACACGATCCGCCTGTCGGTCACCAGGTAGTAGGTGTTCGCCCACCGCACCAGGCGGATCCCCAGCGCCACGGCCGCCACGCCCGCCAGCACCGCGGCGACCACGACGGCCGGCAGGGGGGACCCGACCGACGCCAGCACGATGGCCACGGTCCCCAGGACCACGAAGGCGCCCAGTTGCCCGGCCAGGTAGGTCCAATGGGAACGGGTCTCGACCGCGACCTCCTCGTCCACCGAGAGCAGCCGGACGGGGAAGGGCACAACGCAAGCGTACCGAGCGCGCCGCGCCCGGCCGGAGCCTCCGACCGGCCCGGCGAGCGCTCAGTCCCAGCCGAGTTCTTCGAGCCGCTCGTCGTCGATGCCGAAGTGGTGGGCGACCTCGTGGATGACCGTGATGCGCACCTGCTCGACGACGTCGTCCTCGTCGTCGGAGAGTTCGCAGATCGGCTTGCGGTAGATGAAGATGCGATCGGGCATGATCATGCCGCCGTAGTGCTCACGGTCCGTGAGCGGGATGCCGTCGTAGAGGCCCAGCAGTTCGGGGTCCTCGGGCGATTCGTCGACGACGAACACGGCCAGGTTGTCGATGGCTTCGGCGAGTTCGTCGGGGATCAGGTCCAGCGCCTCGGCCACGAGGGCCTCGAAGCGCTCCGAAGACACCTCCACGCCGCCACGCTAACCCTGCCGGAACCCACCCCGCCGTGTCCGGGCGACGCTGTCGGCGGCCCGGGAGAGGGGCGCGGTGCCGCTCTGCTCCTCCACGCACGGGCGAAGAGTCGTCACAGCCCGGCCCCCCGCCCCTCTCCCTCGGGATGCGCCACCGTCCGGGCGCACCTCCGAAGCCCCGGACGGTGCTGCGGGCGTTGGGTAGCCTCCGCCTGTCGGGGCGAGACCCGGCTGCCAACCGGCTACGTCAAGGAGTCTCCATGGATGAGTTCCCGGTCGCCACGAGCCCTGCGCCCGGCTTCATGAACGTGGACTGGGAGCAGCGGGTGGACTTCGAGCGGCTCCGCGCCTGGCGGCTGCAGCGCGTCCGTGAGCAGCTCGAGAAGGCCGAACTCGGGGCGCTGCTGCTCTTCGAGACGTCGAACATCCGCTATGCCACGAGCACCCACATCGGCTACTGGGCCTTCAACAAGGGCGAGCGGTACGCCCTGGTGACGCGTGACGGCGGGCCGTGGATCTGGGACTTCGGCTCGGCGGCCCGGGCGCACCGGCTGCAGTTGCCCGGGCTGTACGACGAGTCGAATTCCCGTGGCGGCAACACGGGCCTGCAGGGGGCCATCGCCCCGAGCGCCGGGCTGCACGCCGCGGCGGTGCGCGAGCTGCGCGGCGTCCTGGCCGACGAGGGCCTCGCCGGCGCTCCCATCGGCGTGGACATGGCCGAGACGTCGATCTTCCTGGAGCTGGTAGCCCAGGGACTCGACGTGCGCGACGGCCAGCAGCCCATGATGCTGGCCCGCGAGGTCAAGAGCCCCGACGAGATCATGCTCCTGACCCAGGCCTGCGCCATGGTCGACGGCGTCTACCAGCAGATCTTCGAGGCGCTCAAGCCCGGCATCCGGGAGAGCCAGATCGTGGCGCTGGCGACCTCGTACCTCTTCGACGTCGGGGCCGAGACCGTGGAGGCGGTCAACTCCATCGCCGGCGAGCGTTGCAGCCCGCACCCGCACGTGTTCTCCGACCGCCTGCTGCGGCCCGGCGACCAGGCCTACTTCGACATCATCAACGTCTTCAACGGCTACCGCACCTGCTACTACCGGACGTTCGCCGTGGGCCGGGCCACGCAGGCCCAGCGCGACGCCTTCAAACAGTCACGCGAGTGGATGGACGCCGCCATCTCCCTGGTTCGCCCCGGGGTGACGACCGACGAGATCGCCCGGGTATGGCCCGAGGCGCACGAGTACGGCTTCGAGAACGAGATGGAGGCCTTCGGACTGCAGTTCGGCCACGGCGTGGGCGTGGGCCTGCACGAGCGCCCCATCATCAGCCGGTTGAACTCGCTCGCCGAGCCCATCGAGATCGTCGAGGGGATGGTCTTCGCCCTCGAGACCTACGCCCCCGCCACCGACGGACGCTCGGCGGCCCGCATCGAGGAGGAGGTCGTGGTCACCGCCGACGGTCCGCAGGTCATCACCCTGTTCCCGTGCGAGGAACTGATGGTCGCCAACGCCTACTAGTGGACTGCGAGCGAACCACCCACCGGAGCCGCTCATGAAGGCAGCCGTCTACTACGGCCGGCGCGACATCCGCATCGAGGACGTGCCGCGCCCGGAGCCGGCCGGAGGGGAACTCCTGCTCCGCGTCACCGGCGTGGGCATCTGCGGCACCGACGCCTCGGAATACGCCGGGGGTCCGCACATGTTCCCCATCCATCGCGCCGACCCCGTGACGGGCCACAGCGGGCCGATGGTCCCGGGTCACGAGTTCGCCGGCGTCGTGGCCGGAACCGGGACGGGCGTCGTGGGTTTCACCGAGGGTGACCCGGTCGCCTGCGGAGCGGGCATCTCCTGCGGTGCCTGCGTGCCGTGCACTCTGGGCCGCACCAACCTGTGCGAGCGCTACTCCACCGTGGGTCTTCAGCGCAACGGCGCCTTGGCGGAGTTCACCACGGTGCCGGCCTCGGCCTGCGTCAACCTGCGGGACCGGACGCTGACTTCCGACGTGGCCGCCATGGCGCAGCCCATGTCCATCGCCGCCCACGCTGTGGCACGGGGCCGGCTCGGCGCCGGCGAGCACGCCGTGGTGGTTGGGACGGGCGGCATCGGCGCCTTCGTGGTGCACGCGGCCGCCCGGCTCGGCGCCGAGGTGACCGGCGTCGACCTCGACGCCGGCCGCCTCGAGGTTGCCGCCGCCCTCGGGGCGCACAGCACGGTCGCCGCACGGCATCGAACCCCGCTCGCCGACCTGCTCCCCGACTCAGCGCCCGGCGTCGTCTTCGAGTGCACCGGGGTGCCCGCCATGGTGCCGGAGTCCACGGACCTCGTGCGCCCCGGCGGGCGGATCGTCGTCGTGGGCCTGCAGAAGGAGCCCGTGGCCGTGGACCTGCGCTCGCTGGCGCTGCGCGAGAAGGAACTGATCGGCACGCTGGCGCACACCATCGAGGCCGACTTCGGCCGGGCCACCGAGCTGTTGGAATCGGGCGGCGACGTGTGGCGGCTGGTGGCGCCGGCGGTGCTCCCACTCGAGAGCCTGCTGGTCGGCGGCCTGTTGCCGATGGTCAACGGTGATCCAACGCCCATCAAGACGCTCTTCGATCCGCGGATCGATTCGCCCCGTCCGCTCGTGACGGGCTGAGCCCGCTCTGCACGGGCACCGGCAACAGAACAAGGAGGATCTCATGACCGAACTCACCCCGGCGACGGGCGACATCGGCGCCGGCGAGCCGTCTGCCATCAGGGTTGGCTTCTCCGGGCTCGGCCGCATGGGGAGTCTCATGGCCGCCAACCTGCAGCGGGCCGGCTTCGACCTGACCGTGCACAACCGGACGCATGCCAAGGCCGAGTCGTTCGCCGCGTCGACGGGGGCCAAGGTCGCCACTTCGGGGCGCGAGCTGGCTGAGGCCTCTTCGATCATCGTCACGATGGTTGCCGACGGGCCGGCGCTGGCGAGCCTGCTCGAGGGGCCCGACGGCATCGCCGCCGGACTGTCTCCCGGCGACATCGTCGTGGACATGGGCACAACCGGACTGGAGTACACGCAGCGGGCGCGCCTGGCCACCGAGGTGGCCGGGGGGCACCTCGTCGAGGCGCCGGTCTCGGGCAGCACGGCCGCAGCCGAGGGCGCCACGCTGCTGGTCATGACCGCGGGCGACGAGGCGGCGGCCGCCGCGGCGGGCCCGGTGCTGGCAGCCATGTCGGCCCGGATCGTCCACGTCGGCGGGCCGGGGGCCGGCGCCGCCCTCAAGCTGGCGGTCAACTCGGCGCTCTTCGCCGTCATGCAGGCCGTCGGCGAGTCGCTGGTGCTGGCCGAGCGGGCCGGCGTCCCCCGGGAGGTGGCCTACGAGGTGTTCGCCTCCTCGGCGATCGCCGCGCCGGTGGTCAAGTACCGCCGGGAGGTCTTCGAGAAGCCGCGGGAGACCCCGGTGAGCTTCGCCCTCGACCTGGCCATCAAGGACCTCGACCTGACCCTGGCGCTGGCCGGCGCCGTCGGTGCGCCCATGCCCCAGGCCGAGACGAACCGGGCCGTGCTGCGCGAGGCCTCCGCGGCCGGACTGGGCGGAGCCGACATCGGCCAGATCGCCGTCCACCTGCGCGGCGGCCCCTAGGAGATCGCCGAGCAATGCTGCGTGCCCCACGATCTGTCATTCCGGCGGAGGCCGGAATCCATGGTCCAGCGGATCCGCCGGCGTCCGGCGTCGATTACCCGGCACACGCCCAGCGGCGGAAGCGCCGGACTGCCCGGTCGGCGATGTGCTCGCCGATGGCCAGGGAGGCCGTCGCCGCCGGTGAGGGCGCGTTCAGCACGTGAATGAAGCCCGGTGATTCCTGGATGTGGAAGTCGTCCACCAGCCGCCCGTCGGCACCGACGGCCTGGGCCCGCACGCCGGCCCCGCCGGGCCGCAGATCGGCGCCGGTGACCTCGGGCACGAGCGCCCCCGCCGAGCGGGCATAGACCCGCCGGATCCGCGACCGCCACAACTCAGCGCTGCCGGCCCGCCAGTGCCGGGCCACCAACCGCCAGAAGCCGCCGAAGCGCAGCATCTCGGCCACGTCCGCGAGGTTGGGGCGGCCGTCCCGGTAGTGCTCGCGGCCCAGCGCCAGAACGGCGTTGGGGCCCACCTCCACGGTGCCGTCCACTCGGCGGGTGAAGTGAACGCCCAGGAACGGGAAGGCGGGGTCGGGCACCGGGTAGATGAGGGAGCGACACAGCGGCGCGGCCTGCTCGCTGAGGCGGTAGTACTCGCCGCGGAACGGCACGATCCGCACCTCCGGGGTGGCGCCCGCGAGGCGCGCCACACGGTCGCTGTGCAGGCCGGCGCAGTTGACGACCAAGCGCGACTCGCACGTGACGTCTCCGGCGTGCAGGCGGACCCGCTCGCCAATCTCGACGGCCTCCAGGGGGGCGCCGGTGCGCAGGTCGCCGGGCAGGTGGGCGGCGATGTGGCGGGCCACGGCGGCGAAGTCCACCGAGGCCGCCTCGGGCACCGCCAGGGCGGCCAAGCCGGTGGCATGGGGTTCCAGCTCGCGCAGCTCCCCAACATCGATGCGGCGCAGGCCCCGAACCCCGTTGAGGGTGCCGCGCTTCTGCAGTTCCTCCAGCCCGGGGATCTGCGCCTCGCTTGTGGCTACGACCACCTTGCCGCCGCCGAGGAACGGCAGGCCCGCCTCCTGGCAGAACTCGGTCATCGCCCGATGGCCCTGGACACACAGCTTCGCCCGCAGCGATCCGGGCGTGTAGTAGATGCCGGTGTGCAGCACGCCGCTGTTGTGCCCCGTCTGGTGGCCGGCGACCGCCGGCTCCTTCTCGATGACCGCCAGGGCCGCACCTGGCAGGCGGGTGGTCAGCGCCCGCGCCGTGGCCAGCCCCACGATGCCCGCACCGATCACCACCACGTCGTAGCGATCGCTCACGACCGCACCGCCGGTCGCAAAGGTCCGCAGGCCATCGCAGCGCCACGCTAACCGCGGGCCAACCCGCTCCCCCGGCGACACGCCGGCATCGACCCCCACACCCGCCGCCCGAACCTCCTCCCCATCATCCCGACCCCCAATCCATCGCCCCGGCGCAGGCCGGGATCCGGAGCAACGCACCCGCCCGCCCTCGCGGACGCTGTCGCAGGGCTTCGGTAGCCTCCGGAACCGTGAGCAGCGGTCTCGCTTCCGACCCCGGTCCAGGCCTCGCCGACCGGGACGCTGACGGACCAGATGACGACGTCGCCCACCTGCTGGATGACCTCGACGAGGCGCAGCGTTTGGCGGTGACCTCCACGGCGGCGCCGCTGTGCATCCGGGCGGGGCCGGGCAGCGGCAAGACCCGGGTGCTCACCCGACGCATCGCCTACCGCATCGCCACCGGCGACTGCGAAGCACGCTTCTGCGTGGCGGTGACGTTCACCCAGCGGGCCGCCGCCGAACTCCGCTCCCGCCTGGCCGAACTGGGCATCCGCGACCGCGTGGCGGTGGGCACGTTCCACGGTCTGGCCGCCCGGCAGCTGCGCCGGCACGCCGCCGACGACGGCCGGCCGGACCCGGACATCCTCGCCGACCGCGCCCGGCTGCTCGAGGAACTGCTGGCGCCCCGCGAGTCACTGCGGGCAGTGCAGGCCGAGCTGGACTGGTGCGCGGCGCGCAGCGTCCGGCCCGCCGACTACCGCGACGCCGCCGCAGCCGCCGACCGCCGCACGCCGCTGGCGCCGAGCCGCCTCGCCGAGGTGATGGCCCGCTACACGGCCACCAAGCGGCGCCTGGGCATGGTCGACTTCGCCGACCTGCTGCGGCTGGCCGCCGAGCGTCTCGAGAACGACGCGGCCACCGCCGAGGCCTGGCGCTGGGGCCGCCGGCACTTCTTCGTCGACGAGTTGCAGGACCTCACCCCGGCGCAGCTCCGGCTGCTGCGCGCCTGGCTCGGCGACCGCTCCGACCTGTGCGCCGTGGGCGACCCCGATCAGGCCATCTTCGGCTGGGGCGGCGCCGACCGGCGCATCCTGGAAGGGTTCGCCGGGCTGTTCGCCGGCACCACCGTCGTCGACCTCCGACGCAACTACCGCTGCAGCTCCGGCATCGTCGCCCTGTCGGGTGTGCTGCGGGACGGGGGTGCACCGGCGGGAGCCGCGGCCGCCACCCAGGACGCCGATCCCGGACCCTTCGTCGAGCCGGCGCCGCTCGTCGTGGCCTATCCCACGGCCGCCGCCGAGGCCACCGGCGTGGCCGCCGCGGTGCGCGGCGCCCGGGCGCCCGGCGCCGGCTGGTCCGACCAGGCGGTGCTCGTGCGCACCCGGCGCCAGATCGGCGAGATCGTCGAGGCGCTGGAGGCGGCCGGGGTGCCGGCGCGCGTCGCCGACCCCGACGCCCCCGGCGAGGCGGACGAGCGCGACGCCGTGTGCGTCTCCACGATGCACGCCGCCAAGGGCCTCGAGTGGCCGGTCGTGCACGTGGCCGGGCTCGAGGAGGGGCTCGTCCCGGTGGCCGGCGCCGACCGGCGCCGGATGCTGGAGGAGGAGCAGCGGCTGCTCTACGTGGCGCTGACGCGGGCGCGCCGGGGCCTGCACCTCAGCTGGGCACGCCGGCGGGACATCGCCGGCCAGCCCTCCCAGCGCCGGCCAAGCCGCTGGCTGGCCGACCTCGATGAGATTGGCGCGGCACCCGCCTCCACCGGCCCCCGCAACCCCGGGGCGCGCCCCGCGGGACAGCCACCGCCCTCCATGGGTGCTCCAACCGAGCCGCTCGTGGCCTCGCTGTCGGCGTGGCGCGAGCGGGCGGCCCGGGCGGCGCGCATCGCACCGGCCGCGGTGTTGAGCGACCGCGACCTCGCCGCCATCGCCGAGAACCGTCCCGCCACGGTCGCCGAGTTGGGCATCGTCACCGAGCTCGGCGCCTCCCGGCTGGACCGGCTGGGACAAGAACTGGTCGAACTCGTGGCCGAGCACGCCGCCGGCGAAGTCCCCGCGAGCCTGCCCGACTCCTAGCCATCCTCGCCTGCGGGCGCCGGCGCGCCCTGCACGATCACCAGCAGTAGGTCTCCGGCCTCCACCGCCGCCGAGCCTTCGATGCAGACCCGCGACACCGTCCCGCCGATGGGAGCCGTCACCCGGGTCTCCATCTTCATGGCTTCGATCGTGGCGAGGGCCTGGCCCTTGGTGACCGACTCCCCGGCGGTGACGTACAACTCGGCCACGCCCCGGAACGGGGCGCCCACGTGTCCCGGCTCGCTCGGATCGGCCTGCTCGGCCCCGGCGCTGGGTAGGGCCGAGTCCCGCAGGCGGGCGCTGATGGGGCGCAACTCGCCGTTGAGGCGGAAGACGATGGAGCTGAAGCCCGCCTCGTCGGCCTCGCTGATGGCCTCGATGCCGACGCTGATGCGCTGACCCGGCCCCAGTTCCACCAGCACGTCACCGGCGCCCTCCTCCAGGCCGTACCAGAACTCCCGCGTGCCCAGCACCGACAGGTCCCCGTGGCGGTCTCGCATGGCCGCCTGCGCGCGGGCGGGTTCGGGGAACAGCAGTGCCGAGAGGGTCCGCCGCCCATCCCCGGACTGCAGTTCCTGCTCCTGGGCCGCGCTCAGGCCGGGTGGGGGCGCAGCCTCGGGGCGCCCTTCCAGCGCGGCGGTGCGGAAGGGCTCGGGGAATCCTCCCGGCGGCACCCCCAGGGCACCCTGCAGGTACGAGACGACCGACCCCGGCAGGTCCACGTCGCCGGGGTTCTCCTCGAGCTGCCGGGGCGTGATGCCGGTGGACACCAGGTGCAGCGCCAGGTCGCCGACGACCTTGGAGCTCGGCGTCACCTTGGGGGGGCGCCCCAGGATGCGGCTACAGGCCGCGTACAGCTCGGCGACCTCCTCGAAGCGCTCGGCGAGGCCCAGCGCCGAGGCCTGGAAGCGCAGGTTGGAGAGCTGCCCGCCGGGGATCTCGTGGTGGTAGACGGCGTTGGTGGGCGACAGCAGGCCGGCCTCGAACGGTGCGTTGAGGCGGCGCACCAGCTCCCAGTACGGCTCCAGCCGGCTGATCGCCGCCCCGGGGCCCGCCGTCGGTGAGCGCCACGATGGCGCCCAGCGAGGGCTGGCTGGTCATGCCCGCCAGCGACGGGATGGCGCCATCGATGGCGTCCACGCCGGCCTCGATGGCCGCCAGGTAGGTGCCGATCTGCCCGCCGGCGGTGTCGTGGGTGTGCAGATGCACGGGGGCGTCGAAGCGCTCCCGCAGGGCGGCCACCAGCACCGAGGCGGCCGGCGCCCGCAGCAGACCCGCCATGTCCTTGATGGCCAGCACGTGCGAGCCGGCGGCCACCAACTCCTCGGCCAACCCCAGGTAGTAGTCCAGCGTGTAGAGCCGCTCGCCGGGGTTCGCCAAGTCGCCCGAGTAGCACAGCGTGCCCTCCACGAGGCCGCCGACCTCCCGGGTGGCCCGGATGGCCGGCAGCATCTGATCCACGTCGTTGAGCGCGTCGAAGATCCGGAAGACGTCGATGCCGCCCCGGCGGGCCTCGGCCACGAAGCGCTCGCACACCACGTCGGGATACGGGGCGTACCCGACCGTGTTGCGGCCCCGCAGCAGCATCTGCAGGCAGACGTTCGGCGCCTCCGCGCTGATGCGCTCCAGGCGCTCCCACGGATCCTCGTGCAGGAACCGCAGGGCCACGTCGAAGGTGGCGCCGCCCCAGCACTCCAGGCTCAGCAGCTGCGGCATGCCATGGGCGTGGCGCCGCGCCCCGGCCACCAGATCGATGGTGCGCACCCGCGTCGCCAGGATCGACTGGTGGGCGTCGCGCAGCGTCGTGTCGGTGACCAGCACCTCGTCGGCCTCGCGCATCCAGCGGGCGAAGCCGTCGGGCCCCAGACGGGCGAGCCGCTGGCGGGTCCCGGCCGGCGGCGGCCCCGATGGCACGGGCGGGAGCTTGGTGGCGGGGTCGGCGACGGCGGGCACCGGCCCTTGGGGGCGGTTCAGCGAGACGTCGGCCAGGTACGTCAGCAACCGGGTGGCCCGGTCGGCGCTGCGGGCCTGCGTCGTGAGGTGCGGGTGCGTGTCGACGAAGTCGGTGGACACGGCGCCGGCGCAGAAGTCGGCGTCGTTGAGCACCGCCCGGATGAAGGGGCGGTTGGTGACGAGGCCGCGCACCCGCAACTCGGCGATGGCGCGCACGGCCCGGCGCCGAGCGGTGTCGAAGTCGGGTCCCCGGCAGGTCACCTTCGCCAGCAGCGAGTCGAAGTACGGGGTGATCTCGGCGCCCACGTAGACGGCGTCGTCGACGCGCACCCCCGCCCCACCCGGTGTGCGATATACCCGGACCCGACCGGTGTCGGGGCGGAAGTCGTTGCGGGGATCCTCGGCCGTGACCCTGGTCTGGATGGCGTAGCCGTCGACGCTGATGCGCTCCTGGCGCAGGCCCAGTCCCTCGAGCGTGGCACCGCCGGCGAGGCGCAGTTGGGCGGCCACGATGTCCACCCCGGTGATCTCCTCGGTGATGGTGTGCTCCACCTGGATGCGGGGGTTCATCTCGATGAAGACATAACGCCCCGAGCGGTCCAGCAGGAACTCCACGGTGCCGGCGTTCGTGTAGCCGATGGAGCGGGCGAAGGCCACGGCGTCGCCCAGCAGACTCTGGCGGACCGCCTCGTCGAGATCCCGGGCCGGCGCCGATTCGATCACCTTCTGGAAGCGCCGCTGCACCGAGCAGTCGCGCTCGAAGAGGTGGATTGACTCGCCGGTGCGGTCGCCGAGGATCTGCACCTCGATGTGGCGGATGCCCGACAGCGCCTCCTCCAGGAACACCGCATCCTCTCCGAAGGCCGATTCCGCCTCCCGCCGGGCCGCTTCGACGGCGCCCGGAAGTTCCTCGGCGTGCTCGACGCGGCGCATGCCCCGCCCGCCGCCGCCCGAGACGGCCTTGACGAACAGCGGGAAACCGATCTCGGCACCCCGGCGGACGGCATCGTCGGCGTTCGAGAGCGCCGGGGACTGCGCCAGTACGGGCACGCCGGCGGCTTCGGCCGCGCCACGCGCGGCGACCTTCGAGGCGGCCAGTTCCAGCACGTCGGGCGTCGGGCCGACGAAGATCAGCGAGGCTTCCTGGCAGGCCCGGGCAAGCGCGGCGCTCTCGGACAGGAACCCGTAGCCGGGGTGCACCGCGTCGGCCCCGCACGCCAGGGCCGCATTCACGATCGTCTCGATGTCCAGGTAGGGCCGCAGTGGATGCTCCGGCGCCCCGATCTCGTAGGACTCGTCGGCCTTGGAGCGGTGCAGGCTGCCGATGTCGGCCCGCGTGTGCACCGCCACGGTGGCGATGCCCAACTCGGTGGCGGCACGGAAGACGCGGATGGCTATCTCGCCGCGGTTGGCGACGAGCAGTTTGCGGATCGGCGGTGCGGGCTGGGCCATCAGCGTTGCGACCCTACAACCGGCACGACCACGCCCGGGGCGCATCCGCCGGCACCTCCCGCCAGAGCCGGCCCGCGAACGTCGACCCGGGGAAGCCCGGGATCCACCGCGAGCGTCACCCCCGCCCCCCGATTCTCCGAGAGCCCAGCACTCTCCTAGCCTCAGCGGTCATGGGACCGGACCGGAACCGCGGCGGGTGCTACACGCACGGCTACCACCCGGCCATCGTGGAGTCCTACACCTGGCGAACGGCCGAGAACAGCGCCGCCTTCCTGCTGCCGCACCTGCGCCCCGACGCCGAGGTGCTGGACGTGGGCTGCGGCCCCGGCAGCATCACCGTGGGCCTGGCCCGGCGAGCGGGCCGGGTGGTCGGCGTGGACATGTCCGCCGAGATGGTCGAGACGTCGAGCGCCCTGGCGGTCCGCGAGGGCGTCGCCAACGTTCGGCCTACGAGCTGCCCTTCGAGGGCAGCGCCTGGGAGGGCGGCACCTTCGATGTGGTCTACGCCCATCAGCTGCTGCAGCATCTGGCCGACCCGGTCGCCGCCCTCCGGGAGTTCCGGCGGGTGCTGCGCCCCGGCGGCCTCGTGGCGGTGCGCGATTCCGACTACGCCACGATGACCCACGCCCCCGTCGAGCGGGCCATCGAGCAGTGGCGCGACATCGTCGGGGAGGTGGCGGCGGCCAACGGCGGCGAGGCCAACGCCGGCAGGTACCTGCTGGGGTGGGTGCGCGCCGCCGGTTTCGAGGAGCCGGTGGTCACCACCAGCACCACCACCTTCGCCGACGCCGAGGGTCGGGCCGCCTGGGGCGGCATGTGGGCGGTGCGGGCAACGGACAGCGACTTCGCCGACCATGCCACCGGTGGCGGCTTCGCCGCCCGGAGCGACCTGGTGGCGATCTCCGCCGCCTTCTCCCGCTGGGCCGCCCAGCCCAACGGATTCTGGGCCTGGCTCAACGGCGAGGTCCTGGCCAAAGCGCCTTCCCTCTGACCGCCCAGCCGGCAGCGACTGTCACAGGACCGCGGGCAGCGGGCAGCGACTGTCACAGGGCCGCGCAAGACTCGTAGCCGTGAGCGACGACGCAGGCGACGCCCAAGTGGGTGACCCCCCGAGAGGGAACTCCCTGCTGAGCGACGGCTTGAACGAGGCTCAACGGGAGGGCGTCGAGCCTCCCACCTTCGACGCCGGCCTTCGCTCCCACCTCCGCGACGAACTCGAGGGTGCTCTGGGGGGCGTCGCGGAGAAGTTCAGCATCGACGGCCCCCTGGTGATGTTCAAGCACCGTCTCGCAGGGGTATTCGGCTGCGAGGCGTCGTTCCTGGCTGAAGACGAGCAGCCATTCGTCTACAACACGCACATAGCCCGAGGCGCCGTGGCCCACAAGGCGATCGAGTTGGGAATCAACTGGAAGTCGCCGGATCCGGCACCCGCCGAGCTTGTAGACCGCGCCCTCGATTCGCTTACCGAGGGCGACAGCTACCTGGCGAGCTGGCTGTACCAGTGCTCCGACGTCGAGCGAGCCGAGTTGCGCAGCCTCGCCGTCAGCTCGGTCGCCGCCTTCTTCGACTGCTGGCCGCCGCTGAAGCCTCAATGGCACCCGGTCACAGAGTCAAGCTCACGTGTGAAGTTGTGCGGCGGCAGGATCGTGTTGACCGGCAAGACCGACCTGACACTTGGCAGGTCTCAGGGCGGGACGGCACGCAAGGTCATCGTCGACCTCAAGACCGGGTGGCGCCAACCGAGCGCGCACCGCGAGGACCTGCGCTTCTACGCCCTGGTGGAGACC
>JAGWAL010000014.1:0-797 GCA_021296415.1 Acidimicrobiia bacterium | reverse complement strand
GTCGAGGAGGTCACCGAGGACCTCTTGGAGGTGGCGCTGCGCCGCACCGTTGACGGCGTCCGGCGCTACGCCGAATTGCGCGGCCACCTGGGCCCGCCGGCCGAACCGCTCAAACGCCCCGGCCCGCCCTGCCGCTGGTGCGCCCTACGCGACGACTGCGTCGAGGGCCAGGAGTACCTCAGCCAAGCCGACGACCACCGCTGAGCGCCGCCGGCGGCCGGGGCTAGCTTGATAGGTGGTTCCGGCACCCGCGGCACGAGAGGGGAACATGGCGCAACACACCAACGCTTTCCCCGAGCTGCAGCGTGACTTGCGCTTCGTCCCCCTGGGCGTCGACGAGCCGAAGGTGCTCACCCCCGAACAGATCGACCGCTACAACACCGACGGCTTCCTGTTCCCCATCGACATCTTCTCGGCCACCGAGATGGCCGAGATCCGGGCCTACATCGACGATCTGGTACCGAAGGCGCTGGCCGCCGGCTGGGGCAACTACGACGTGGTCAACTGGCACAAGACCTGCCGGGGCATCTGGGACCTCATCACCGAGCCCCGCATCATCGACGTGGTGGCCGACCTGCTGGGCGACTCGGTGGTGCTGCGCCACAGCCACCTGTTCGCCAAGCTGCCCGGCGACCCCAAGCAGGTCAGCTGGCACCAGGACGCCTCCTACTGGCCGTTGACACCCAGCCGGGTGGTGTCGGCCTGGCTGGCGATCGACGACACCGACGTGGAGAACTCGGCGATGCGGGTGATCCCCGGCTCGCACCACAACGCCCAACTCACCTTCCACGACAGCT
>JAGWAL010000057.1 GCA_021296415.1 Acidimicrobiia bacterium | reverse complement strand
GTGGTCATGGCGGTGGCGTTGTCCTTGCGGGCGGCCCGGCCGCCCCAGCCGCCCTCCAGCCAGAGGTACATGACGAATTCCCGCTCGAAGCCCGGCCGCGGGTCATAGCCCGCCGTGATGGTGTTGATCAGTCCCGTGGGTCCGGCCATGGACCGCTCGGGAACCAGGTGCATGAACGCCTTCAGAACCAGGTCGCACACCGCGGGGTACACCCCGGCGGCGCAGCCCGACACCGGCGACGGGAACTCCACGCTCAGCAGCAGGCCCGGCGGCAGCACGAAGTCGATGGCCCGGAAAACTCCCTGGTTCATGGGGAAGATCATCTTCATCGTGACCACCGCCGCCGACAGCGTCACCGAACGCGTGGAGTTCACGGCCCCCGTCGCCGGTGGACTCGAGCCTGAGAAGTCCATGGTGGCCCGGTCGCCGTGCACCGTCAGCACCATGTGGGCCGACAGCGGCTGGTCGGGATCCCCGGCCGGGTCGCAGTCCAGCAGCGCCTCCACCTCGGTGGGGCCGTCGGGCAGCTTGGCGAACTCGGCGCGCAGAAGGTCCTCGGAGTACTCGATGAACTCGTCCATGGCGGCGGTGATCATGCCGGTCCCGTAGCGCCGGGCCAGGGCCTGCAGCCGCTGGGTGCCGAGTCGCACCGCGCCGATGGAGGTCAACAGGTCGCCGCGGGCCACCTCGGCCATGCGCACGTTGCGCAGGATGAGGTTCGAGACCTCCGGCTGGAAGACGCCCTCGCGCACGACGTGGATGGGCGGCACCGCCAGCCCCTCGCCGTAGGAGCTGCGGGAGTTGGAATCGAACGTGCCGGGAACGTGCCCGCCGATGTCGGTCCAGTGCATGGAGTTCTGCACGAAACCGGCCAGGGAGCCGTCGAAGTAGAACGGCATGACGGCTCGCATGTCGTTGTGGTGCGTACCGCCGATGTACGGATCGTTGATGAGCACCACGTCGCCGGGCCGGAAGTATTCCTCCGGGTCGGTGCCGATCCAGTCCAGCATGCCCTTGATGGTGAACGGGTGGGTACCGAGGTGCGCGGCCAGGTCGCGCACGCCCGAGGCCACCAGGTCGCCCCGGGCGTTGCTGATCGCCGCCCTCGCTGACCACCAGCGAGAAGGCGGCGCGCATCGTGAGCGCGCTCATCTCGTCCACGATGCTGCTGAAGGCACTGTTCAGCACCTGGAACAGGATCGGGTCGCGCTCGCGCAGGCCGATCGTCTCGGTGGGTGCGGTCTCCACCGCTCGCAGGCTCATACGGTTCCCTCCCTCACTCGGAGCGGGCCATCTGCAGGTTGCCGAGCTTGTCCACCTCGACCTCCCAGTGCGGCGGCACCCAGGTGGTGGAGTCCTCCTGGGTGAGCACCAGCGGGCCGGCCAGCCGGCTGCCGATGTGCAGCCGGCTCCGCTCGGCCACCCGCGCCGTCACCTCGCCGCCGCGGGTCAGCACGGGACGCTCGATGGTGTGCAGTGGCGAGGTGGAGCCGCTGAAGGGGATGTGGGGTCGCTCCGAGCGCCGCACGCCGCGCACCCGCAGCGCCGCGATCTCCACCGGAATGTCCACCGCCACCGAGTGGAACTGCCGCTCGTACTCCCCGAAGAACAGTTCCCGGTACTCCTCGGTGAACCGCTCGGATACCGCGCCGGTCTCCAACTCCAGCGTCAGCGCCCGCACCTGGCCCAGGTAGCGGAGATCGATGGAGTACTCCAGGCGCTGGCGTTCGGCGGCGACGCCGTCGTCGCTGAGCCGCTGGCGCATCGCGGCGGCGAGCCGGTCGAAGACCTCCTGCAGGCGGGCGCGGTCGGCGTCGGCAAGCTCGCAGATGAGCGCCTCGCTGATGTCATGGGTGATGTCCACGTACAGGCAGCCCAACCCCGAGGTCACACCGGGCGCCAGCGGCACGACGATCCTCCTGATCCCCAGCACGTCGGCCAACTCGGCGGCCATGAGCGGGCCGGCGCCGCCGAACGGGACGAGGGTGAAGTTGCGCGGATCCAGGCCGCGCTCGACAGTCACCACCCGGATGGAGCGTGCCATGTTGTTGTTGCAGATGTCGATGACTCCCAGCGCGGCATCCTCGACGCTGAGCCCCAACTCCTCCGCGAAGGTCCCGACGGCCCGGCGTGCCGCTGCGGTATCCAGGGTGATACCGCCCGCCAGATCCACGTCGGCTACGAGACGTCCCGCCACGAGGTTGGCGTCGGTGACCGTCGCGTCGGTGCCGCCGGCGAGATAGGCGGCGGGACCGGGATCGGCGCCGGCGCTCTGCGGTCCCACGTGGGGAAGGTGTCCCGCGTCCACCCAGGCGATCGATCCACCGCCCGCGCCGATCGTGACGAGGTCGATGGCGGGGAAGCGGGCCGGCTGGCCGAAACGGGGCGAGAACTCGTGCACGATGTCGGCCCGCCCGCCCTGCACGACCGCGATGTCGGCGCTGGTGCCGCCGATGTCCACCAGGCCCTCCGCTGAGGCCAGCACCCCGGCGGCCACGACGCCGCCGGCAACTCCGGTGGAGGCGGCGACACCCTCGGCCGCCTTCGCCCCGGCAGCGGGACCCGATGTCAGCAGCCGGGCAGGGAAGCGCGAGGCGCTCTTGACGGTCAACAGACCGCCGCCGGAGTGCATCACGTACAGCCGGCCGGCGAACCCGGCGCCCCGCAGGCGGGACTCGAGCGCCGTGAGGTAGTCGCTGACGACCGGGGCCAGGTAGGCGTTCAGCACGGTCGTGGAGGTGCGCTCGAACTCCGGCGGCTCGCGCAGCAACTCCCCGGAGGTGCTGATGAACGCCCCCGGCACCTCGGCCGCCACGATCTCCGCCGCCTGAGCTTCGTGGACGGGGTTCACATAGGAGTGCAGGAAGGCGATGGCGAAGGTGCGGATGCCGCGCCGGGCCGCCAGGCGGGCGGCGGTGCGCACCTGCTCGGCGTCCAGGGGCGTCACCACGTCGCCGGCGTAGTCCAGCCGCTCGGTGATCTCGAACCGGTTGCGGCGTGCCACGAGCGGCGGGGGTGGATCCCACTGGATGTCATAGGGATCGCCCCGGTTGTGCCGGCGCAGCTCGAGCACGTCGCGGAAGCCCCGCGTCGTCAGCAGCGCCGTCGGAGCGCCCCGCTGGGTGATCACGGCGTTGGTGGCAACCGTGGTGCCGTGGGCGATCATCTCGATCTCGGACACCTCGATGCCGGCGGCGGTGATCGAGTCCAGCACGCCCTGGTCGAACGCGGCGGGCGTTGACGGCACCTTGGCGATGCGCTGCTCCTCGCCGCGCACCGCCACGAGGTCCGTGAACGTGCCTCCCGTGTCGATCCCGACCTGCCAGCCGCCTTGCATGGTTCGAGTCTCCCCTCCTGCCCCGCATCAGCCCCCGGGCGTCAGCGTGAACCTACAACACCGCCGGAGTGGGCTCGGAAAGCCGGCCCAGGAGACCGCTGAGTAATTCTGCGGCCCAACACTCTCGTCGTTCCGGCGGACGCCGGAGTTCACTGTTCAGCCGCCCCGCTTGGGCCGTCGTTGCCTTCTGTGCGCGATTGTGCCGCCCTGGACAGCAACATTGCGCACAGCAGGCACCCCGGAATGCACACCTAGGAGCCGGGTGCAGATTCCTCGATGCGGCGCAGCCGGTGGAAGAGGCGCTCGCAGCTCTCGTCGCAGCAGCGCCGCGTCTCCCCGCCCACCGGCTCGACGAAGCTCCAGTAGCGGGCGATCAGGAGGTTGCCGCACACGTCGCAGTAGTCGACGGTCGTGTCGTGCCAGCTCTTGTCGAGTTCATGCCACGCCATCGCGCATGACCCTCCTCAACTCGGCGGTCGCCGCCTCGTCGACGGCCGGGTCACCCGCTGCGCCGTCGCCACCGCCAGAGCCGTCCTGACCCGAGTCGCCGGTTGCAGAGCCGCCGGCGATCACCACGCCGTAGACCGATTCCGCCGAGCCCCGGCTCACGAATCCCAGCTCGACATCGTTCAGCACCCTGGCAGGGTCGCGTTCGAGCGGGTCGCCGTAGCCACCCCCCGACGGCGACGTGATCCGCACCCGGTCGCCCCGGCGCAGGCGGATGTTGGTGAACTTCGACGGCGACACCAGACCGAACGCATCCTGGAACGTCTCATACTCCTCGCCGCCGGCCGCCGCCACCTCCAGGCGGGTGCGGCTGCCCTCCCGTCCCCCGAAGAGCCCCCAGGGCGAGCGCTTCATGCGCTCGGAGAGGGCGCTTACCGTGATCACGTCGCCTGCCACCTCGAGGACCCGCCGGACCCCCAACCCGCCCCGGTGCCGGCCGGCACCGGCGGTGTTGTCGTTGAGGCAGTACTCCTCGTGTACCCACGGCCACTTGGTCTCGAAGATCTCCACGGGCGTGTTCCGGCAGTTGGCGTGCGGCACGATCTGCGCGCTGTTGCCATCGCTGGTGGCCCGGCCGCCCCACCCCATACCCTCGAAGTGGTAGTGCGCGTAGTACTCGCCGTTGCGGGGATCCACCCCGCCGAACAGGAAGTTCAACGACGTGTTGCCGCTTGCGGCGGCCGCCCGTTCGGGCAGGATCTGCGACAGGATCTGCCCGAGGACCAGTTCCATGATCCGAGGCTGGAACTCGGTCTGGCCGCCCACGCACGGCCCCGGCAGCCGCACGCAGGTGATGGTCCCGGCGGGAGCCACCACCTTGATGGGGCGCACGATGCCGGCGTTGACGGGAACGTCCCGGGCCAGCACGTACAGGAGCCCGTTGAGCGAGGCCGACAGGGTCACGACGTACGGCGCGTTGATCGGCCCGACAGCCTGCTCGTCGGAGCGGGAGTAGTCGAAGATCAACTCGTCGCCCTCGACAATGATCCGTGAGCGGATCCAGTAGGGCCGGTCGGAGATGCCGTCGTCCTCCATGCAGTCCTCGCCGGTGTAGATCCCGTCGGGAAGGCTCAGAATCTCCGAGCGCATGTAGGCCTCGGCGTAGTCGAGGATCTGCTCGAAGGACTCGTTGAGCCCGTCGATGCCGCGCTCGGCAATGAGGTCGCCGACGCGGCGCTCCCCTACCCGCAGCGAGCCCAGCATGGCGTGCAGGTCACCCCAGGAGTTGTTCGGGGTGCGGTGGTTGGCCAGCATGATGCGCCACACGTCGCGCACTGGCTCTCCCCGGTCGAAGAGCTTCGTGGGCGGGATGCGCAGACCTTCCTGGAAGATGTCGGTGGCGGTGGCGGCGAACGATCCGGGAGCCATCCCGCCGATCTCGGCGAGGTGTGCGATGTTGCCCACGAAGGCGGCCAGTTCCCCGTCGCGGTAGACGGGGGTCACCATCATGTGCTCGGGCAGGTGCGATCCGCCCCGGTAGGGGTCGTTGTGGACGAACACGTCGCCCTCGGCGAAGTTCTCCGGGCCGACCTCGCGGATGATCCACGTGGCGGCGTACAGCGAGGCGCCCAGCATCGCCGGGTTGATCCCCGCCGTGGCGATCAGCCGGCCGCGGCGGTCCAGCACCAGCGTGGAGAAGTCCAACCCCTCCGAGAAAATCGGGGAGTAGGCGGTGCGCATCATGGCGAACGCCATCTCGTCGCAGATGTTCCGCACGCGCTTGTACAGCAGGGTGAGGCCGACGCGGTCGACATCGGCAAGCGGCGGTGTGCCCGTCATGGCGGGTCCCCGGCGGCGTTGCGGGCGATGATCAGGCACTGGCTCTCGTGCACGAGGGCCGTGAACCCCGGCGGCACCCAGGTGGTGGAGTCGGCCTCCTCGATGACCGCGGGGCCGGCGAGCACCTCCCCGACCGCCAGCGTGTCGCGCTTGGCGATGCGGGCTTCCACCCAGCGGCCAGCCGAGGCCAGGACCCGGCGGGTCACCGGGGTCGCGCCGACACCGTCGCCGGCATAGGGCCGGATCGCCACCTCGGGCGCCGGCGACAGGGCGGTGGCGCCCAGGTAGACGGATTGGATCGGCTGGTCGCGCATCTCGTAGCCGTAGGCGGCCCGGTGCGTGGCGTGGTAACCGTCGGCGAGCTTCGCAACGAAGTCGGCGGCCTCCGGCCCGATGGGGACGGCCAGCTCGAAGCTGCGATCCACGTGGCCGAACTCGGTGCGGATCTCCTGCTCGTAGTTCTGGCCCAGGTAGCGGCAGGCCACGTAGGTGGTGACGTCGATGGCCGCGCCGCCGCGCCGCAACTGCGACCGCAACTCCGCGACCGTGTCGTCGGCCACGCGGCCGAGGATCGCCGGCAGATCGCCGGAGGTGGCATGGTCGAGCCGGCGCACGAGCGTGATCCGGCGATCCACACGCTGGTCGGCAATGACGGTGCCGTAGGCGGACACCAGCCCGGGGTTCGGCGGCACGATGACGCGGTTCATGCCCATGCGCCGGGCTATCTCGACGGCGTGCAGGGGACCGGCGCCCCCGTAGGCCACGAGATCGAACTCCCGGTAGTCCAGGCCGCGGTCCACGGTCACGAGCCGCATGGCACCGTCCATGTTCTCGATCGAGACCGAGACGACGGCGTCGGCGGCGTCCTCGGGGGCGAGCCCCAGGCGCCGGGCGAGCGGGGCGATGGCGCGATGGGCCCGCTCGGCATCCAGACTCATCCGCCCTCCGAGGAAGTAGCCGGGATTCAGACGGCCCATCACGACGTTGGCGTCTGTCACGGTGGGCGCCTCGCCGCCGAGCCCGTAGCACGCCGGACCGGGATCGGCGCCGGCGCTCTCGGGACCGACCTTCAGCAGCCCACCGGAGTCGATGGAGGCGATGGACCCGCCGCCCGCGCCGATCGTCGTGACGTCCAGGATCGGCAGCGCCAGCGGGAGCCCGAACTCCACCTCGAACAGCCCCGAGAACTGCAACTCGCCGTCGGTGATGACACCGACGTCGGCGCTGGTGCCACCCATGTCCAGCGTGACCGCCTTGGCGGTGTCGGTGGCGCCGGCGAAGTGGGCGCCTGCGATCATCCCGGCGGCGAGGCCCGAGAGCACGATCTCCACCGGCTTGGCCGTGGCATCGGGAATCGCCACGTGGCCGCCGTTCGATCGCAGCAGGCCGTGCCATCCGCCCATCCCCACCGCGTCCAGCTCCGTCACGAGGTCGCCGGCGAAGTCGCGCACGATCGGCTTGACGTAGGCGTCCATGACCGTGGTGTTGGACCGTTCGTACTCGCGCCAGATCGGTGCCACCTCGCTCGAGATCGAGACCGGGACGCCGGGCAGCGCTTCGCCCAGTGCGGCCGCCAGCGCCTGCTCGTGCACCGGGTTCACGTAGGAGAAGAGCAGCGAGACGGCCACCGCCGGCTTGCGGTGCTGCGCCGTGATCCGGCGCACCGCCGCGACGACTCGCTGGAGTTCCCCGTCGCCGATCGGTGTCCGCACGGATCCGTCGGCGAGGATCCGCTCCGCCACGCCGACGACCCGGTTGCGCGGCACGTACGGCTCCGCCTTCACCCATTGCAGGTCGTAGAGCCCCTGGCGGTCGATCCGCTGGATGTACAGGACGTCTTCGAATCCCGCCGTCGTGACCAGGACGGTGGGGGCGCCGCGCCGCTGAATCAGGGCGTTGGTGGCGATCGTCGTGCCCATGATGAACGAGTCGATCTCACCGCGGGGATCCACGCCCGACCGCTGCAGGGCGTCGAAGGTGGCCCGCGCCGGTTCGGCGGGCGTGGACGCCACCTTCTGCAGGCGCACGTCACCGCCGGGCCCGACGGCAACCAGGTCCGTGAACGTCCCGCCCGTGTCGACCCCGATGCGCCAGGAGCCCGGTGTGGTCACGCGCGCCTCCGCGAGGCGTCCACCCCGGCAGCGCTCTCGAGCGCCGAGGTCGCGCCGCCGCTGTGCTGAGCCACGGCCTCGGCGAGCGACCCGATATCGCCGTGATCGGTCACGTTCAACTCTCCGGTGATCCTGCCGCGCGCCATCACCACAGCCCGATCCGCCAACTCGAACACCTCCGGGATCTCCGTGCAGTAGGCCACGACGGACCCGCCGTGATCGGTGAACGTGCGGAGAATACGGTAGATCTCCACCTTGCTTCCCACGTCCACACCGCGCGTCGGTTCTTCGAGCAGGAGAACATCCGGACGCTCGGCGAGCGCCGAGGCGATGGCGACCTTCTGCTGATTCCCGCCACTCAGGTCGCCGATCGGCTGCGCCACCGAGGCGGCCCGCACG
>JAGWAL010000056.1:7433-7855 GCA_021296415.1 Acidimicrobiia bacterium | reverse complement strand
GCCCCGATGTCCCGCAGCAGCTGCACCCGGGCCTTGATGATGTAGGACCCCGGACCCAGCGCCGGCCAGTACGCAAGGCCGTGATAGCTGGGGTCGGGCTCGGTGAAGTTGGGGAACTTCCCGCTGCGGCTGAAGTCGAAGGTGCCGCCGTCGACGATGCAGCCGCCGATGGAGGTGCCGTGGCCGCCGACGTACTTCGTGAGCGAATGCACCACGATGTCGGCGCCCCACTCGATGGGCCGCACCAGGTACGGCGAGGCCGACGTGTTGTCGATCATCAGCGGGCAGTCGTTGGCGTGCGCCAGGTCGGCCACCGCCTCGATGTCGAGGAAGTCGTTGCCGGGGTTGCCGAACACCTCGCCGTAGAAGCACTTGGTGTTGGGGCGCACGGCCGACTGCCACTCGTCGAGATCGTGGGGATC
>JAGWAL010000056.1:0-7296 GCA_021296415.1 Acidimicrobiia bacterium | reverse complement strand
CCAACGCACCGGGGATGCCCACTGCCGTCTCGGTGCCGCCCTCCAAGCTGGCCATTCGCGCTTCCAAAACCGCCTGGGTCGGGTTCATGATGCGCGTGTAGATGTTGCCGATCTCGGCGAGGGCGAACAGGTTGGCAGCGTGCTCGCTGCTGTTGAAGGTGTACGAGGTGGTTTGGTAGATGGGTACCGCTCGAGCATTCGTCGCCGGATCCGGTACCTGACCGGCATGGATTTGGCGGGTCTCGAAACCCCAGGTTGATTCGGACACGTCCACTTTCTCCTTTACTCGGGGAACGGCCGCGGACTCACGGCCGCACCGCACAGGCTAAGGCGGCGCCGGCAAAATACGACCGCCGGGGTAGGGAATTGGTGTGCGTGGCGGGGACGCCGGCGCGGGGAGTCCGGTCGGAGTCGCCGGTGCCCGTCGGCGGATCGTCTGGCGAAATCGATCCGGCGCCGACCCCCGGCGACACCCAACCCTCGTGTACCCGGTTCCGGGGGCTTGACGGAGCACCTGGTAGATGCCCGGAGCGCAGGACCGCCAGAACTACGCTCGATACGACGTTCGCCAGGACGAATCACCGGTACGGGAGATGACGCCCAAGCTCGACGACTCACTGACTGATCCCGCGCAGCGGCCCATCACGAAGTCGCGCCTGCTGTTCAGACCGCGGCCACTGCTCGGGGGCACACGATCCTGACGCCGCGGGGCCGGATCCTGAAGCGCCGCATGAGCCCGCTGGTCGTGATGGCGGCCGTGGGCGTCATTCCCCTCCTGGTCATGGAGGAGCAGCTCACCAGCTCGACGGCCGTGTTCTGGCTGGGAGTCATGGACTGGGCCATCTGGGGCGTCTTCGCCGTCGAACTGGCGGTGATGCTGGCGGTCACGCCCAACAGGAAGGCCTACCTGCGCTGCGCCTGGCTGGACGTGGTCATCGTGCTGGCCACCATTCCCCTGCTGCCCTACCTGCTGGCCAGCCTCCGGATCGCGCGGCTCGGCCGCTTCGTGGAGGTCATGCGGCTCCTGCGGCTGCTGCGGCTGGCCGCCCTGGCGAACCGGGCCGGGGCGCTCATCCAGCGTGTCTTCGGCACGTCCGGGCTGGGTTGGTTGCTGTCGGGTCTGATCGTGCTGGTGGTGGTGAGCGGCACGCTGTTCTCGTTCCTCGAGGAGGGCCGCAACGTGCCTGAGGGCATCTGGTGGGCGATCGTCACCGCCACCACTGTGGGCTACGGCGACGTGGTGCCCGCCTCGGGGCTCGGCAGGCTGGTGGCCACCGTGCTGATGATCGCCGGCATCAGCTTCATCGCCCTGCTGTCGGCGGCGACCGCCGCCCGCCTCGTGGAACTCGAGACCGAGGAGGGCCACGAGGAACTGCTGGCCGGGATCCGCGGCCAGAGCAACCGCGAGCGGGAGATGCGGGAGGAGCTACAGGAGATGAACGAGCGCCTGGCCCGCCTGGAGGACCTGCTTGGCGGCAACGGCCGCAAGCCCGACTGACCGGGGAGTCCGGCCGGCGGGTCGGGGCGCCGCTCTGCTCCTCCGACGCGGGGCGAAGGGTCGTCGCAGCCCGGCCCCCCGATCCCCCAACCTCACGTTTTCGTAGAGCCGCGAGGGCGGACCGGCCGGGACGGGCGGCGCCCGCCGCAGGTGGCAGAGTCAGGTGGTGGTGACGGGGAGCCAGGTTGGGCGGGTCTGCTCGAAGGCCGTTATGGCCTCGGCGTGGCGGAGGCTGATGGCTATGTCGTCGAGCCCGCCGAGGAGGCGCTCCTGGACGGCTCCGGCCAGGGGGAAGGTGGTGGCGAGACCGGCCGCGGGGGCCTCGACCGTGAGCTTCTCCACGTCGACCCGCACCCCGACGTTGTGGTCGGCCGTGACGGCGTCCAGCAGCGCCCGGCCGAAGTCGGGATCCACCGCCGCGGCCACCAGGCCACACTTGGCGGCGTTGTTGCGGAAGATGTCGCCGAAGCGCGGCGAGACGACCGCCCGGAACCCGTACTGCTGGATGGCCCACACGGCGTGCTCGCGCGACGAGCCGGTGCCGAAGTTGGGGCCCGCCACGAGGATCTCGGCGCTGGCGTAGCGCGCGTCGTTCAGCACGAAGCCCGGGTCCTCGCGCCACGACGAGAACAGCCCCTCGTCGAAGCCGGTGCGCTCCACCCGCTTCAGCCAGTGGCTGGGGATGATCTGGTCGGTGTCCACGTCGGAGCGGTCCAGCGGCAGCGCCCGGCTCTCCACGATCCGTACCGGTTCCATCGATCCCCTCAGTCCAGGTCGGCCGGGGCGGCGAAGTGGCCGGCGACCGCGGTGGCGGCGGCCACCGCCGGCGACACCAGGTGGGTCCGGCCGCCGCGACCCTGGCGGCCCTCGAAGTTGCGGTTGCTGGTGCTGGCGCAACGCTCGCCGGCGGAGATCTTGTCGGGGTTCATGCCCAGGCACATCGAGCAGCCCGGCTCCCGCCAGTCGAAACCGGCCGCCAGCAGGATCTCGTGCAGCCCCTCGGCCTCGGCCTGGCGCTTCACCCGCATCGAGCCCGGCACCACCAGGGTGCGCATGCCGGGCGCAACCCGCCGGCCCGCCACGACCTCGGCGACGGTGCGCAGGTCCTCGATGCGGCTGTTGGTGCACGAGCCGATGAACACCGTGTCCACGGGGATGTCCCGGATGGGCGTGCCCGCGGCCAGGCCCATGTACTCCAGCGCCCGGGCGGCGGCCTCACGACCGGCGGCGTCGGCGGCCCCGTCGGGGGCGGGCACGGCGCCGTCGAGGGGCGCCACGTGGCCCGGGTTGGTGCCCCAGGTGACGTGCGGCGGGATGTCGGCGCCGTCGAGGTGCACCTCGGTGTCGAAGCGGGCGCCCTCGTCGCTGCGCAGCGACCGCCAGTGGTCGACGGCGGTGTCCCAGGCGGCGCCGGCGGGGGCGTGGGGGCGCCCCGCCAGGTAGGCGAACGTGGTGTCGTCGGGGGCGACCATGCCGGCCCGGGCGCCGGCCTCGATGGACATGTTGCAGACCGTCATGCGGCCCTCCATCGAGAGGGCCTCGATGACCGACCCCCGGTACTCGATGACCGAACCGATGCCGCCGCCCGTGCCGATGCGGCCGATGATGGTGAGGATGACGTCCTTCGATCCCGAGCCGGCCGGCAGCTCGCCGTCCACGGTGATCGACATCGTGCGGGGACGGGCCTGCGGCAGCGTCTGGGTGGCCAGCACGTGCTCGACCTCGCTGGTGCCGATGCCGAAGGCCAGCGCACCGAAGGCGCCGTGCGTGGAGGTGTGGCTGTCACCGCAGACCACGGTGCTGCCCGGCAGGGTGAGGCCCAGCTCGGGGCCGATGACGTGCACGATGCCTTGGCGGTCGTGGCCCATGGGATACAGCGGCACGCCGAAGTCGGCGCAGTTGGCCCGCAGCGCCTCCAGCTGGCGGCGCGACACGGCGTCGGCCACCGGTCCGCTGATGTTGGCGGTGGGCACGTTGTGGTCCTCGGTGGCGACCGTGAGGTCGGGGCGGCGCACCGGGCGCCCGGCCATGCGCAACCCGTCGAAGGCCTGCGGGGAGGTGACCTCGTGGACCAGGTGCAGGTCGATGAACAGCAGGTCCGTGCCGTCGGCGCCGGCGTGGACGACGTGGGCGTCCCAGACCTTCTCGCTGAGCGTGCGCGGCGCCGGAGCCATCACGAGGTGTCGCCGGCCGCCACGATCGCCACGACCGTGACCTTCACGTCGCCGGCGGGCGCCGAGTAGCGCACCACGTCACCGGCCCGGGCGCCGAGCATGGCCTTGCCGAGCGGCGATGACGGCGACACCACGTCGCAGTCCTCGGGGCGCTCCTCGATGGTTCCGAGTAGGTAGCGCTCCACCTCTTCGTCGTCCTCGAAGCGCAGGTCCACGAGCGAGCCCACGACCGCGCAATCGGCGGAACCCGCTTCGGGCGAGACCACCTCGGCGTGCTCCAGCAGCGCCTGGATCTGCTGGATCCGGCCCTGCATCTTGCCCTTCTCCTCCCGGGCGGCGTGATAGTCGCCGTTCTCGGAGAGGTCGCCGAGAGCCCGGGCAGCGGCGATCTGCTCGGTGATGGCCTCGTTGGCGGGGCCGGTGAGGTGAGCCAGCTCCTCCTGCAGGCGCTCAAACGCGGCGCGGGTCAACTGCGGGGCGTTCATCACACCAATCTACTGACCAGCCACCGAAGACAGGCCGGCCGCTCTCACGGACCCGCGAGGGAGGGGACCCGGGGGCACGGCGCCGGATCGATTTCGCCAGACGATCCGCCGACGCCCACCGGCGGCCCCGACCGGACAAACCGACAACCGACCGGCCGGGCACTCGGCGCGAAACGCCCGGTAGATTGTTCGCATGACAACGCATCGCATCGGCGTCCTGGCAGGCGACGGCATCGGACCCGAGGTCATCGACGAGGGTCTGAAGGTCGTCAAGGCCTCCGGCGTGAACTTCGAGACGGTGGACTACGACCTCGGCGGCGAGCGCTACCTGCGCGACGGCACCGTTCTGCCGGACAGCGTGCTGGAGGAGTGGCGGGGGCTCGACGCCATCTACGTGGGCGCCGTGGGCACGCCGGACGTGCCGCCGGGCGTGCTGGAGCGGGGGCTGCTGCTGCGGATGCGCTTCGAACTGGACCTCTACATCAACCTGCGCCCCTTCCGGCTGCCCCAGCGGAACATCGACATGGCGGTCATCAGGGAGAACACCGAGGGCGCATACGCCGGCGAGGGCGGCTTCCTGCGCAAGGGCACGCCGCACGAGATCGTCACGCAGGGCTCGGTGAACACCCGGATGGGCGTGGAGCGGGCCATCCGCTTCGGCTTCGAGCTGGCCGCCAAGCGGCGGCGCCACGTCACCCTGGTGCACAAGACCAACGTGATGACCTACTCCGGCGACCTGTGGTACCGGACGTTCGAGGAGGTGGCCGCCGAATACCCCGACTACGGCACCGCCTACAACCACGTGGACGCCGCCTGCATCTACTTCGTGGACTCGCCCGACCGCTACGACGTCATCGTCACCGACAACCTGTTCGGCGACATCCTCACCGACCTGGGCGGAGCGGTCAGCGGCGGCATCGGCAAGGCCGCCTCGGCGAACCTGAACGCAGCCGGCACCGGGCCGTCGATGTTCGAGCCCGTGCACGGCTCGGCCCCGGACATCGCCGGGCGGGGCATCGCCGATCCCAGCGCGGCGATCCTGTCGGCGGCCATGATGCTGGACCACCTCGGCGAGAGCGCCGCCGCGGCGGCCGTGGACCGCGCCTGCATGGCCGTCGACGGCAGCGTGGCCGGCACCGGAGCCATCGGCGACGCCATCGCCGCCGCCGTAGCCGGCGCGGTCTGAGAGCCCCCGGCGGCCGGCTCTCCCGAGCCCCGGCCGTCACGGAACCCACACTCCCGGGCCGCAACCCGGCACCACCGACCCATCCGCAGAGCAGCACCGAGAACCGCACGACACACCGCACCGAGCACCGCGCAGAAGGAACACCCCATGCCTATTCAGCCCGTCGAGAAGATCTGGATGGACGGAGAGTTCGTGGACTGGCACGACGCCAAGGTCCACGTCCTCACCCACACCCTGCACTATGGCAACGGCGTGTTCGAGGGCATCCGGGCATATGCGACCGACCGGGGAGCCGCGGTGTTCCGCCTCACCCCGCACATCGAGCGGCTGTTCCGCAGCGCCAAGATCCTCGGCATCCGGATCCCCTACACACCCGAGCAGATCGTCGAGGCCACCAAGGCCACCGTGGCGATCAACGAGTTGGAGTCGTGCTACATCCGGCCGCTGGTGTACCTGGGCTACGGCGAGATGGGCCTCAACCCCACCCCCTGCCCGGTGAACGTGTCCATCGCCACCTGGCGCTGGGGCATCTACCTGGGCGCGGAGTCGGTGAACACCGGCGTGCGCATGATGATCAGCTCGTGGCAGCGCCACGACGCCAACGCCATGCCGCCGGCCGCCAAGGGCTGCGGGCACTACATCAACAGCCAGATGGCCAAGGTGTCGGCCCTCAACGCGGGCTACGACGAGGCCATCCTGCTGTCGCCGCAGGGCCACGTCAGCGAGTGCACCGGCGAGAACCTGTTCGTCGTGAGCGGCGGGCGCATCGTCACGCCGCCCACGAGCGCCGGCGCCCTCGGGGGCATCACCCAGGACGCCGTCCGCACCATCGCGCATGACCTGGAGATCCCCTACGAGACCGGCAACCTGCTGCGCAGCGACCTGTACACCGCCGACGAGGCGTTCCTGAGCGGCACCGCCGCCGAAGTGGTGCCGATCCGCTCGGTGGACGACCGGGAACCCGCCAGATCCAGGAGGTCTTCTACGAGGCCGTCCAGGGGCGGGTCGACCGGTACAAGGAGTGGAACGAGTATGTCACCGAGTAGCGGTGACGGCCGCGGTGAGGCGGCCGACTCCGCCGCTGCCCGACCCGCCGCCGGGCCGGGCAGCGACCTCGAAGCCCGGGCACGGGCCGCGGCGGCCGCCGACCGCACGCCGGCGTCGGTGGAGATCTACGACACCACGCTGCGGGACGGCAGCCAGCTGGAGGGCATCTCGCTGACCGTCGAGGACAAGCTGCGCATCGCCCGGGAACTGGACCGCCTCGGCGTGCACTACATCGAGGGCGGCTGGCCGGGCGCCAACCCCAAGGACGACGAGTTCTTCGCCCGCGCCGCTGAGGAGTTGCGGCTGGAGACCGCCCGGCTGGCGGTCTTCGGCTCCACCCGGCGGGTGAACGGGACCTGCGAGGGCGACGCCGTGCTGGCGAACCTGCTGGCGGCCGGCACCCGGACGGTCTGCATCGTCGGCAAGTGCTGGGACTACCACGTGACCGGGGCGCTGCGCGCCAGCCTCGACGAGGGCATCGCCATGGCGGCGGAGTCGGTGGCGCACCTGGTGGGGGCGGGCCGGCGGGTGTTCTTCGACGCCGAGCACGCCTTCGACGGCTACAAGCACAACCCCGACTACTCCCTGGCCGTGCTGGCGGCCGTGGCCGAGGCCGGGGCGGAACGCCTGGTGCTGTGCGACACCAACGGTGGGACCCTGCCGCACGAGGTGTACGCCATCGTGGCCGAGATCGTCGACGCCCTGGGCGCACCGATCGGCGTGCACCTGCACAACGACACCGGCTGCGGGGTGGCCAACGCCCTCGCCGGGGTGCGGGCCGGGGCCGTCCAGGTACAGGGCACCATCAACGGCTACGGCGAGCGCACCGGCAACTGCGACCTGGTGCCGATCATCGCCAACCTCAGCTTGAAGATGGGCGTGGAGACGCTGCCGCCGGATCGCCTG
>JAGWAL010000055.1:1683-12824 GCA_021296415.1 Acidimicrobiia bacterium | reverse complement strand
CTCCGCCGTCTCCCCGCCCAGCAGGGCGCAGCCGGCCTCGCGGCAGGCGTCGGCCACGCCGGCCACGATCTCGGCCACCACCTCGGGCACGAGCCGAGCCATGGCGATGTAGTCCAGGAAGAACAGCGGCCGGGCACCGTGCACGGCGATGTCGCCGATGCAGTGGTTCACCAGGTCGATGCCGATCCCGCGCCAGCGCCCGTGGCGGCCGGCCAGTTCGGCCTTGGTGCCGACGCCGTCTGTGGAGGCCACCAGCACGTGCTCCGCATCGAGTCCTGCGGCGGAGAACATCCCGCCGAAGCCGCCCGGCGGCGAGAGCACCTCCGGCGTGCGGGTCGAGGCCACGGACTCGGCCAGCAGCGCCACCGCCCGGTTGCCGGCGACGATGTCCACACCGGCGGCCCGGTAGCTCGTCGCCGGCGGCGGAGGTTGCGTCGCGCACGCCGGCGCGCCGCGGGGCACCAGGGTGCGGCTCACGCCGGGACCCCGGCTCGTGAGAGCCCGATGTCGGCGCGGTGCTGCGCGCCCTCGAAGCCGATGGCGGCTACCCCTCGGTATGCCCGCCCGGCGGCGGCGGCCACGTCGGGCCCGGTCGCCGTCACGGTCAGAACCCGCCCGCCGGTTGCGTGTATCGCCCCGTCGATGATCCCGGTGCCGGCATGGAAGACCACGCAGCCCGCCTCCGCGGCGGCGTCGAGGCCGAAGATCCGGACAGGCTCGCCGGCGGCGGTCGGATAGCGGGCCGAGGCCATCACGATCCCCACCGACGCCACCGGAGCCCAATCGACGGAAACGTCGCTGAGCGATCCGGTGGCGCAGGCCACCATGATCTCGAACAGGTCGCTGCGCAGCAGCGGTAGCACCGCCTGGGTCTCGGGGTCACCGAAGCGGCAGTTGAACTCGATCACCTTGGGGCCGACTTCGGTGATCATGAGACCCGCGTAGAGCAGCCCCCGGTAGGGGGTTCCCGACGCTCGCAGCGCAGCCAGAGTCGGGCTGATGATCTCCCTGCCGATCTGCTCGATCAACCTGTCGTCCATGACGGGCGAGGGAGTGAAGGCCCCCATCCCCCCGGTGTTGGGCCCCTCGTCGCCCACCAGCAGCCGCTTGTGATCCTGGGCGGGAGGCAGCACAGCGAACCGCTCGCCATCACAGAAGGCCAGCACGGAGACTTCGCGGCCGAACAATCGCTCCTCGAGCAGGATCTGCTCGCCCGCGGACCCGAACCGCCGCTCCACCAGCATGTCTCTGATGGCGGCAGCCGCCTCTTCCCTGGTGTCAGGGACGATCACGCCCTTGCCCGCCGCCAGGCCGGAGGCCTTGACCACCGGCACGTCGGGCCGCGCCGCGAGGTGCGCCGAGGCGGCATCGGGGTCACCGAACACCTCGGCGGCGGCCGTCGGTATCCGGTTGTCGATGAGGAACTGCTTGCAGTGGGCCTTGGAGGCCTCGAGCCGGGCGCAGGCGGCACCGGGGCCGAAGGCGGCGACCCCGGCGGCTGCGAGTGCGTCCACGATGCCCGCGGCCAGCGGATCCTCCGGGCCGATGACCGCCAGGGCGACCGACTCGCGACGGCACAGCGCCACCAACCCTGCGATGTCGCCGGCGGAGATGGCCACGTTCTCGGCCCCGTCGCACGTTGCGGTACCCGGATTGCCGGGCGCCACCAGCAGCCGGTCGATGTGCCGGGAGCGGCTCAGCACCCAGGCGAGTGCGTGCTCGCGCCCGCCGCCTCCCACGACCAGGACGCAACTCACGGCGACACGTCAGTCGCCCCAGACCGAGGCGAACTGGTTCTTGGATCCGAGTTCGAGCTGCACGAAACTCTCCCGCTCGAACGGGTAGACGCCGGTGAAGCAGGCATTCTCCCAGAGCCTGCATCATCCCGTCGAGCGACAGGAACGCCAGCGAGTCGGCGCCGATGTGGTCGCAGATCTCCGGAATCGACCGTTCCGAGGCGATGAGTTCCTGCTTCGCAGCCATGTCGACGCCCATGTAGCAGGGGTCGGTGATGGGTGGGCAGGCCACCCGCACGTGGACTTCGGACGCCCCGGCCTCGCGCAGCATCCGTACCAGCGGGCCCGACGTGGTCCCCCGCACGATCGAGTCGTCGACCAGCACCACCCGCTTGCCCGCCACGTTGTCGCCCAGCGGGTTGAACTTCATGGCCACGCCCGCCTCGCGCAGCTCCTGGGTGGGTTCGATGAACGTGCGGCCCACATAGCGGTTCTTGATGAGGCCGTCGGTGTAGGGCAGACCCGACTGCTGGGCGTACCCCACCGCCTGCGGGTTCCCCGAGTCGGGCACGGGTACCACCAGGTCGGCGGCGACGGGGGCCTCGACGGCGAGCCGGCGTCCGAGGCGCTGCCGCAAGGCGTGGACCAGCAAGCCACCGTGGTGCGTGTCGGGCCGCGAGAAGTAGATCTGCTCGAACGTGCAGAACGCCGGCTGCTGAGGGTGCACCCCCTGCTCGAGCGTGATGCCGTCGCCGTCGATCCGCACGATCTGCCCCGGCGCCACCTCGCCGGCGAAGCTGGCGCCGACGACCGACAGGGCGCAACTCTCCGAGGCCAGCACCCAGCCGTCCTCGAGCCTGCCCTTCACCAGCGGGCGGAACCCCCGCGGGTCCCGCACCCCGTAGACGGCCTCGCGGGTCAGGATGGCGAGGGCGTAGGCACCCTCCAGCCGAGCCATCAGCGCCCGGATCCGGGTGGGCCAGTCACCGGCGCCCACGACCAGCAACTGCACGATCAGTTCGGTGTCCGAGGAGGTCTGCAGCCCGACGCCCCTCTCCAGCAGTTCCCTGCGGAGCTGCGGCGCGTTGACCAGGTTGCCGTTGTGGGCCACGGCCAGCGGCCCGTCGATGGTCTCGATCACCTGCGGCTGGATGTTGCGCAGCGACGAGCCGCCCGTGGTGCTGTAGCGGTTGTGGCCGATGGCGGCCTCGCCCGCGAGGGTCGAGAGGTTGTCCTCGTTGAACACCGATGCAACGAGGCCCTGACCCCGGTGCAGGTGAGTCGTTCCCCGGTCGCAGCTGGCGATCCCGGTTGCCTCCTGGCCGCGGTGCTGCAGGGTGTGCAGGCAGAAGAAGGCGATCCGGGCGGCGTGTCGGCCGGGGGCGTACACGCCGACCACCCCGCATTCCTCCCGGAGCCCGTCGCCGGCGTGGCCGATCACGATGACAGCCGGTCCCGGGCCGCAAAGACCCGCTTCAACGCCAGCTCCGGCGTTGCGTCGACACACGTGAGATGGCCCATCTTGCGTCCCGGCCGCGGCTCGCGCTTGCCGTAGAGATGCAGGTGGATCCCGGGGTCGGTCAGGGCCTCGGACCACGCCGGTTCGCCGTCCGCCCAGAGGTGGCCCAGCAGTTGCGCCATGGCGGCCGGCCGGCAGGTCCCGTCGCCCAGCGGTAAGCCGCAGACGGCCCGGAGTTGCTGCTCGAACTGGCTGGTTGCGGCGGCCTCGATCGTGCAGTGACCGCTGTTGTGCGGGCGCGGGGCGATCTCGTTGACGACGAGTTCGGAGCCGACCACGAACATCTCCACGCACAGCACGCCGACGATGTCGAGATGACGGGCAACCTGGCCTGCGATACCGAGCGCGGCGGCGGTCACCTCCTCGGGCAGCCGCGCCGGGACCGTCGTCGTATCGAGGATCCCGTCGACGTGCGCGTTCTCCATCACCCCGTGATCGGCGATCGCACCGGTCTCGGTGCGGGCAATCACGACCGATACCTCCCGGTCGAACGGCACCTCCCGCTCCACGATCAGCCGGACCGAACCCAGGCGCCGGAACACCTCGGTGAGCGCCTCCGCTCGCACCGGCTCGGTCCCGGTAGCAGGGAGGCGGACCTGGCCCTTGCCGTCATAGCCGCCGCGGGCCGTCTTGAGCATGACCGGCCCGTCGAGTGCCGCGACCGCGGCGGCCAGCTCGGACGGGTCGCCGGCCTCGCGGTACGGCGCCACCGGCACCCCTGCGGCGATCAGGGCTCTCTTCTCGGCGGCACGGTCGGCTGCGGCGGCCAACGCCTGCGGCCGAGGCCGGACGGGAATCCCGGCGTCGGCAGCGGCGTCGGCCACGCCCAGGTCCACGTCCTCCAGCTCCCAGGTGATGACGTCGGCGCAGGCCACGAGGCGGCGGGTGGCCGCGGCGTCATAGAACGGCGCCGCGATCTCGATGTCGGCCACCGAGCCGGCCGGGCTCCGCTCGCCGCCGCCGGTGAGTACGGCGGTCCGGTACCCGTGACGCTGTGCCACCTGTGCCAGCATCCGGCCCAGTTGCCCGCCACCCACGATGCCGATCACCGCGGGCGGCACGAGCACGCTCACGAGATCCTCCCGCACGTCATCGCCGGCGCCGCCTACCCGCCGAGTTCGGTGGCACGGACCTGTTCGGCCCGGGCAGCCCGGTAGGCGGTCAACCGCCCGGCGAGTTCGGGGTCGCGCCGGGCCAGCATGGCGACGGCCAGGAGCGCGGCATTGGCAGCGCCCGCCTCGCCGATGGCCATGGTGGCAACCGGCACGCCGGAGGGCATCTGCACGATCGACAGCAGCGAGTCGATCCCGTTCAGGGCCCGGCTGAGGATTGGCACGCCGATGACCGGCACGATCGTGTGTGAGGCAAGCATCCCGGGCAGATGGGCCGCGCCACCGGCACCGGCGACGATCACCTGGAGGCCTCGACTCTCGGCGCTGCGGGCGTACTCGGTGAGCAGCTCAGGGGTGCGATGCGCGGAAACGACCCGGCACTCGTGGGCGACGCCGAAGTCTGCGAGCACTTCGGAGCAGCGGCGCATCGTGGCCCAGTCCGAGTCACTGCCCATGACCACCCCGACCAGCACCGAGCCGGCGCCCTGCCCAGCGCTCGGGTCGGCGCTCGCGGCGCCCTTCGGCGGGTCAGGCTCGGAGCCTGGATCGCTGCCTGCAGCCATCGACGCGGGCATCATCGCGCACCGTTGCCGGCCCGGCGCGCATGGGGCATGGCCCGCAGGGCGGCCTCGATCCGGGTCTCGGCCGGGTAGGCCGCCGGTTGCAGCGGTGCTCCGGTCAGCGCCTCGAAGGCCTGCCGGTAGGCACCGGTGGTCTCGGCGGCAAGCGCGGGCGTGAGCGGCTCGGGCGAGCCCTCACCCCGGTAACCGCCGGCGGCATAGGCGAGGCGCACGATCTCCTTGTCGAGGCTCTCCGGCTCCAGCCCGCCACGCCGGCGCGACTCCACGGTGGCGAGCCGCCACAGTCGCGACGAGTCGGGCGTGTGCACCTCGTCGATCAGCGTGAGGCGACCGCCGGGCCCGATCCCGAACTCATACTTGGTGTCGACCAGCACGAGGCCGGCGTCGCCGGCAACCCGCGTGCCCCGCTCGAACAACGCCAGCGCCACGCTGCGGACCTCCCCCCAGCGCTCAGCACCCACCCAGCCGCCCGAGACGACCGCCGCCTCGCTGAGCGGCTGGTCGTGGCCGGTGTGGGCCTTTGTCGTCGGGGTGATGACGGGTCGGGGCAGCGGATCGTTCTTGGCCATCCCGTCGGGGAAGTCGATCCCGTAGATGCGGCGCTCGCCGGCTTCGTACATCGTCCACAGCGACGTGGACGTGCTGCCGGTCAGCCGGCTCCGCACCACCACCTCCACGGGCAGCGGCCGGCACTTCCGGACGATGGCCACGTTGGGATCGGGCACGGCCACGACGTGCGACGGCACGATGTCGCCGAGCAGCTCGAACCACCAGGCGGAGAGCTGGTTGAGGATCTGGCCGCGGAACGGCACCAGACCCAGCACGCGGTCGAAGGCCGACAACCGGTCGGTGGCCACGAGTGCCAGGCGATCATCCAGGTCGATCACGTCGCGCACCTTGCCCCGGCGCAGCGGTCCCAGCTCGGCGGCCAACTCGTCGGAGATGCCCGCGAAGGCACGGTCCTGCGATGCGGCGACCGTCATCGGGCCGCGTCCACGAAGGCCTCGAAGAGAGCCGAACCGCGCGCCCCGGGGGGACCGGAGGGCCTCTGCCAGTCCACGATGTGATCCTCGGGATGGGGCATGAGCCCGACCACGGCGCCGGTCGAGTCGCACATCCCGGCGATGTCGTGGACCGAGCCGTTGGGGTTGGCCGGGTAGGCCCCCGCCGCGGCGGCCGCCGCACCGCCCGCCGATCCCGAGGCCAGGTACCGGAAGGCGACGCACCCCGACTGCTCCAGTCCGGTCGCCGCCGGGGGATCGGCCACCGCCACCCGTCCCTCGCCGTGAGCCACGGGGCAACGGATGAGCGACCCTCCCAGCGGCACCAGCCAGCCCGACCGGCACTCCGGCTCGACGCGGAGGGTCACCCAGCGGCACTCGAAACGGCCGCCGGCGTTGGCGGCCAGCGTGATGGAACGCCCTCCGAGCAGCCCCGACTTCACGAGGGCCTGAAAGCCGTTGCAGATACCCAGGATCGGCCGTCCCGACCGTGCCAGGTCGCGCAGTTCGGCCCCGAACCAGGCCCGGAGCTCCAGGGCCAAGCGGCCCCCGGCCCCCAAGGCGTCGCCGTAGGAGAACCCGCCCGGCAGCAACACCGCGGCGCAGTCGGAGAAGGCCGCCGGCCGCCGTCTCAGGTCGGACACGGCCACGATCCGGGGATCACCGCCCGCGGCCGCCACCGCCAAGGCCGCCTCGGTGTCACGGTTCGTGCCGGGAGCGTGGAGAATGAGGACGGGGGGCCTGTTCATGGCGACGGCGGGTGGCACCCGAAGGCGCCCCTGGCGGCCGAGAGGGTCACCGTGACGGGAGTCGGACCGCCGATCGGGGTCGCAGAGTCGTCGCCAGGATCGGCGGCGACGCGGATCTCGATCTCGCCGCTGCCGGTCACCGTGCCGATGCGCCGGCCGAGAGTGCCCAGCCGCGCCACGACCGCGGCCCGCTGCTCGACCGGGGTCTCCAGCACCAGCCGACCCGGCGCCTCGTTTGCCAGTGCGGCAACCGTCCCGAGCCGGCCGCCGGACGGCGCCGAGCCGTTGCCGCCGGACCTCACGGGGGCGCCGCGGGAGGCGCCCGGAGAGGGGGCGTCCCGCGGGATCGTCGCCCTCAGGCCGAGTTGGCCACCGATGGCCATCTCCGCAAGGGCGACCGCGATCCCGCCGTCGCTCACGTCGTGGGCCGCGCTCACCGCGCCGGCGGCGATGAGATCGTGCACGGCCCGGTAGCGGGGCAGTGGATCGCCCACCGGCGGCGGTACCCGGGTGTCGTCGAGCCCCAGCAGGTCGGCCACGAGCGACCCACCCAGGTGGTCCGAGCCGCGGCCCACCAGCCACAGGTCGCCGCCGCAGGTGGTCAGGGCGCTCGTCGCCACCCGGTGCAGGTCCGGCACGATCCCGACGGCGGAGATCAGCAGCGTGCCGAGCACAGCCCGGCCGTCGAACTCGTTGTAGAGGCTGTCCTTGCCGGAGACGAACGGGGCCCCGTAGCGGCGCACCCCTTCGACGCAGCCCTGCACGGCCCGAACCAGCGAGCCCAGCCTGTCGGGACGCGTGGGATCGCCCCAGCTGAAGTTGTCCAGCAGGGCCACCCGGTCGGGGTCGGCACCGACGGCGATGAGGTTGCGGAACGCCTCGTCGATGGCATGCAGGGCGGGTGAGGCGCGGGTTGAGGCCGACGGCCAGGGCCACCGCCCTGTCGTGGTGCCAGGTGCCCAGAGGCTTGAGCACGGCCGCGTCGGTCGGACCGTCGGCGCCGGGGCCGGCGAAGGGACGCACCACGGTGCCTCCCCTGACCTCGTGGTCGTAGCTGCGGACGATCGACTCGCGGGAGGCCACGTTGGGATGGCCCAGCAGGTCCAGGAGCAGCCGGCCGCCGTCTATTGCCGGAGACGACGGCTCGCCCGGGCCGACCGATGCGACGGGATCGCTGTGGGTCGCAATCAGGCTTCGTCGCGGCAGGCCGTCGTGCAGAAACGCCATGGGCAGGTCGATCACGTCGCAGTCGCCGTGGCGCACGACCAGTCGCCGGGTGGTCGTGAACGAGCCGATGTCGCTCAGCTCCACGTCCCAGCTCCGGCACAGCTCCCGCAACGGCGCGACGTTGTCCTCGGGCACGGCCAGCACCATGCGCTCCTGGGCCTCCGACAGCCAGATCTCCCAGGGTTGGAGGCCGGGGTACTTCAGTGGCACGGCTGCAAGATCCACGTCCGCCCCCAGCCCAGCGCCCATCTCCCCCACCGCCGAGGACAGCCCACCCGCGCCGCAGTCGGTGATGGCGTTGTAGAGGCCCCTGTCCCGGGCCCGCTCGATCACCTCGATGCAGCCCTTCTCGACGATGGGGTCGCCGATCTGCACGGCGGAGCCGGCGCGGCTCACGACGGTGGCGTCCAGCCCGGCCGAGGAGAACGTGGCGCCACCGATGCCGTCGCGCCCGGTCCGGCCGCCGATGACGATGATCCGGTCGCCGGCCCGGGGCTCGGTGGGGTGCGAGCCGGAGGGCAGCAGTCCCACCGCCCCGCAGAACACCAGCGGGTTGCCCACGTAGCCGGGGTCGTACAGGACGGCGCCGTTGACGGTGGGCAGGCCCAGCTTGTTGCCGTAATCGCCGATGCCGGCCACGACCCCGTCCCGGATGCGACGGGGATGCAGCACCCCTGCCGGGAGTTCGGCATCTCCGAGGTCCTCGGGACCGAAACACAGCACGTTCGTGCAGGCGATGGGCCGGGCCGAGACCCCCAGGATGTCGCGCACCACGCCGCCGACGCCGGTGTTGGCCCCGCCGAAGGGCTCCAGGGCCGAGGGGTGGTTGTGCGTCTCCACCTTGACCGCCAGATCCAACTCGTCGTCGAAGGCGACGATGCCGGCGTTGTCGACGAAGACCGACCGCAGCCAGTCCGCATCCAGCTCGGCGGTCGCCCGCCGCAAGTCGTCGAGCAGGCCGCCGTGGTGCGACACCTCGAGGTGCCCGTCGGCGCGGGTGTGGCTGAGGCGGATCTGCGCCTTGAAGGTCTTGTGGACGCAGTGCTCCGACCAGGCCTGTGCCAGCGTCTCGAGTTCGGCGTCGGTGGGATCGCGACCGCACGACGCGAAGTGGGCCTGGATTGCTCGCATCTCGGGCACGTCGAGCGACAGCATCCGCCGGCGGCTCAGCTCGGCCAGCTGCTCGTCGTCCAGGCCGATCAGCCGCACCGCTGGTGCCGCCGGCGCCGCCTCCCAGGTGGGCGCGAAGGACGGCTCCAGCTCGCCGCTGCCGCTGCGTTCGATCGTGGGGTTGGCCAGTACCCGTCGGGTGAGCACGGCGAGGTCGGCCTCGTCGAGGTCACCGCTCAACTCGTAGCGGCGGGCGGTGGCCACTCTCAGCGGCGGGAGGCCCAGCACGGCCGCCGCCCGCTCCAACTCCCGCGCCGCACCGTCGGTCACGCCCGCGATGGGCGCCACCTCCACCACCCGGGCGGTGACGTCGGGTGTGCCGACGACAACCTCGTCGGTGACCGGGTCAACGAGAGCCTCAGCGCAGAGCCGGGCCACGTCGGCGTCGCTGAGCAGCCCCTCCAGGTGGTACACCGTCCAGAAGCGACAGCCAATGAGACCCGTCACCCCGAGTTGGGCGGCCGCGGCCGGAATGCGCCGCTCTTCGGGATGGCCGGAATTGCGCACCTGAATCCGCGTCGCGATGCGAGCCGCGTCCGTGCGGTCCGGTTCCACGAGAGCCAACGCTCCCCGACCGTCAGTGCCGCGGACCTTGACCGCGTGGCTCAAACCGCCACCCCCTGTCCGGCCCAGTGCCGGGACCGCTCCGCGGAGCACGTCCCGATGGCAGTTCGCGCCACCGCCGTAGCATCGTCGGCGCGCGTGCTCTCGTGGTGGATGCCGCGCAGGCTGCAGTTGACCGCGCTTCGCGGCGGCGAAGCGGCGGCCTCCGGCTAGGCCAGTGCGGCGATCTCGGCCCGCTGGTCGGAAGTCATCGACCAGCCGGCGGCGGCCACGTTGGCGGCCACCTGGGAGGGCTTGGTGGCGCCGGCGATGACCGAGGCCACCGCCGGATTCGAAACGAGCCATCCCATGGCCAGCTCCAGGATGCTGCGATCCCGCTCGGCGGCGTAGCCCGTGAGCCGATCAACTGCGGCGAGGTTCGCCTCGCTCAAGAAGCGGTCCCAGGTGCCGCCCTTCATCGTGGTGAGACGGGCGCCGTCGGGTTGCGCAGCCCCGGAGTACTTGCCGGTCAGCAGCCCCGACTCCAGGGGGAAGAACGGAACCACGGCCATGCCGGTGCGATCGCAGGCGGCGAGAACGCCCTCCTCCTCCACGTCGCGGGTCAGCACCGAGTAGTGGTTCTGGACGCTGGCGTAGTTGCCCACCCCGGCATCGGCCGCGGCCTGGGCGCTGGCATCGACCAACTCCGCGCTGAAGTTCGAGCAGCCGATCTCCCGGACCTTGCCCTCTTCCACGAGTTCACCGAGGGCACCGAGGGTCTCGGTGTGGGGGGTGTGCGGGTCCGGCGTGTGGATCATGTAGTGGTCGATGCAGTCGGTGCCCAGGCGCCGCAGGCTCGCTTCGATGCATCGGCGGACCCAGGCCGGATCGCCACCCCGCTGGCCCTCCGGCAGGAACTTGGCGTGGCCGAACTTGCTGGCGATGACCACCCGGTCACGACGTCCGGCCAGTGCGGCACCCAGGAACTCCTCCGACTTGCCCCCGCCATAGATGTCGGCGGTGTCGAAGTAGTTGATCCCGGCATCGATGGCGGCGTCGACCACGTCCCGTGAGGCATCGGCGTCGATGGTCATACCGAAGTTGTTGCACCCCAGCCCCACAACCGACACCGGCAAGGCACCAACGTTTCGCTTCTCCATGCCGGTGACCCTATAGCGGCTCCGTCACCCTCACGTGTTCCCGCCAAGGGGAGGGCCCCGAGTCACACCACCGTCGCCGGCGCCGGCCTGATCACTACAGTGAGGACGCGGCACGCGTTCACCCGACCCGGAGTTGGTGCCATGACCGCCGTCACTCCCGATTCTGCAACCACCCCCGGCCCTGCGGCCAAGCCACCGCCGGCGACCGAGGGGGACCCGCACAACCCCATCCACAACGTCTTCTGGAAGCGGCATCGCAACGAAGTGGAAGAGGACCTGCGGTTGCTACGCGGCCATCCGCTGACGTTCTTCCCCGGCTTCAAGTTCTACGGCGAGCTGGAGA
>JAGWAL010000055.1:0-1438 GCA_021296415.1 Acidimicrobiia bacterium | reverse complement strand
AGGTGTGCGAGCGGGGCGAATGCGACTTCGTCACCGACGTGGCGGCCCGGCTGCCGCTGCGCATCGTGTGCGACCTCATGGGGATCCCCCCCTCCCAGCACGACTTCGTGTTCGACCAGTCCAACGTCATCCTGGGCGGGGGCGACCCCGAGTACGTGCCCGAGCTCGGGGACCTCATCACCGCGATCCTCACCGCCGGCGAGGCGCTGAGCCAGCTGATGGACGACGTGGCGGATTCCAAGGTGGGAGTGGACAGCGGCGACCTCACCAGCATCCTCGTCAACGCCGAGGTCGACGGCGAGCGGCTCACCCGCGCCGAGTTGGCCAGCTTCTTCATCCTGCTGGTGGTGGCAACGCCATCAGCTGGGGCCTGGTGTACCTCACCGACCATCCCGACCAGCGCCGCATCTGGACCGAGGACTTCGAGGGGGTGGCCCACAGCGCCATCGAGGAGATCGTCCGCATCGCCAGCCCGGTCACCTACATGCGTCGCACCGTGCTGCGCGACACCGAGTTGGAAGGCCAGAAGCTCGACGAGGGCGACCAGGTGGTCCTGCACTACCTCTGCGCCAACCGGGACGAGTCGCTCTTCGATGACCCGCTGGCCTTCGACGTGTTGCGTGACCCGAACCCCCACATCGGCTACGGCGGACCCGGGCCGCACTTCTGTCTCGGCGCCCACCTGGCCCGGCGGGAGATCAAGGTGATGTTCCGCGAGCTGTTCAGCCGCATCGGCGACATCCGCGCCACCGGCGAGCCGGACCTGCTGGCATCGTCCTTCATACACGGCATCAAGCACCTGCCCGCCGAGTTCACCCCCGCGAGGCCGGCGGGAGCGGCCACCTAGGCCTACCCCTCAGCGCCCGATTGCCGGAGGGGCTGCCGGCTTCAGCCTGACCGCCGAGCCTGTACCGCCTGGACGTCCTCGGGCCACCAACTCTTGATGAAGGCCAGGACAGCCCAGATCTCGTCGTCGTCGAGCTTGTCGGCGAATCCCGGCATGTTGGTCGGATAGCCGCCGCCGACGACCGCGGCCGTCCCCCACTTGGTCATCTCGAAGAGCTGCGCGTCACTGTGATGCCAGGTGTGGCCGGAGACGTCGTGGGGAGGCGCCGGAAGCGTGCCATCGACCCTGCGGACGGTCCAGTTCGGCTCTCCCTGCAGGTTCGCCCCGTGGCATGACGCGCAGTGCCGGGAGTAGACGTCCGATCCCCACGCGACCAGCTCGGGATTGGATGCGTCCGCCCCGGTAACGGGCGAGACCCTCGCAGGGGAATCCGTGACCGGGGACGCTTGCTGGTCTCGTCCGGCGACGACCAGCCACGCCGCGACCGCGACGGCGACAGCGACGATGAGGGCGAGGGCGGCGACCGTCTTGGGAGATCGCGGGCTCTTCATCTACCGACAACTCTCGCAGACCTGAGGCACCATCGTCCTC
>JAGWAL010000054.1:4374-16911 GCA_021296415.1 Acidimicrobiia bacterium | reverse complement strand
AGCCGTTCTTCCCCGGCGACGAGCACCTCGAGAAGCTGATCCGGCGCTACATCCGCTGGAACGCCGCGGTCATGGTGATACGGGCCAACAAGGCGGCCGACGGCATCGGCGGACACCTGTCCACCTTCGCCTCCTCGGCGTCGCTCTACGACGTGGGTTTCAACTGGTTCTTCCGGGGCAAGGACGCAGAGCAGCCGGGTGACCACGTGTACTTCCAGGGCCACGCCGCCCCCGGCATCTACGCCCGCGCCTTCCTCGAGGGGCGGCTCACCACCGAGCACCTCGACAACTTCCGGATGGAGATCGGCGGCCGGGGCGTGTCCAGCTACCCGCACCCCCGGCTGATGCCGGACTTCTGGGAGTACCCCACGGTGTCCATGGGGCTCGGCGCCCTCAACTCCATCTACCACGCCCGCTTCAACCGCTACCTCCACCACCGGCACATCGACGACACCTCCGGGTCGCGCATCTGGTGCTTCGTGGGCGACGGCGAGATGGACGAGCCGGAGACCCTGGGCGGCATCTCGCTGGCCGGGCGCTCGGAGCTCGACAACCTCATCTGGGTGGTCAACTGCAATCTGCAGCGCCTCGACGGGCCCGTTCGGGGGAACAGCAAGATCATCCAGGAACTCGAAGGCCTGTTCCGCGGCGCCGGCTGGAACGTCATCAAGGTCATCTGGGGATCCCGCTGGGACGAACTGCTCAAGCGCGACACCAACGGCCTGCTGTTGAACAAGATGAACTCCACTGTCGACGGCGAGTACCAGCGCTACGCCACCGAGTCCGGCACCTATATCCGCGAGCACTTCTTCGGGCCCGATCCGCGCCTGCGCTCCATGGTGGACGACTACAGCGACGCGGACCTCGCCAACCTGCCCCGGGGCGGCCACGACCACGAGAAGCTGTACGCCGCCTACAAGGCCGCCACCGAGAACGTCGGTTCACCGACGGTGATTCTGGCCAAGACCATCAAGGGCTGGAGCCTCGGTAAGGGGTTCGAAGGCCGCAACGCCACCCATCAGATCAAGAAGATGACCACACGGCAGTTGCTGGAGCTCCGCGACCGGCTGCGCCTCTGGGAGCAGATCCCCGAGAGCGCCCTCACCGACGATGACGCGCCGCCGTACTACCGGCCACCACCGGACGCGGAGGAAATGGCGTACATGCGCCGGCGCCGCCAGGCGCTCGACGGGGCGCTCCCGTCGCGCATCGTGCGGGACCGCCGGCCTCTGCGCCAGCCCGACCGCAAGATCTTCGCCACCTTCGACGAGGGCTCCGGCGATCGGGAGGTGTCCACCACCGTGGCGTTCACCACCTTGCTGCGCTCGCTGCTGCGCGACAAGGACTTCGGCGCCCGGGTCGCCCCGATCGTCGCCGACGAGGCTCGCACCTTCGGGATGGACTCGCTGTTCCGGGAGTTCGAGATCTACGCCTCGCACGGGCAGCTCTACGAGCCGGTGGACCACGACCTGCTGCTGTCGTACTCCGAGGACACCGACGGGCAGATCCTGGAGGAGGGCATCACTGAGGCGGGCTCGCTGGCGGAGTGGATCGCCGCCGGCACCAGTTACGCCAACCTGGGCGTGCCGATGGTGCCGATGTACACCTTCTACTCCATGTTCGGTTTCCAGCGGGTGGGTGACCTGATCTGGTCGGCGGCGGACAGCCGGGCCCGGGGGTTCCTCCTGGGCGCCACGGCCGGGCGCACGACTCTCGCCGGCGAGGGCCTGCAGCACCAGGACGGCCACAGCCACCTGCTTGCGGCCTCGGTTCCGGCGTGCCAGGCCTACGACCCGGCTTTCGCCTACGAGATGGCGACGATCATCGCCTGCGGGTTGGAGCGCATGTATCCCCCGGCGGGAGTGGCGCGCGGCGACGACGTCTTCTACTACCTGACGATCTACAACGAGAACTACCTCCAGCCCGGTCGCGCCGAGGGCGTCAGCGACGCCGACATAATGAGCGGTCTGTACCGCTGGGACGCCGGGCCGCCGGGGACGCGCCACCGGGCCACGATCCTGTTCTCCGGACCGGCGCACGCCGCGGCCCGCCAGGCGCAGGCGATCCTCGCCGAGCACTACGACACCGGCGCCGAGCTGTGGAGCGCCACCTCCTACAAGAAACTGCGGGAGGATGCCCTCGACGCCGAGCGCTGGAACCGCCTGCACCCGCTGGAGGCGCCGCGTGTGCCGCCTGTGACCGCCAAGCTGGCTCAAGCGAACGGGCCGGTCGTGGCGGTGAGCGACTACCTCACCCTGGTGCCCGATCAGATCGCCCGCTGGGTGCCCGGGGGCTACTTGGTCCTGGGGACCGACGGCTTCGGCCGCAGCGACACCCGTGAGTCACTGCGCCGCTTCTTCGAGGTCGACGGCGCCCACGTCACCGTGGCCGTCCTGGCCGGGCTCGTCGCCGCCGGAGAGATCGACGCCTCGGTCGTCGACGACGCCATCGAGCGCTTTGACGTGGACCCCGAGGCGGTCAACCCCGTCGACTACGAGTGCGGCCCGCTGACCTAGCGGGCGGAACACGACCACGGCCACCGACGGCCGCCGAGCAGCGCTCCGTGGTGGCTCTCCCGCCATCCCGGCAGGAGCCGGGATCCAGGTGGCACCGGCAGCGACCACCGGTGCCGCGGGGCTCCGAGAACGCTCCCGGCCGGGCTACTCGCGGGCGGTTGATCGACCGCCTACACCACCCGCGGCGAGGCCCGCCCGCCCGGCGGCGCTGCCGGCGGGGTAGAACAGCGCCATCGTCAACCCCGCCAAGGTGTAGGAGCTGATGAGCCAGATCCAAGCACGCGGGTAGCGGGCGAGATCCCCGGCGCCGCCGGCGCCCAGAAGCGCCACGATGGCGGCCACACCAACGCCGTAGCAGAGCTGCTGCACAGTGCGAGCCGTGGCGTTTCCCATGGCGAACTGGTCGCTGCCCAGGTCCGCCAAGGGTGCGGCCGTGATACAGGTGATCGCCATCCCCACACCGGCCCCCAGCATCAGCATCGCCGGCAGGAAGTCCGACCAGTAGTCCGCAACGGCGCCGACGCGCCAGAACTGCCACGAGAAGGCGGCGACGCACAGCCCGCTCCCCACCGCGGTGAGCCAGCGGTGGCCGAGCCGGTCGGCGGCGCGGCCGACCCACCAGGAGGCCAGGACCGACATCAGCGGGCTGGGACTGAGACCCAGACCGGTCTTCCACACCGGCCACTCCCAGAGACGCTGCAACAGTAGGGAGTTCAAGAAGAACCCGCCCAGGAAGGCGAACCCGAAGAAGATCGTGGCGAAGGTGGCCACCCGGAACGACGGGATGGCGAACAGCGACATGTCCAGCACCGGAGACGGGTGACGGCGCGACCGCCACACCAGGACCGGCAGCAGGACCAGGCCCACACACGCCAGCGTGAGCGTCCGGACACTGGTGTAGCCCCAGTGCTCGGCCTGCACAACCGCCAGCAGCACGAGTGCCACGCCCAGCACGCTGACCGGGACGCCGATGACGTCGAGGCGCCCTGTATCGGTTGCCACCCGCGTCTCGGTCAGGTAGCGACGACCCAGCACCACGACGGCGGCACCGAGGGGGACGCTCGCCCAGAAGATCCCCCGCCAGCCGAACAGTTCGATCAGCAATGCGCCGGCGGACGGGCCGACCGCCCCGCCGAAGCCGGCCACGGCGGACCAGATGCCCACGGCCGCCGAGCGCCGCTCGACGGGGAACTCCGGCAGCACCAGCGCCAGGGAGGACGGGAAGATGGCCGAGCCACCGAGGGCCTGCACCACCCGGAAGGCGATGAGCGAGCCTGCGTCAGGGGCCAAGCTGCACAGCAGCGACCCCAGCGTGAAGACACCCACCGAGATGAGGAACACCCGCTTGCGCCCCAGCCTGTCGGCGGTCCGTCCGGCCAGCAGCAGCAGCGAGGCGACCGTCACGTTGTAGGCGGTCAGAATCCACGACAGCACGGCGTCGGTGGTGTTGAGATCGGCGCCGATGGTGGGGAACGCCACGTTCACGATGGAGGCGTCGATCACCACCAGGAAGATGCTGACGCACACCACTCCCAGCACCACCCACGCCCGCCGCGGCACCTCCGCGCCGTCTCCTGGCCGTCTCACCATTGCCTCCTGCACGGCGCGATGCGCGGCGGGGACCAGGCGGCAGCGGACCGCGACGCTCGAATCGTGACCTCCGGCACGCTACCGGGCGGCGTCCAACGCTCCGAGCCGTACGCTCGGCGTGTGACCAGCCGCCGGCGGTTCCCGTGGGACGAGCCTGACGACATCGTCGCTCCTCTGCAGACGCGGCCGGAGCAGCTACCAGGACCCGACCCGCAAACCTCTCGGAGTCGCGGTGAATCCCCCGGGCACGAACCCACCGGCACCCCTGACAGCGCGCCTGTGCCGCCGGACGCGCCGCCCGCCGTCGCGCCGCAGGCATCCCAGCCTCCCGGGGACATCGCCCCACGGAGCGCCAAGGGCGGAGAACAGCCCGCATACGCGCGGCGCACGAGCGGCCAGGACCCCAACGCCCGCCTGTGCAGTCTGGGGGACGGCCGCTCGGTGGCGCTGGCCAGCGCGGGGACCCGCCTGGCCGCTCGTATCATCGACTGGACACTGCTGGGCGCGCTCGCCGCGATCGTCACCGGACTCTTCGCAGCAGCAACAATCCGGGACCGGGACGATGGCAACGGCACACTCTGGGCCGCCACCATCGTCTCGATCATCGTCATCGGCCTGCTCTACGAGGTGAGTCTGATCGCGACCCGGGGCGAGACCGTCGGCAAGCTCGCAGTGGGCGCGAAGGTGATCCGTCTCGCAGACGGCGCAGTACCGGGGTGGGGCACGTCACTACGCCGGTGGGCCATTCCCGGGCTGGTGGGATCGCTCCCGTTGCTCGCGGGGATCGCCCTAGAGTCGGCCGGCAGTGAACAGCTCGTTGCGATTCCCGTCCGACTGGCCGGGCTGGCCGCGCTCTTCTGCTACCTGACGTTGACCTGGGACCATCGTCGACAAGGATGGCACGACAAGGTCGCCGGAACGGTTGTGGTCGGGACGGAGCGAGCCCGCAGAAGTACCGGCCTGGCCATTGCGGGCCTCATCCTGGGGCTGCTCCCCCTGATCCCCGAGACCTTCCTCGCCGTCGCGATCTCGAACGATCCGGACCGGTGGCTCGAAGGCTGGGACAGCCTGGGGGCCCTCCTCCTCCTCATCTTCCTCACACCGGTCAATCTCGCCTTCTGGACCGGAAGCGGTGTGTTCTCCGGCGTCGCGCTCGGGCGGTCGCGGCGTGGCCATGTGGCCACGAGGGTGATCGCGGTCTGTGGACTGCTCGCCATCTGCGCAGGCATCGGGCTCATTGTCGCCCTGTATCGGACGGTGCTGAGCGCCTGAGTGCCGCGCCGCCATTGCGCGGCCGTTACGCTCGGGGTATGACCGCTGGAACCCTTGCCGTCACCGGTGACGATGTCGCTGACGCGCTCGTCAACAACGAACCGCTGGCTCTGCTGCTGGCAACGTTGCTGGATCAGCAGATCCCCATGGAGTGGGCGTTCAAGTCGCCCTCCCGCCTTGCCGAGCGACTCGGCGGCAAATTGGATGCCTCCGCCATCGCCGCCATGGATCCGGCCGACCTCGAGGCCGCCTTCTGCGCCAAGCCGGCACTGCACCGCTTTCCCGCGGCGATGGCCCGCCGGGCACACGATCTGTGCCGCCAGATCGCCGAGCATTACAACGGCGACGCCGGGTCGGTGTGGGCCTCGGCCGGAAGCAGCCAAGAGCTCCCGGGCTACGGCGACGAGAAGTCCATGATCTTCCTGGCGATCCTGGCCAAGCGGTTCACCGTCCGCCCGGACGGCTGGGAGCGCTACGCCGGCCCGTTCGCCGACGACACCCCCCGCTCGGTGGCCGACATCGACGGCCCCGAGGCCCTCGCACGGGTGCGCGCCTGGAAGAAGGAACAGAAGGCCGCCGGGCGGTCCAAGCAGGACTGACGCCTACTGCCACGCCCCGACCGGAGGAGCGATGGACCGCTACAACCGCCAAGAGCAGGACTACAACCGTGACGAACCGGACCGGCTGGACCCTTCACCCTCTGGGGCTCCCGGCAAGTTCCCCTGGCAGGAGACCTCCGACAGTGGGCCGGGCACGGACTGGGATACGGCGGCGGCCGCCCACGAGGGCAGCCACCCGCCGCAGCAGGCGCCCGCCGGTCACGGAGCCGGTTCGGCAGCACCTCCCGGAAACGGGATGGCCGTGGCCGGCTTCGTCCTGTCGATCCTCGCGCTGATCCTGTGCTGGCTGTCCCTGATCGACTTGGTTTTCATACTCCCGGCGATCGTCTTCTCGGCGATCGGGCTGCGCAGAGCCAACAGGCAGGCCAGACCCCACCGGGGCCTTGCCATCGCCGGATTGTCGATCTCGCTCGTCGCCGCCGTCATCATGATCGTGCTCACAATCATCTATGTGGGAATCGCAGACGACATCACCGACGAATTCGAGCGGATCGAGCAAATCGAGGACGTTTAGGAACGCGACGAGAACGGCAGCTAGTGGGCCGTCACCGGTGATTCGGCGCCGACTGTCACCGGTTAGGCAGGCGGCGCGGAACCCTCGGCCGTAGGGAGCGCCTCCGGCCCTCCCGCCGGCACCGGGTCGGCGCTCAGCGCCGACATGGCGGCGGTGTCGTGGCCATGGCGGTCGAGCCAGCCCAGCACCAGGGAGATGCAGCGCGGGTCGTAGCGCAAGCGGTGCCCCCCGGAGGCGATGATGCGCAGATCGGCAGCGCCGTGGGCGTCGGCGATGGCGCGGGCGTCCAGCGACGGCACGAGTTCGTCGTCGGAGCCGTGCACGACCATGAGCGGGCGCGGCGCCAAACGGTCGGCCGCCTCGGTCGTGCTGAACCCGGCGAACTGGTCACGCCATGCTCGGGGGTTCGCAGGGAACGAGTCGCTGCGGACCACGCCCGTGTCGCGGGAGTGACGCAGCAGGCGATCGGCATTGGCGGCCCACTCCCCGAAGTCCACCGGGGCCCCCACCGACACCACCCCCCGCACCGTCGGGCTGTCGGCCGCGGCGCGCAGCGCCACCGCTCCGCCGGTTCCGAATCCGGCGACCCAGACCCCTGTGGTGTTGGTCCGCCCGGCGACGTGGTCGACCGCGGCGCGCACGTCCTCCACCCAGCCGAGCAGCGAGAAGTCGCCCCCGGACGCCCCGCAGCCGCGGTAGTTGAGCACCAGCGCCGACCAGCCCATCTCGCTGGCGAGGCGGTCGGCCAGGACCCGATACGACCGGCCCGCGGTGGCCGCCCCACCGGGCGCCGCCGGCAATCCGTGGCAGATGACGACGGCCGGCCTGGGAGCCCGCAGTACCTCACCGTCGGAGCGCAGCGGCCGGGCCAGATAGCCCGAGAGCGTCAGCGGTCCCGAGGGGATTTCCTCCACTCACCCGCCCCGCAGGCGGTAGCCGCGATTGCGCGCCTCGGCCAACGTGTCGGGCGCGAAGCACAGGTACCGCCCCGACGCCACCAACTCCTCGATCACCGCTCGCGGGGTCCCCGTCGCCGGCGTCGCCGCACCGTCATCGGTGACGGCATTGAGGTCGTAGACGGTGCCCGTGCGCTTGTCGCCGATCCACCGGTGGTCGGCGACTCCACGGGGGCGGTACACGCCGACGATCGTAACCGCCGCCTGTCTACTCGCCGCCCACCTGCTCGCCGACGGCTCCGATGGAGGCCAGGTACTGCGCGTTGAGCTCCAGGATCACGACCGCATCGAGGGCGTCGATTTCGATCCCCTCGGCGGCGGCGCGCCGCAGCAGGCTGTCGAGAGCCTCGTCGGGTTCGCTCCGTCGAGGGGTGCGGGCGGCACCCGCGGCCATGGTGTCGCCCTGGCCGAACGCCGCCACCCCGCGACGACGGAGGTGATCGAGGTTCCAGGCCAGCAGCAGCGCCACCCTTTCGGTTCCCGCCCGCCGGCGGATCTCCGCCGGCAGCCCGCGGCGCACGAACTCCGTCGCCGCACTGAGGTCGTAGGTGGCCACGGCCTCCGTGTTGGCCAGGCGGGCGCTCACGGTCCCCACCGTGTACCAGGCCACCGCGACGACCACCACGGCGGCGAGAGCGACGAACACCCAGAGCACGCCTACCGGTCTCTCACATCCGGGATGGGCAGGTGGGCGGGTGCATCCGGCAGCGCCTGCGGCCTCAGAGGCCCACCAAATTCGCCAGCCGCTCCCGATGGTGGGCGGGATCACCGAACATGAGCTGGCTGCTCTTGGCCCGCTTGAAGTACAGATGCGCCGGGTGCTCCCAGGTGAAGCCGATCCCACCGTGGATCTGGATGTTCTCCGCCGCCGCCCGGAAGTAGGCGTCCGAGCAGTGTGCCTTGGCCATGGCGGCCGCCACGGGCAGGTCGTCGTCGCCGGTGGCGGCGCACCAACCGGCGTAGTAAGCGGCCGAGCGGGCGGTCTCGGTGTCCAGCAGCAGGTCGGCGCAGCGATGCTTGATGGCCTGGAAGCTGCCGATGGGCCGGCCGAACTGCATCCGCTCCTTGGCGTATCCCACGGCCATGTCCAGGCACTGCTGCGCGCCGCCCACCTGCTCGGCGGCCAGCGCAACCGCGGCCAGTTGCAGCACCCGGTCCAGGACGGCCCCACCCTCTCCCAGGGTGCCGACGGCATCCGCCGGCGTGCCGTCGAACGTGAGCCGGGCCTGCTTGCGGGTGAGGTCCAGAGTGGGGAGCAACTCCCGCTGCAGACCTTCCGCGTCACCGCCGCAGCGGAACAGGCCAAGCCCCTTCGGGCTCCGTGCGGCCACCAGCACGATGTCGGCTACGTGCCCGTCGAGCACGTAGCTCTTCTCACCCCGGAGACGCCAGCCCGTCCCATCGGCGAGCGCGACGGTCCCGTGCGCCTCGTCATCCTCCTCGACGGCCAACGTGGCAATGCAGTCGCCCGCGGCGATGGCGGGCAGCAACTCCTCGCAGGCCGCCTCGTCACCGCTGCGGCTCAGCGCCCCAACCGCCAACACCACCGTGGAGAAGTACGGGGCGCACAGCAGCGATCGACCCATCTCCTCCAGCACCAGCACCAGTTCCCGGAACGTGAAGCCCCCTCCGCCGTGGCGCTCCTCGATGGCGATGCCCTGCAGGCCCATCTGGGCGGCCATCTGCCGCCACACTGCCTCGTCGTAGCCCCGCTCGGTCTCCATCAAGTCCCGGACGGCCGACTCGGGGGACTTCTCCTCCAGGAACTGCCGGACGAAGCGCCGCAGTTCCTCCTGATCCTCGCTGTATCCCAGGTGCACAGCAGGCCCTCCTCGCCGCGACGTCACCGCAGAACATAGCCGCGCGCACCTGCCGGACCCCTCGGGAATCGCCTGGGGCGTCGTCAGGCCGGCGCTGTGCAGAGAAGTTCGAGCCGACCGAACCCGGTCGGCAAGTCCTCAGGCCTTGACGACGACCGTTCCGGCCACCTTGTCGTGCCAGCCCCGTCGCGAGGCGTCCCGCAGCAATGACGAGAAGCAGAGAGCGGCGAGGGCGTACCCGGCGCCGGGGATCGCCAGCAGCACTCCCGGAAGAGCCCACCGCGCGAATGACCTGCCCAAGGTGGGAAGTTCACCGTTGTCGGCTCGAACCACCCTGATTCCCGTCGCCTTCTTGCCGACGGTCTGGCCCCGGATCGCGATGAACAGCGGGTCGTAGAGAAGGCTCGCCAGAACGATCAGCAGCGCGGCGAGGAAAACACCCTCGACGAGCCCGATCCCGACACCGAACCCCTCGGCGACGAGCGCCACCAGGACCACGATCACCCCGCCGACGATGACCGCAACGAGGATCAAGAAATCGATGATTTTCGCACTCAAGCGGGCCGAGGGTTCGGCCAGTTCCAGCTGCTCGCCCGTCTCGAGCGTGACCCACCCCGGAGAGGATCTCCCCCAGCCGAGAGCCGAGCGGATCACCGGATCTGCCTTACCCTGCCGGCCGCACCCCAGGCTGTGTCGGCGGTCAGGACATGTGTGTCGAGCCGTTCAGCAAGCGCCATGCAGAGGCGATCCGCCAGCGACAGGCCCTCCCCACGGCGCCAGCGACGGGCCGCCCACTCGGCGTCCTCGACGGTGACCGGTTCAACGCGGAGTCCGTAACCCGCCATCAGCGACCGAACCAGACCTAGGTCGTGGCCGCCGACGAGCATCCGCTGCGCCACCTCGGACCAATTGGCGGCACTGCAACATGGCTCGCCCTCCAACGCCACCGAGACTCGATCGGCGCCGGCCTCGCCTAGGAGGAACGCCAGCACGGCCGAAGAATCGAGCACGACGATCACTGGACGCTGGCCATCTCGGCGTCCTCCAGTTCCGCAGCCCGCCGGCGCTCGCCCAGCAACTGCCCCACAAGGTCATGGCCGCGCAACTCGCTGCGAACCCGCGAAAGCAACTGCTCTCGGGTGACCAGAACGACACCGCCAGGAGTCTCGAGCAGAATCAGCCTGAGGCCCTCGGAGAATCCCGCTCGCTCTCGAACCGCTGCCGGAACGACGATTCTGCCCCTGTCTCCCACTGTTACCGTGTGTGTCCCATTCATAATACAAAGTTACCATCATACGATTTAAATGGGATCGCCGCCCGCACGGTCGGGAATGGCCTCAGCCGGATTGCCGAGTTGGGGAGAGACACGGCTGGAGGTCGCTGCACCGGCGAGCGGAGGCTCGGGTGCGGAGTTCGACCCGAGCGGTTATACAACATCGGTAGCGACTACGAGGCGGGAGACGCCGCCGTCGGGGAGGCAAGAACATGAGCGAGGTAGCCGCACACGCAGACAGCGCCGGCATCGAGCACTACTGCTGGCCGCAGCACGGGATCGAACGGGTGGCCGCCGACGCCCGGCCCACGCTGCACTACCGGGACACGCAGATGGAGATCCACAAGGTTGTCGTCGGCCCGTTCGACAACAACGTGTTCATCGTGCGCGACGCCGCCAACGAGCACGAGCTGCTGCTGGACCTGTGCCGCCAACTCGGCGTGCGGACCGTGCTGGAGACCCACGGCCACCAGGACCACATCGGCGCGGTGCCGCAGATCCGCGATGCCGGCTACGACGTGCACGTCACCGCCGGCGACGCCCACATGCTGCCCTCCTACGACCAGATACTCGAGGGTGACTCGGCGGTGGAGGTGGGGCGGCTGCGCCTGCTCACCACCATCACGCCGGGCCACACTGCCGGATCCATCTGCTTCAAGGTGGACGGCTCGCCCGTGGTGTTCACCGGCGACACCCTCTTCCCGGGCGGCCCCGGCCTCACCCGCGACGGCTTCGAGTTCCGCGAGGGCAAGCCGCCACCGGCGGAGTTCCCCTGCGGCGACTTCGCCACCATCATCGGTTCGATCGACGAGTTGATCTTCTCCCGCTTCGCACCCGAGACCATCGTCATGCCCGGCCACGGCGACGACACCACCATCGGCCGCGAGAGCCCCCACCTCCAGGAGTGGATAGACCGCGGCTGGTAGGCGAACGGCCACAGGCGAGGGAGGGGGCCGGGGGGCCGGCCGTAGACTCCTCAGTGTGAGTTCATCCGATGCGGTGCCGCTCTTCGCAATCGAGGACCTGCACTGCGGCAGCGACGACGCGGAGATCCTGCGGGGTGTGAGCCTGGACATCCGCCCGGGGGAGCTACACGCCCTGATGGGTCCGAACGGCTCGGGCAAGTCCACCCTTGCCGCCACCCTCATGGGCAGCCCCGAATACGAGGTGAGCGCCGGGCGGGTGCTGTTCCGGGGCGACGACATCACGGACTGGGACCCCGACGAGCGCGCCAAGGCCGGGCTGTTCCTGGCCTTCCAGTACCCCCAGTCCATCGTGGGGGTCTCGGTGCTCAACTTCCTGCGCCAGGCCGCCGGTGCCCGGTCCGGCGAGGAGATCAGCATCCTGCGGTTGCGGATGCAGATCATGGACTGGATGGACCGCCTGGGAATCGATCCCGCCTTCGCCGACCGCTTCCTGAACGAGGGCTTCTCGGGCGGGGAGAAGAAGCGCAACGAGATCCTGCAGATGGCCATCCTGCGTCCCGACATGGCCATCCTGGACGAGACGGACTCCGGCCTCGACATCGACGCCCTCAAGATCGTGGCGTCGGGCGTGCACGCGGTGCGCGAGGAGAACCCGCAGATGGGCACCCTCGCCATCACGCACTACCAGCGCCTGCTGGAGTACCTGGTGCCGGACCACGTCCACATCCTCATCGACGGCCGGATCACCGAATCCGGCGACATGGCCCTGGCCGAGCGGCTCGAGGCCCAGGGTTACAACGCCTGGCGCTGAGCGGATCGGCCCCATGAGCGACCTCGCCGCCGCCACGAAGGCCGACTTTCCCCTGCTCAGCAGGGACGTCTACGGCAAGCCGATCGTCTATCTGGACTCGGCCGCCACCTCGCAGAAACCTCGGGCGGTGCTGGACGCCATGGACGACTACTACCGCAGCGTGAACGCCAACGTGCACCGCGGCGCCTACCACATCGCCGACATCGCCACCCAGGCGATGGAGGAGGCGCGGTCGAAGC
>JAGWAL010000054.1:0-4318 GCA_021296415.1 Acidimicrobiia bacterium | reverse complement strand
CACACAGCTGGGGCCGCACCAACCTCCGCGAGGGCGACGCCGTGCTGCTCACCCACATGGAGCACCACGCCAACATCGTGCCCTGGCACATGCTGGCCGCCGAGCGCGGCATCGAGCTGCGCTGGCTGCCCCTCGACGACGGCGGCCGGCTGGACCTGCGCCACCTGGACCGGCTGCTCGACGGCGTGCGGCTCGTGGCGTTCAGTGCCATGTCCAACGTGTTGGGCACGATCCCCCCGATCCGCCGCATCGTCGACGCCGCCCACGAGCGGGGCGCGCTGGTGCTGCTGGACGGCGCCCAGTACGTGCCCCACGTGCCCACCGACGTGACCGAACTGGGATGCGATTTCCTGGCCTTCTCGGGCCACAAGATGTGCGGGCCCACCGGCGAGGAGTTGCTGGAGGCGATGCCCCCGTTCATGGGCGGCGGGGAGATGATCCTGAACGTCACCACCGAGGGCTTCCTGCCCAACGAGCTGCCCTGGAAATTCGAGGCCGGCACCCCCGCCATCGCCGAGGTGGTGGGTCTCGGCGCCGCCGTGGACTATCTCAACGGCATCGGCATGGAGGCGGTGCGCCGCCACGACACCTCGCTCACCGCCTACGCCCTGCGCACCCTCACCGAACGCCACGGCGAACTGCTCACGATCCACGGACCCCCCGAACCGGCCGCACGCGGCGGGGTGCTGTCGTTCGCCTACGGCGACGTCCACGCACACGACATCTCCCAGGTACTCGACACCCACGCCGTGTGCGTGCGCGCCGGCCACCACTGCGCCAAGCCGCTGATGCGCTGCCTGGGCGTGGTGGCGACCGCCCGGGCGTCGGTCTACATCTACAACGACGAGTCCGACATCGACCAACTGGCCGAGGCGCTGGATCGCGTGGGCGATCTGTTCGGCCCCCAATAGCCTTCGATTCCAGCATGCCCGGCCTCGAAGACCTCTACCGAGAGATCGTCCTGGATCACTACCGCAACCCCCGCAACCGGGGCGAGTTGCCCTGCCCGCCGGCCCGCCGGGCCGAGGGGTTCAACCCGCTGTGCGGTGACGAGGTGGTGATCTACGCGGAGGTGGCCGACGGCGTGGTGCGCGACGTGCGCGTCGGCGGCCAGGGCTGCTCCATCAGCCAGTCCACCGCCTCGATGATGTCGGTGGCGGTGAAGGGCCGCAGCCTCGCCGAGGTGGAGAAGCTGGAGCGCTCCTTCAAGGCCATGATGTCGATCGTCACCGACGGCGACGAGGTGGCCCCGCCCGCCGATCTGGGCGACCTCGAGGCACTGCGCGGCGTGGTGAAGTTCCCGGTGCGCATCAAGTGCGCCACCTTGTGCTGGAACACCCTCTCGGAGAGCCTGCGCGCCTAGGGCCTCCCCGCTCGGAACCACGGTCGGACCCAGGCAGGCCCCTCGCCCCGGCCGGCACATCGCACACGCCTCCTGGGGCGCATCGTGCTCCGACCCTAAGAGGGGGAAGAAATGAGATCATCGACGTTCCGCGTCCTGACGGCCGCGGCGTGCGCGCTCGTGCTGCTGGCTGTCGGTCTGACTGCCTGCGGCGACGACGACACCACGGCGGCCCCGAGCCCGCCGGCTGCCGAACCGGCACCGCCACCCGAACCCGCACCGGCGCCAGAACCGGCACCGCCACCCGAACCGGCACCGGCACCTGAGCCCGAACCGGCACCGCCGCCTCCCGAGCCGGCACCGGAGCCGCCTCCGCCACCGGAGCCCATGGACGATGCGGAGCCCGTGACGATCTCGTTCCTCGGGTTCTACGGCCCCGAGGGGGTGGCACCACTGCTTGATGCGTTCCACGCCGAGAACCCCGGCATCACCGTGGAGTACCAGTCCGTGCCGTTCGGCGAGTTGAACCAGGTCATCCAGAGCCGCCTCTCGGACGGCGGCGAGAGCCCGGACGTCTACATCGCCGACCAGCCACGGGTTGCGGCGCTGGACAATCAGGGGTTCCTCCACGACGTCTCCGACGCCGTCGGCGACGCCGCGAACGACTGGGTGGACACGGCGCTGACGGCCTCGACCGTGGACGGCAGGCTGATGGCGCTGCCGCTCAACACCTCGACGCAGATCCTCTACTACAACAAGTCGCTGCTGGACCAGGCGGGGATTCCGTACCCGTCCACGTCTCCCGACGACCGCATGACCTGGGACGAATTGGTCGACCTGGCGCGCTGGGCCCAGGAGGGTGGCGCCACCTACGGCTTCCAGTTCGATCAGGTGAGCCGCTACTACCAGCTGCAGCCCCTGATCGAGTCGCTCGGTGGAGGCCCCGGCCTGACCGGTCCGGCCAACCTGCAGCCCGACCTCGTCAACGACGGCTGGATCGAGGCGATGGAGTTCTACGCCAGCCTGTTCGCCGACGACGGCGTGGCGCCACGCGGCATGCCACCGGAGGAGACCCCCAACGCCTTCGCGGCGGGCGAGGTCGCCTTCTACCTCGGCGGCACCCACTGGGGCGGCATTTTCGAGCTCTTCTGGCCCCTCGAGTTCGATCTGGGCTTCGCGCCCCACCCGTACTTCGAGGGTCACGATCCGGTCACGCCCACGGGCGCCCTGTCGCTCGGCGTGAACCCCAACAGCCCGAACACCGAGGCGGCCACCACCTTCGCCAAGTGGGTCACCACGTCGCCGACAGGCACGAACGTGTTCCTGACCGTCGACGTCGCCCCGCCGGCTCTGACCGGCGCGCTTCCGGCCTTCATCGTCTCCCCGCCGTGGGACCGCGGCGAGGGCGGCACCACGGCCGGCGAACTGGTCGAGTACGAGTTGGACAACACCTCCGTGGTGCGGCCGCGCAGCATCGGCTACATCCAGTTCGAGGAGATCCTCGGCCGGGCCTTCGAGGACATCCGTAACGGTCTCGACGTGCGTGAGACCCTCGAGCGCGCCCAGTCCGAGCTGGAGGCTCAACTCCCGAGCGGCTGATGGCCCAGCCTCGGTCGCGGGCGGTGCCGCTGGCGAAGCGGCGCTGCCCGCGCTCGGGCGGCGCGGTCGCCATGGTCTTCCTGGCGCCCGCGCTTGCGACGCTGGTGCTGACGCGCCTCGCCCCGGCGGTCGACACGTTCATCGCCAGCCTGCGCGATGGCGGGGCCTGGACCCTCGCCAACTACGCCGATCTCGGGGCGACGACGTTCCGGGAAGCCGTCATCACGACGGTCGTCTTCAACGCCATCATCAACCCGGCGCAGGTACTGGTCGCCTACGCCCTGGCGGTCGTGCTCAGCCAGCGCCTGCCCGCAGTCGGCCTGTGGCGCACGCTGATCTTCCTGCCGATGGCGGTCCCGCCGGCGGTGTCCACGGTCGTCTGGGGCATATGGTTCCGCCCCGGCGACGGGATCGTGAACAGCCTGCTGGGAGTCGTGGGTTCGCCCGGCCAGGCCCTGTACGTGATCATGGTCATCGCCAGCTGGATCGGGGTCGGCTACTGGATGATGTTCCTCATCGCCGGCATCAAGAACGTGCCGATCGAGTTGGTCGAGGCCGCCGCCATCGACGGAGCCGGCTGGTGGCGGAGGCTCATCACGATCGTCACGCCGATGGTCCGCCGGCAGTTGAGCTTCGTCCTCGTCGCCGCCACCGTGGCGAACTTCCTGCTGTTCGTGCCCGTGCAGGTCCTCACCCGCGGCGGCCCCGCCGGCAGCACGAACCTGGTCATGTACGAGGCGTACACGCAGGCCTTCGTGTTCAATAATCCCGGTCCGGCGTTCGCCCAGATCACCGTCCTCGTCGTGCTGGTGGCGGTGATCGTCGCCGTGCAGTTCCGGCTGATGAGCGGCCCGAGGGAGCAGGCTCGGCATGCGTCTTGACATGCCGCGCTGGGGCCGGATTCCCCTGCTGGTGCTCGTGCCCGTCTTCTCGATCCTGTGGCTGGTCCCGCTGGCCTGGACCGTGGCTTCCGGGCTCCGTCCCGGCAACGCCGTGTTCCGGTCCTTCCGGGGCCTGAACTGGCGCACGTTCATCCCCGACGCCGTCACGACCGAGAACGTGGCGGCGATCGCCGACGGCACGCTGGGTCGCGCCATCGTCAACTCGCTGATCGTGGCGGGCGCCACGGTCGCCCTGGGCGTGCTGATATCCGCCATGGCGGCTTACGGGCTGACGGCGTTCCGCTTCAGAGGCCGCGGGCTCATCTTCGCCCTGGTCGTGCTGGCCTTCATGGTGCCGTTCGAGGCGCTCGCCATCCCCCTCGCCGACAGCGCTCGGAGCGTGGGACTGGACAACAGCTACATCGGCCTGATCCTGCCGGGCGTGGGCAACGGGCTGGCGATCTTCCTGTTGCGCCAGTTCTACCTCGACATCCCC
>JAGWAL010000013.1:12157-74116 GCA_021296415.1 Acidimicrobiia bacterium | reverse complement strand
AGCGCTCCATGCAGTACCTGTACCGCGACGGCGAGGCCCGGGTATTCATGGACGGCGAGACCTACGAGCAGCTTTACGTCGAGGAGGCCACGCTGGGCGAGACCGGCAGCTACATCGTCGAGGGCGACTCGGTCATCCTGCAGATGTACGGCAGCGAGATCGTGGGGACCGACCTGCCCGCCGCGGTCATCCTGGCGATCACCGAGACCGAGCCCGGCATCCAGGGCGACCGGGTCTCGGGCGCCACCAAGCCGGCGGTCACCGAGACGGGTCTGGTCGTGGCGGTGCCGCTGTTCATCGAGCCCGGGGAGCGCATCAAGGTGGACACCCGCACGGGCCAGTACATCGCCCGAGGGTGAGTCAGCGGCCCGACCCCGACGCCACGCCGGGCGCCCGCAGCGACGCCCGCCGGGCGCGCGAGCGGGCACTGGGGCTCCTCTACGAGGCCGAGGCGCGTGAGGTTGGCATTCTCGACCTGCTGAGTTGCCAGGACCTGCCGCCGGCACCGCTGGCGGTCGAGATGATCGAGGGCGTGGCGACCCACGCGGCGGCCATCGATGCCTTGCTGGAGGAGGTGGCCGTCGATTGGTCGGTGCCGCGCATGGCACCCGTCGACCGGGCCATCCTGCGACTCGCCGTCTACGAGCTGGCGCACCGGGGACAGGTGCCCGCGGCGGTCGTCCTCAACGAGGCCGTGGAGCTCGCCAATCTCTACTCCACGGCGTCGTCCGGCCGCTTCGTGAACGGCGTCCTGGCAACCATCGCCCGCCGGGTTCGGCACGATAGCTGACAGGCCGGTCGGTCGGTCACCGCACGGCGGGGGTGCGTGGTTCGGGGGTGCTGTCGTGGTACCGTCACCCGACCGTTAAGCGGGTCCTGTGAGGCCCGCACGGACCGGAGGTTGAACGCTGTCTGACCGCGAGCGCAGAGCCCGGGCGGCGTCGCCCCCTTTCTCCGGCGTCGCCGGTGCGTCTCCCGCTCCCGCTCGCCACATCGGCACCGCGGGCGATTACGTCCCCCGCACGCAGGTCATGGATGCCGCCGCGCTGGAGCGGGCGCTGCGACGCATGGCGCACGAGATCATCGAGCGCAACGGCGGCACCGAGGACCTCGTGCTCGTCGGCCTGCAGATCGGTGGCGTGTTCCTGGCGGAGCGGCTGGCGGCGCTGCTCGCCGAGATCGACGGCGCGGCGGTCTCCTGTGGATCCCTGGACGTGGCGATGCATCGTGACGACATCGGGCTCCGACCTGTCGTGGTGCAGGCGCCCACGGTCATCGACGAGGATCTGACGGGCCGGACCGTGATCCTGGTGGACGACGTTCTGTACACGGGCCGCACGGTGCGAGCGGCGCTGGACGCGGTGTGCGACTTCGGTCGCCCCCGCGCCGTGCAGCTGGCCGTCATGGTGGACCGCGGGCACCGCGAGTTGCCCATCCGCGCCGACTACGTGGGAAAGAACCTGCCGACGCGCGCCGACGAGATGGTGGACGTGAGCGCCGGCGGCGTCTCCCTCGGCGTGGTGACCTGAGGAGGATCGCTTCGTGAGCCGTCCAACAGCCGGGCCGCGGCATCTGCTGTCGGTCGCGGACCTCGGCCGGGACGGGATCCGCGAGATCCTGCGCCTCGGCGACAGCTTCGCCGAGGTCAACACCCGGGCCATCCCCAAGGTGCCCGCCCTGCGGGGCCGGACGGTGGCCTCGCTGTTCTTCGAGGACTCCACGCGCACGCGGCTCTCGTTCGAGACCGCCGCCAAGCGCCTGTCCGCCGACACCGTGACGTTCAGCGCCGGTGGGTCCTCGCTCAGCAAGGGAGAGTCGCTGCGGGACACGTCCCAGACAGTCGCCGCTCTCGGCGTCGACTGCGTCGTGGTACGGCACCGCTCCGCCGGGGTGGCCAGCCAACTCTCGCGCTGGCTCGACTGCTCGGTCATCAACGCCGGTGACGGCCGTCACGAGCACCCCACGCAGGCTCTGCTGGACTGCTACACGATCCGCAGCCGTCTGGGCGACGTCGAAGGCCGCCGCGTCGCCGTGGTGGGGGACATCGCCCACTCGCGGGTGGCCCGCTCCCTCGTGGCGGCGCTGCAGGCACTCGACGCCGAGGTCACGCTGGTGGCGCCGGCCACGCTGCTTCCGCCCGCGGTGGACTCCTGGAAGGTCGCGGTCAGCAGCCGCCTCGACGACGTGCTGCCGCGCGCCGACGTGGTGTACCTGCTGCGCCTGCAGCGCGAGCGCCAGGACGCGGCCCTGCTGCCCAGCCTGCGGGAGTTCCACGAGCGCTTCGGTTTGAGCGCCGAGCGCGTGGCGCGCCTCGCCGACCACGCCATCGTCATGCACCCCGGTCCCATGAACCGCGGCGTCGAGATCGGCGCCGAGGTGCCCGAGATGCACTGCGCCACGATCACCGAGCAGGTCGCCAACGGGGTGGCGATACGCATGGCCGTGCTGTTCAGGCTGCTGGGCAGCGGTGCCGCCGCCGAGGCTGCCGCGTCCGCCCCGTCCGGGACCCGCCGCACCGCGCAACCGGCGGATTCGGTTCCCGCCGACCCTGCTCCGGGAGCCCGGCGTGACTGAGCGGGCCGCGCTGGTCGTCGCCGGCGGCACCGTCATCGACGCCACGGGCGAGCGGGTCGCCGACGTGATCGTGGAGGCGGACGGCCACGTCGCCGCGGTCGGCGAGGGACTGGCGGAAGGGTCCGGCCTCGGCCGCCGCACGCTCGACGCGCGCGGCTGCATCGTCGCCCCCGGCCTGGTGGACCTGCACACCCACCTCCGCCAGCCCGGCGGCGAGCAGGCCGAGACCGTGGAGTCCGGCAGCCGCGCCGCGGCGCTGGGCGGGTTCTGCGCCGTCGTGGCGATGCCCAACACCGTCCCCGCCATCGACTCGGCGGCGATGGTGCGCGAGGTGCAGGAACTGGGTCGTGCGGCGTTGTGCCGCGTGGAGGTGGCAGGCGCCATCACCGTGGCCCGGGCGGGGGAGCGGCTGGCGCCGATGGCGGAGATGGCGGCGCTCGGCGTGCGGATCTTCACCGACGACGGGAACGGCGTGCAGGACGACGGGGTCATGCGGCGAGCCCTCGAGTACGCCTCCGACCTCGACGTGCGCCTGGCGCAGCACTGCGAGGTGGACTCGCTGGCCGACGGCGGGCAGATGCACGAGGGGGAATGGTCGTCGCGGCTGGGCATCCCCGGGATACCCGCCGAGGCCGAGGAGATCATGGTGATGCGCGACGTGGCCCTCAGCCGCCTGACCGGGGTGCCGGTGCACTTCCAGCACCTCTCCACGGCCGGCTCCGTGGCGATCCTCGACGCGGCCCGCCGCAGCGGGGTAGCCGTCTCCGCCGAGGTCGCCCCGCATCACTTCACGCTCACCGACGAGTGTTGCGCCTCCTACGACGCAACCTTCAAGGTGAACCCGCCACTGCGCCCCGAGCCGGATGTTGCCGCGGTGCGCGCCGCCCTCGCCGGCGGAGTCCTGGATGCCATCGCCACCGATCATGCGCCCCACACCGCGGACGCCAAGGACCGCCCGTTCGAGCAGGCCCCGCCGGGCATGCTGGGCCTGGAGACGGCGCTTGCCCTCGCCCTGACCGAGCTCGACATGCCCGTGGCGGACGTCCTGGCGTTGCTGTCTTGGCAGCCGGCACGCATCGCCGGGTTGGGCGACACCCACGGCGGCCCCGTGGCGGCGGGCCGCCCGGCGAACCTGCTGGTCTTCGATCCCGAGGCCGTCTGGACGGTCGATGACTCCGGCGGTGCCAGCCGCAGCCGGAACACGCCCTACGCCGGCCGCCGGCTCCGAGGCCGGGTGCGCCACACGCTCGTGGCCGGCGAGCCTGTGGTGATCGACGGCGAGGCGCAGCGGTGACGGGTGACCGCCGCCCCGGTGCGCTGGTGCTGGCCGACGGCGAGGTCTTCGAGGGAGACGTGGTGGGTGCCCGCCAGTCCGGCGCCCTCACCGCCGGTGAGGTGGTGTTCAACACCGTGATGACCGGCTACCAGGAGGTTCTCACCGACCCGTCCTACGCCGGGCAGATCATCACGTTCACCTACCCCCACATCGGTAACTACGGGGTCACCGGCGCCGACTTCGAGAGCCGCCGGCCGTTCTGTCGGGGCCTCGTGGTGCGTGACCTGGTGACGACGCCCAGCAACTGGCGCGCCGACGGCCGGCTGGACCATTTCCTCGTGCGCCACGGCCTGTCGTGTCTCACGGGGATCGACACGCGCCGTCTCACCCGGCACATCCGCTCGGCGGGAGCCATGGTGGGTGCCTTCGGCACGGCACCGGAGGCCGACCTGCGCGCCGCCGCGGCGGCCGAGCCCGGAACCGACGGCGTCGACCTCGTCGCCGCGGTGACCTGCGACCGTCCCTACCACTGGTCGACGACTCGTGCCGACGGCCGGGCGCCCTGGCGTGTCAGCGTCGTCGACTTCGGCGTGAAGACCTCGATGCTGCGCCGCCTGGCGGCGTTCGCCCACGTCGAAGTGGTCCCCGCCTGCTTCGGGGCCAAGAGCATCCTGGCGCGCCGCCCGCACGGGGTGCTGCTGTCCAACGGACCCGGCGATCCCGCGGCCGTGCAGGGCGCCGGCGACGTGATCAGCGGATTGCTGGGCGCCGTTCCCGTCTTCGGGATCTGCCTCGGCCATCAACTCCTCGCCGCAACCCTGGGGGGCGAGACCTTCAAGCTGCCCTTCGGGCACCACGGGGGCAACCATCCGGTGCGCCACCTTGCCAGCGGTGACGTCGAGATCACCAGCCAGAACCACAATTTCAGCGTCGCCGACAGCGGCGCCGGCAGCGTCGAGGTCACCCATCGCAACCTCAACGACGGCACCGTGGAGGGCCTGCGCAGCCTCGAGGTTCCGGCCTTCGGCGTGCAGCACCACCCCGAGGCGGGTCCCGGCCCGCACGACAGCGATTACGTCTTCGCCAACTTCGACACCTGGCTGCGGGAACTGCACGGCTCCGAGCCGGACGGGGCCGGATTCGGCGGCGATGGCGATCTCGAGCCCGGCGCCCCCGGGCCCGCTCACGGCTGATGCCTCGCCGGACCGACATCGAATCCATCCTGATCATCGGCTCGGGCCCGATCGTCATCGGTCAGGCCTCCGAGTTCGACTACTCGGGCACGCAGGCCTGCCGTGTGCTGCGCGCCGAGGGCTACCGGGTGGTCCTGGCCAACTCCAACCCGGCCACGATCATGACCGATCCCGACTTCGCCGACGCCACCTACGTGGAGCCGCTCTCGGCCGACATACTTGCCCGGATCATCGAGCGCGAGCGACCCGATGCCCTGCTGCCCACCCTCGGGGGCCAGACCGCCCTCAACCTGGCGATGCAGCTCGCCGAGCGAGGCGTCCTGGAGGCCCATGGCTGCGAGATGATCGGCGCCTCCGCCGAGGCCATCGCCTGCGCCGAGGATCGCGAGCGTTTCAAGGCGGCCATGGTGGAGGTGGGCCTGGCGGTGCCGCCATCCATGGTGGCCCGCTCGCTGGACGAGGCCATGGAGGCGCCGCAGGCCGTCGGCCTGCCCGTCATCGTGCGTCCCGCCTACATCCTGGGCGGACGAGGGACCGGCATGGCAGCCACGGTCGACGAGCTGGCGGCCATCGCCGCAGAGGGGCTCGCCGCCAGTCCCATCGGGGAGATCCTCATCGAGCGCTCCATCGCCGGCTGGAAGGAGTTCGAGCTGGAGGTGATGCGCGACCGGGCCGACAACTGCGTGGTGATCTGCTCCATCGAGAACTTCGACCCCATGGGCACCCACACCGGCGACAGCATCACGGTGGCGCCCGCCCAGACACTCTCCGACGTGGAGTACCAGCGGATGCGCGACGCCGCCTTCACGTGCATCCGGCGCATCGGCGTGGAGACCGGCGGCTCCAACATCCAGTTCGCGCTCGACCCGGTCGACGGTTCACAGGTCGTCATCGAGATGAACCCGCGGGTCAGTCGCTCCTCGGCGCTGGCCTCGAAGGCCACCGGTTTCCCCATCGCCAAGATCGCCGCCCGCCTGGCCGTCGGCTACACGCTGGACGAGATCCCCAACGACATCACCCTCAAGACGCCCGCTGCCTTCGAGCCCACCATCGACTACGTCGTCACGAAGGTGCCGCGCTGGGCCTTCGAGAAGTTCCCCGGCGCGCGCCCCGAGTTGGGGACCTCCATGCAGTCGGTGGGCGAGGTCATGGCCATCGGCCGGACGTTCTGCGAGTCGCTGCAGAAGGCGCTGCGCTCACTCGAACTGGGCCGGGCCGGCCTCAACTGCGATCCCGCCGAGACCGCCTACGACCGCCTCGACGACGAGGCACTCGTCGAGGCGGTCGGCGTGGCCACCCCCGAGCGGGTCTTCCAACTGGAGGCGGCGCTGCGCCGGGGGATCGCCACCGAGGCGGTGTACGCCGCCAGCGGCGTGGATCCCTGGTTCCTGGAGCAGATGCGGCTCATCGTCGCCGAGCGGGCCCGGCTGGCCGGCGCCCGGGCGGAGCAGCTACCCAGCCGCGACTGGCGCCACCTGAAGCGTCTCGGCTTCAGCGACGCCCAGCTGGCGTTCCTCTGGGGGTGCCCGCCCGGCGAGGTGCGCCGGGCACGGGCCGCCGCCGGGGTGGAGCCGACGTTCAAGACGGTGGACACCTGCGGCGCCGAGTTCGCTGCCGAGACGCCCTACCACTACTCCACCTTCGAGGACACCGACGAGGTGGCGCCGTCGGGGCGTCCGAAAGTAGTCATCCTCGGGTCGGGGCCGAACCGCATCGGGCAGGGCATCGAGTTCGACTACTGCTGCGTGCACGCCGCGCAGGTGCTGGCCGACGCCGGCTACGAGACCGTGATGGTGAACTGCAACCCCGAAACGGTGTCCACCGACTACGACACCAGCCACCGGCTGTACTTCGAGCCACTCACCACCGAGGACGTGCTGGCGGTGCTGGAGGCCGAGGAGCGCTCGGCGCGGGCGGCCGGAGGCCCGGGCGTGGCCGGCGTCATCGTGGGCCTCGGCGGGCAGACGCCGCTGAAGCTCGCCGGCGAGCTGCCGCCGGGCCTTGTGGCGGGCACCTCGCCCGCGTCCATCGACGCCGCCGAGGATCGCGAGCAGTGGGGCGCGCTGTGCCGGCGCCTCGGCATCCCGCAGCCGCCCGGCGCAGTGGCCACCTCTTCCGGCGAGGCTCGCCGGGTGGCCGATCGCATCGGCTACCCCGTGCTGGTGCGACCCTCCTACGTGCTGGGCGGGCGGGCCATGGTCATCGTGCACGACGACGAGGAGCTGGACGCCGCCATGGCCGAGATCGGCGGCGAGGGGTCGCTCGGCCGGGAGGGAGGGCTCTCGGCGGAGCGACCGGTGCTGGTGGACCGGTTCCTGGAGGATGCCGTCGAGGTGGACGTGGACGCCGTGCGCGACCGGACCGGCGCCGTGCTCATCGGGGGGATCATGGAGCATGTGGAGGAGGCGGGCGTGCACTCCGGTGACAGCGCCTGCCTGCTGCCGCCCGTCAACCTCCCCGCCACCGTGATCGAAGCCCTCGAGCGTCACACGCGGGCCATCGCCACCGAGTTGCAGGTCGTGGGCCTGCTCAACGTGCAGTACGCGGTGCTCCGCGGCCCCGACGGCGCGCCCGGCGGCAACGGCGCCGGGCCGTCGGTCTACGTGTTGGAGGCGAATCCGCGGGCGTCGCGCACCGTGCCGTTCGTGGCGAAGGCCACCGGAGTGCCCCTGGTGAAGCTGGCGACGCTGGCGATGATGGGCAGGACCCTCGCCGAAGTCGCCGCCGAGGGTTCGGTGGACGGCTGGAGGGGTCCCGTGCCCGCGCCCGGCGCCGAGGACTCCTGGCGGCGGCCCCGGCACATCTCGGTCAAGGAGGCGGTGCTGCCGTTCGACCGGTTCCCCGGGGTCGACGCGGTGCTGGGTCCCGAGATGCGCTGCACCGGGGAGGTCATGGGCATCGACCGGCGGCCGGGGCTGGCGTTCGCCAAGAGCCAGATCGCCGCCGGAGCCGCCCTCCCGACGTCGGGATCGGTGTTCCTGTCCCTCGCCGACCGGGACAAGGCGGCGGGCGTCACCGTGGCGCGGCGCCTGGCGGACATGGGCTTCACGCTCCTCGCCACCCGGGGGACGGCCGCCGGCCTAGCCGCGGCCGGCGTGGACATCGACCAGGTCGTGGCGAAGCTCGGCGACCCCGAGGGCCCCCATGCCGTGGCGCTGCTGGTTGACGGCCGCATCGATCTGGTCATCAACTCACCGCAGGGCCGCGGCCCACGGGCCGACGGCGCCGACATCCGCCGCGCTGCGGCGCAACGCGGCGTACCGCTGCTCACCACGGTGGCGGCCGCACTGGCCACCACCGCCGGCATCGCCGACCAGCGCGATCACCCCATGGAGGTGCGCACCCTGCAGGAGTACCACCGGGAGATGCGGGCATGACGATGCGCCGCACCGCGCGCGCCGTCGACCTGCGCGTCTCGGTGGGCGACGTCGAACTGCCGAACCCGGTGCTGTGCGCCTCGGGAACGGTGGGCTACGGGACGGAGCTGGCGGGCGTGATGGACCTGGCGGCGCCGGGCGCGGTCGTCGTCAAGTCGCTTTCGGCGGATCCCTGGCCCGGGAATCCGGCACCCCGGCTGGACGCCGTGCCCGCCGGGATGATCAACAGCGTCGGTCTCCAGGGACCGGGAGTTGCGGCGTGGACCGCCGAGCAGTTGCCGGCGCTGCGGGCGGCGGGGGTGCGGGTCGTGGCCAGCATCTGGGGGCGAACCCTCGACGAGTACCGCCGGGCCGCCGAGCTGCTGGCACCGCACCGGGCCGGAATCCTGGCGCTGGAGGTCAACGTCTCCTGCCCCAACCTCGACGACGGCGAGCACCTCTTCGCCCGCAAACCCACCTCCACGGCCGCCGCCGTCGAGGCCGCGGCCGCGGCGGGCCTGCCGCGCTGGGCGAAGCTCAGCCTCGTCACTCCCGATGTCGTCGCGGTGGCGGCTGCTGCGCAGGAGGCGGGTGCCTCGGCCGTGACGCTTATCAACACCGTGCCCGGTTTGGTGATCGACGTCGTCGAACGGCGCCCCGTGCTGGGCGCCGGGGCGGGGGGAGTCTCCGGTCCCGCCATCCGTCCCATGGCCGTGCGGGCCGTGTGGGAGTGCCGTGCGGCGCTGGCGGATCTGCCCATCGTCGGCGTCGGTGGCGTGGCGACGGGTGTCGATGCCATCGAGATGCTGATGGCCGGTGCGTCGGCCGTGCAGGTCGGCACCGCCACGTTCGCCTCCCCGCGGGCCGCCGAGAGGGTGTGTGCGGAGGTGGCCGTGTGGTGCCGGCGCCGCGGCGTGCCGGCGGTGAGCAACCTGACCGGCGCGGCACACCGCTCCCCGACCGGCGCGACGGGCTGATGGAGTCCGAAGTCGCGCACCGTGCGGGTCGGCGGCCCGCAGGGGCTTCCTGAACGGCACGCCGATGGATCGCACCCGCTGCGCTGTGGCGCTGGACACCGCTGATCTGGACCGGGCTGTGATCCTGGCCCGGGCGCTGCATCCGTGGTTCGGCATCGCCAAGGTGGGCCTGGAGTTGTTCGGCGCGGTCGGCCCGCGGGCCGTGCAGGCGCTGCGTGACGAGGGTTTCGACGTGTTCGTGGATCTGAAGCTGCACGACATCCCGAACACCGTGGGGCGCGCCGCAGGCGCCCTCGGCAGCCTCGGCGCGCGCTACGTGACGATGCACGCCGCCGGCGGCTCCGACATGCTCCGAGCCGGCGTCGAGGGACTCGTCAACGCGCCCCGCCCGCCCGGAGCCGGCCCGCCGCTGGCTCTGGCGATCAGTGTGCTGACCAGCGATCGCGAGGCTGCGCCGGAGGTCTTGCAGCGGCGGGCGCGCCGTGCCGCCGCCGCCGGCTGTGGCGGTGTGGTGTGCGCGGCCTCGGACCTGCCGACGATCGTCGCGGCTGCGCCCGACCTGCTGCGTGTCGTCCCCGGGATCCGTGCGCCGGGCGCGGCCGCCGACGATCAGTCGCGGGTGGCGACACCGGTGGCAGCGGTCGCCACAGGTGCCGACATCCTCGTCATCGGACGGCCCGTGACCGCGGCTGCGGACCCTGCGGAGGCGGCTGCGGCGCTGCTGTCCGGGTGAGCGAGGCGAGGGGAACCACCGGCTCGCGCCGGCACACGCGTCACAGATCACCCCGAAATGCGCCAATCCGGGTTGCGACACGGTTACAGTTCCCGGCCATGCCCCTACCCCCACAACTCAGTGATGCACAACGGAAAGAGGCTCTGGCCAAGGCTGCGGCGGTTCGCCGCCAGCGGGCGGACTTGAAGGACCGCCTGAAGCTGGGCGATCTGACTCTGTCCGATGTGCTGGACCTGGCCTCCGACGACGATGTGGTCGGAGGCACCAAGGTATTGGCCGTCCTGGAGTCGCTGCCCCGAATTGGAAAGGTGACGGCCCGAAGGCTCATGGAGGAACTCGACATCAGCGAGACGCGACGGCTGCGAGGCCTCGGCGTCAAGCAGCGCGAGGCACTCCTGGCCAGGCTGCCGTAGTTTCCTTCGAGGGCTGACGTCGGCCTTCGAGGGCATCGGGACTGACAACATCACCCCTGCTGATCGTTCTCTCCGGACCGGGCGGGTCCGGCAAGAGCACTCTGGCGCGCCTGCTGGTCGGCCAGGACGATCGGCTCTGGCTCAGCCGCTCATGGACCACCCGGCCACAGCGCGTGGGTGAGCCCGATGACGCCTACCACTTCGTGGGCCGCGCCACCTTCGATGCGGCGATTGCCGCGGGGGACTTCCTGGAGTGGGCCGACTTCGGTGAGTACCGCTACGGCACGCCCCATCCCGAGCCGCCGCCGGGGTGTGACATCCTCCTGGAGATCGACGTCCAGGGGGCCCGTCAGGTGCGCGCCCGGCATCCGGAGGCGCTGCTGCTGTTCCTCGAGGCGCCGTCCGATTCCGATCAGGCGCACCGGCTGCGCGTTCGGGGTGACAGTGAGGCCCACGTGCGGGCCCGCCTGTCCTACGGGCCCGGCGAGCGGGAGACGGCCCGGGACCTCGGTGCCGTCGTCGTCGTGAACGCCGACCTGAACGAGACCGTGGCCGAGATGGGGCGGATCATCGACGAGCACCGGCGCCGGCGTGATGTGGCGGGCACGACGGCACCCGGCCGTGAATCGGGTGGCGAGCGGTAGGCTGTCGGAGCGAGTCGGTGGCTGCAGCGCGGCGGGAACATGGTCGATGCGAGACCGGTGCCGTGGGTGCGAGCCACGCCTGACGATTAACTCGACGACCAGTTTGGGGAGCGACGATGCGGGGACCCGAGTTCGGCGATGAAACCAACAGCATGATCAATCCTCCGGTGGAGGAGCTGCTCGAGAAGGCCGACGACTCCAAGTTCCGGCTGGTCGCACTCGGCGCCACGCGCGCCCGGCAGATCAACTCCTACTACGGCCAACTCGGCGAGGGTCTCGGACGGATGATCCCGCCGCAGGTCTCCTCGACGGCTCGGAAGCCGCTGTCGATCGCCCTGCAGGAGATCGAGCAGGGCAAGATCGTTGCGGTCACGGTTCAGGATCCTCCGGAGCCCGAAGAGCCGACGCTGGAGCTGGACGCGGAGTTGCCCGACCAGGCCGGCTGAGGCCGCCGGATTCGCGGTGTGCCGACTGTGAGCGCCGCATGAGCCCCTTCGCGGGGAGTCGCATCGTTCTCGCCGTCAGCGGGGGGATCGCCGCCTACAAGGCTGTCGAGATCTGCCGGCGTCTCGTCGATGCCGGCGCTCACGTCGTCCCCGTGCTGACGGCGGCGGCACAGCGCTTCGTCGGCGAGGTCACGTTCTCGGCGCTGGCCTCCGAACGAGCCCGCCTCTCGCTCTTCGACGACGACGATCCGATCCCGCACGTCACCCTGGGCCGGCAGGCCGATCTGATCCTGGTTTGCCCGGCCACCGCTCGCGTGATCGGCGCCTACGCGGCCGGACTTGCCGACGACCTGCTGAGCGCCACCCTCCTGGCCACCCGGGCGCGGGTCGTGGTCTGCCCGGCGATGCACACCGAGATGTGGGAGCACCCGGCGACCCAGGACAACCTGCGTCTCCTCGCCGGGCGCGGCGTGATCGTCGTACCGCCGGAGGAGGGCCGCCTCGCCGGCGGTGACGAGGGCGCCGGACGCCTGGCGGCGCCCGAACCGATCCTTGCCGCCGCGGCGGATGCGTTGGCCATCGGTGACGCCGCCTCGTCCGGTGACATGACCGGACTGCGCGTCCTCGTGACCGCCGGCGGCACCCGCGAACCCATCGACCCGGTGCGGTTCGTCGGTAACCGCTCGTCCGGCAAGCAGGGCTACGCCGTGGCCACGGAGGCGGCGGTCCGCGGTGCCAAAGTCACACTGGTCGCCACCGTGCAGCGCCCGCTGCCGGCGAGCGTGGATCTCGTACTGGTCGAGACGGCCGAGGAGATGCGCACCGCCGTCGTGGACCGGCTGCCCGCCGACGTGGTGATCATGGCGGCCGCCGTCGCCGACTACCGGCCCGCCGCGCCCGCTGCCGAGAAGATCAAGAAGACCGGCGAGGCCCGCACCATCACCCTCGAACCCACACCGGACATCCTCGCCGCGCTGGGTCGGGGCACCGGCGCCGGGATCCTGGTCGGCTTCGCCGCCGAGACCTCCGACGTGCTGGCCAACGCGCGGGTCAAGCTGCACGCCAAGGGTGCCGACCTCATCGTGGTCAACGATGTCTCGGCACCCCGGGCCGGCTTCGACCACGACACCAACGAGGTGGCCCTCCTCGACTCCGCCGGTGGCTGCACGACCGTCCCGCTCGCCTCCAAGCGCCACGTGGCCCGGGCAATCCTCGACCGGGTCGTGGCCCTCCGCGCCGCACGCTGAGAGCCCATCGGCGGCCCCTCGGGGGGTCGTTGCGGCGAAGGCCGGGATCCACGACACCGATGACATCTGATATCGCCCCGTGCGCCGGCCTCGGGCGTCCCCGCGCCCGGGCTCCGCAGCCGGAGGCCCATCGGCCCCGTACAGGAATCGGCGAGCATCCGGTACCGGCAAACCCCGACCGTCCAACCCCTGGACCCGACAATGTCTCGGACTCTTGACATCGGACAGCGGCTCCTGCTGTCCGTGTTCGCGGTCGCGATGGTCGCAACCGGCGTTCTCGCCACCGCCGCAGCGGCGTCCGCGGATCAGGACGAGAGCTTGCAGGTGCGCATCTCCGCGCGGCGGCTCGACGGGGGGAGCGTGGAGTTCGCGCTGCAACAGCGGCGGGACGATGGCACGTGGAGAGTGCGCCAGCTGCCGACGAGACGGTTCGTCGCCGGCGACGCCACGCCGGGACGCTGGCTGAACAGCTCGCCGCTGCCGATTGCCGGGATGCAGATGCGCGCCTCCGCGCGGCGGCTCGACGGGGGGAGCGTGGAGTTCGCGCTGCAACAGCGGCGGGACGATGGCACGTGGGGAACGCGCCGACTGCCCACGAGACGGTTCGTCGCCGGCGACGCCACGCCGGGACGCTGGCTGAACAGCTCGCCGGTGACACCGGCCGAAACGACGGCAACCACGACGGGGACGCGCTGGACGCTGCTGTCGGCGGGGGATGTGCTCATGGATCGCACCGAGCCGGCCGGGATCGATCCGTTCGAGGGCATCGAACCGCCCCTGGCTTCGGGGGACGTCGCCGTCGTGAACGTGGAGATGGCGATCACGGATCGCGATACGCCGACCGACAAGCAGTTCACCTTCCGTGCCCCCCCGTCGGCGGCGCAGCGGATTGCCGACGCCGGCATCGACGTCGCCAATCTGGCCAACAACCACGCCAAGGACTACGGCGCGGACGCCCTGGTCGACACGATCGCGTCGTTGGAGGACGCCGGCGTGGTGGCCCTCGGGGCGGGGGTCAACGACGTCGAGGCCTTCCGGCACCGCCTCCTGGTGATCGATGAGTCCGTGACGGTGGCGTTCGTGGGTGTGTCCAGGATCGTTCCGTGGAGTTTCCCCGCCGGGCCCGGCTCACCGGGCATCGCCTCGGATGCCGAACCCGAGCGCGTGCTCGAGAGTGTGAGGATCGCCGCCGGTGAGGCGGACGTGGTGATAGCCGTCGTTCACTGGGGCATCGAGGTGGCCACCTGTCCCAGCGCTGATCAGCGGGAGTACGCCCGGATCCTGCTCGACGCCGGCGCCGACGCCGTCATCGGTCACCATCCGCACGTCCTGCAGTCGATCGAGTTCGTGGACGGCAAGTTGGTTGCCTTTTCGCTGGGCAACTTCGTCTGGCACCCGAGATGGGGCATCACGGGCGAGACGGGCGTGCTGCAACTCGACTTCGTCGGCGACCGGATCGCCGGCTGGGATTTCCACCCGCACCTGCTCGACGAGAACGGAGCGCCGCGGCCCGCCGAAGGGGGCTGGCGGGTCGACCGACTCCACGATCTCATCGAGGGCGACTGTGAACGACACAGGGGAACGTCGCCCTTTGACATCGATCATCGGGAGAGCACCTCGAGATCCACCGCGCAAGCAGCAGCGGAAATGCCGCATTTCTCGAGTCAACAGTTCAAGGACCTGCTCGATTCGGTGATGCTGTCAAACCTGGTGCGCATATCCGACGCTCCCACCATCACCGCCGACGAGCAGATCGATGCTCGTATGCGGAGAATCGCCGAGGAACGGGGATACAGGCTGCAACCGGTGGTTGCCTCCCTGGACGACTTGGAGGTCGTGGAGCAGGAGCTGCTGCAACCCGAGGCGGCACGCGCCTACCGGGCTCTCCGCGAGGCCGCCCGACAAGCCGGCCACTCGATCGTGCTGAATTCCGGGTACCGCGGGTTCGGTCTACAGAGACAGCTGCTGTTCCACCGCCTGGAGGCGCCGTACACGGACGAGAAGATCTTCAGAGCATTCCGAGTCATCGCGCCGCCGGGCTATTCGCGTCATCAGACCGGCTATGCAGTCGATCTGGCAACCACCCGGCACGGGATCAATCAATTCAAGTATTCCGACGCGTACGCCTGGTTGGCCGCCGACAATTTCCTCCAGGCCAAGATGCACGGCTTCATACCCAGCTACCCCGCCGGGGTCGAGAACCAGGGGCCCGATCCCGAACCGTGGGAGTTCGTCTACGTCGGGACCGACCAACTCCTGACATCCCCGTAGCCGGTCCGTCCCCCGATTCCCGCCGTCAGCGTGCTCGATCCCGGGCGGCGGTGGCGGCGTGCCGGCGGTCCATAATGCCGGCGCGAATCTCCTCGACCGTCTCCACCGGCACGAGTTGGCCGGCTCGACTAGCGAAGGTCGGCGCGTAGTCTCCCCTCGTCGACGACCGTTTCGCCGTCGAGGGTGACGGTGCAGTTGCGCATGGGCAGGTCGAAGTGGCCGCGGCAGAAGCGGCCGGCGGTCTCGTTGGCGCCGGTGGAGTAGACCACGTTGCCGGCGAAGGCCCGCAGTTCGGTGCCGTTGAGGTCGCCCTTGTCCCACATGGCCAGGGCCTCCCAGCGGGCGCCCGGGTTCATCCCCCAGCCCACGTGGCTGACCGCGTAGGCGTCGACTTCCTCGAAGGACGCCAGGTAGGACTCCATCAGTGCCGCATCGTGGCCGTCGCCGTCGATGGAGACGATGTAGTCGTCGATGATCCGCAGGCTGATGGGCTCGCGAATGTACTCCTTGAAGGTGAGGTTGACGTCACCGGGCGCCAGCACGAGCGTGCCGTTGACGGTTCGCTCGGCCGGGAACGCCAGGACCAGTCCGCCGGGCCAGTGGGCGATGCTGCCGGGTGCGGTGCACCAGCCGTGGGAGCCGGCCCGGACCGCGCCGGGGAGGTGGACTCGCAGGTCGGTGCCGGCGGCGCTGGTGATACCCATCACCTCGGCGGCGGTCAGCAGCGCCACACCGTGTTCCACGCGCTCGGCCAGCGTCGGGTCGTGGGGCCAGCGTTCGGCATTCTCGGGGTGCTCGGCGGAGATCATCAGCACGCGGCTGCCCCCCGCCAGGATCTCGCCCAACTCGGGGGCGTGCAGCAGTCCCTCGGCGGTGCAGTCCACGACGAAGTCGGCGGCCGCCAGAGCGGCGATGGCCGCCCGGTGCCCGGCCAGGGCCACCGAGGCCCCGGTCGAGCGGATGGGGACAGGGCCGGGATTGGTCGGCGTCGGCATGCGCACGTCGGCCACGGCCGCGCCCAGCGACTCCAGCGCCATGCGGGCCGTCTCGACGATCAGCGGCCTGCTGGCGGCCTCCGACAGCAGCACGGCCACCTCGCCGGCCTGCAGGTCGCACGCCCGGAACTGTTCGGCATAGCGCTGCACCCAGCGCCATTCGGTGGCGGTGGTGTTCATCGCGAGGCTCCCTCTGCCGGATCAGCGAGGCCCGCGGCACCGAGCCGCTCCAGGCACACCTCCACGCTCCACGGCAGCATGGCGGCACCGCAGCGTGCATCCCGGTAGGCCTGCTCGATGAGGCTCGGGCGCAGCATCGACCGTCCACCGCAGATGCGGATGGCGGTGGTGGCCATGGCCGGAGCCCCCTCCATCGTCGTGACCAGCGAAGCCCACGCCCGGTGGACCTTGGCCGGCTCGGGATCCACGCACACGTCGCCGAGGATCCGGTAACAGAGCGCCTGCGCCTGCTCGTAGACGAGGTTCATCTCCGCCCATCCTTGTTGCTTGATGGGATTGGTCGCTCGGCCACTCTCCCGAAGATATTCGGCTGTGAAGTCGCGTATTGCCCGCATCAGCCCCAGGTAGGTGAATGAGAGCGTCATGAAGATGTACGGCCAGCGCGTCGCGGCCTGGTCGAAGGCTCCGGGCGGTAGCCACTCGTTCTCCGCGGGTACGAACACGTCGTTCATGACCAGGTTGCGCGAGTCGGTTGCGCGCATGCCGAGCGGATCCCACTCGCCTTCGATCCTCAGACCATGGGCATCGTGGGGAACGCCCAGCAGCCGCACCAGCGGGTCGCCGTCGGTGTGGCACAGGATGTTGTGGTAGTTGGAGGCGCCGGCCAGCGATGCGAAGATCTTGCGTCCGGTGACCCGGTAGCCACCCTCGACCGGCGTGGCGCGGGTGGCGTAGCCGCCGGTGGCCCCGGCGGCGCGGCCCTCCGAGAAGGGCTGGCTGTGGATGTGCTGCTCGGTGGCGATGCCGTCCCAGAGTCGGGCGCGGCGCTCGGCCAGCAGCCCCCGTTCCGCTGCGGTCAGGTCGAGTGCGTCGGCGATCTCACCGACGAGCAACGTCGTCGCCACGTGCATGTTGAAGGTGAGCGCCGTGGCGGCGCAGTGGCGCCCCAGTTCCTCCGACGCCAGGGCGTAGGCCACGAAGTCGCCGCCCAGGCCGCCTGCTTCGACGGGAACGGCGATGCCCAGCAGTCCGGCGTCGCGGAGGTCCCCCCAGTTCTCGTACGGGAAACGCGCCTCACGGTCGTACTCGGCGGTGCGCTTGGCGAACAGCGGACCGAGCCGGCTGACCCGGTCCACGATCGCCAGCCGGGCGGGTGTGCGGATCGTGTCGCTCATCGAGTCCTCCTGCTGTCAATCGCTCGGCGCGTCGGGCCGCCCGAGGAAGTCTCCGACGAGCCGGTTGAAGTGCTCCGGAGCTTCCGACGGCGACAGGTGGCCGACTCCTTCCAGCACCTCGAGGCTGCTGTTCGGAAGGCCGGCCGCCAGCGCTTCCGCGTACGCCACGGGCGTCTCCCGGTCGGCCTCGCCAACGATCACCAGCGACGGGCAGGCGATGCCGGCCAGTTGGCCGCGAACGTCGTGATGCACCAGGCACTCGACGGAGGCCCGGAAGCCGGCCGCGGAGATCCGAGCGAACGATGCAACGAGTTGACCGCGAATCCCGGGCTCCAGAGGCTTCGCACAGATCGACTCGATGACCCCCGCGGCCATGTCGGAGGGGGCCAGGCCGCGCTCGATCGGTGCGAGCCGGGCCTCCTTCCATTCCTGTGCGGTGGTTCCGTCGAGTCCGAATGCGGGGCTCGTGTCGGCGAGCACCAGCCGGCGCACCCGGGCGGGATGGTGGACGGCCGCGTGCAGCGCGTGCATGCCGCCGAACGACAACCCGACGAGATCGGCGGTCTCGAGTTCCAGAGTGTCCAGCAGCCCGGCGAGGCTGTCGGCGATGGCGGGGAACGTCAATTCCTCCAGGCGGGCCGAGGCCCCGTAGCCCGGCATGTCCCAGGCGATGCAGCGGAACCGATCGGCCAGGCCGCGCAACTGCGGATCCCAGGCCGTGCGGGTGCCGCCGAGTCCGTGCAGGAATATCACGGGCGGACCCTCGCCGGCATCGCGCCAGGAGATCGGATGGCGGTCATGATCGATCATCCTGCCTTCGCCCTCACCTCGTGATTCCGGGAGCAGATCCTGACGAACCAGCGCCAGGCGCCGGGGCGCAACCGGGCCGCGACGGCGTCGAAGAGCTGCGCGGCCTCGGAACTCGGCCAGCCGGCCGGCAGCGCCGAGAGTGGGAGTCCAGGGTCGAGGTAGGGGAGGGCACGCCAGGCGTTGACGTTGGCGACGTAGTGACGGAACGCCTCCCGGTCGTCATCGACCACGGACTCCAGCGCCGCCGGCACCGGCCTCTGCGATGCCATGTAGGTGTCGTAGGCGGCTCGGATCGCCGGGAGGTCCCAGGCGGACGCCACCATGGCCGCGGTGCTGGTGAAACCCGCGTGGGTCGCGTCCCAGAGCGTGACGTACGAGTCGAGCCCCTCACGCCGCAGCGTCCGTTCGGTCTCCGCCATCACGGCGACGGGAGCGACCATGAGTCCCGCGGAGGCCTGCCCGAATCCGAGAGCGCTGAGGCGGGCCCGCAGCCGGTATCGCATCATCCTCTCGCCCTCCGGCACCGAGAACGAGACGAGCACCCAGCGGGTGTGCTCGACCGGACCGCTCCGATGCAGGATGCGCTGGTCGCCGTCGGCGAACCACTCCTCGGCCGGCGTGGTGAGTCTGTAGCCCTTGACGCCCCCCAGGATGGCCGGCTGCAGGAGTTCGGCCCGTTTCATGCGGGAGACCGCCGAGCGGGACGACGCCTCGTCGATGCCGAGCGTGTCGAGGAGGCGAATCAGATCGGCCACCGCGATCCAGCCCCCGAAGTCTCTGATGAACGATCCGTAGAGGTCCAGAATCGTCTCCCGAGGGTTCGCCACACTCTCATTCTAGGATTGATAATTCGCTATCGCAAGGATTACGTAAGGCTCTGAGCGCTGGGCGGGCCAAGCTATCACTCTGATCACCGCTGCCGTCGTGTTGTATGTCGAGGTGGAGAGGACGTATAGTGCCTAGCCAAGAGCGGATCAGATGGCTCTGGACGGGAGTCCGGCTGGGACGACGCCGGCAACCTCCAGGTTTCGGGTGATGTTCATAGCATATTGCTATTACAGCGATCACGACTAATACGCTATACATTGTGTCGTGGGTGAGTCGACGTGACGGCAAAGGCTCCCACACGCCCGCGGGCCGCCGTGGATCTCTCCGACCCGGAACTGTGGAGGAGCGGCGTGCCGCACGAGGAGTTCGCCCGCCTCCGGAGATCGAGCCCCGTCGCGTGGAACGATCGCGGCGGCGGGCACGAGGGGTTCTGGGCGGTGACGGCGTATGACGACATCGTGGTCGTCTCGCGCGACACGGGGCGCTTCAGTTCCCGCAAAGGCGTCATCAGCCTCGACGACCTCGACGACGAGCAGTGCGACGTGCGGCGGACCCTGCTCGAGATGGATCCTCCGCAGCACACCGACATGCGCCGGATCACGGCGCGGCTGTTCACGCCGAAGGCGGTCCGGAAGTTGCGGGAGTCGGTTCGCTCCACGGCGGCCGGACTCATCGACGAGGCACTCGGGCGCGGCACCTGTGACGCCGTCTCGGTCATCTCCGAGCGCCTCCCCATCCTCACGCTCTGCCAGATCATGGGCATCCCGCCGGACCGGCGCGACGACATGATCCGCTGGAGCGATGCCGTCATCGGGTCCGACGACCCCGAGTTCCGGGACCCTGCCGTCGAGGCCGTGCCCGCCGAGTTGCGCCGTCTCCTGCCGTTCGGCCATCCGGCCTCCCTCGAGGCGTTCGACCTGGGGCGGGAGCTGGCGGTCGAGCGCCGGCACCGGCCGGGCGCAGACGTCGTCAGCGCGCTCGCGACCGGTCGGGCCGGCGGCCGGGAGCTCACCGACCGGGAGTTCTGCAACTACTTCCTGATGCTCGTGGTGGCGGGCAACGAGACAACCCGGCACTCGATCAGTCACGGGTTGGCGGCCCTGGCGACACATCCCGGCGAGTGGCGCCGCCTCCGTGCCGGAGGGATCGACTCGTACGTCGCCGCCGACGAGGTGCTGCGCTGGGCCACTGCGGTCCACTTCGTCCGCCGCGTCGCCACGGAGGACACGAGGTTGGGTTCGGTGACGATCCGGGCGAGTGAGCGGGTGGTCATGTACTACGCCTCGGCGAACCGCGACGAGAAGCACTTCGACGAGCCGCAGCACTTCGTCATCGATCGCTCGCCCAACAATCACATCGCCTTCGGTCGGGGCGGCCCGCACTTCTGCCTCGGCTCGCATCTCGCCCGCCTGCAGATCGCCGCGGTGCTGGAGGAACTCGCCCGTCGGGTGCGACGGCTGGAGTTGGCGGGCCCACCGGATCGGCTGCGCAGCAACCACATCAACGGGATCAAGCACCTCCCGATCACGTTCGTGGCCGACCGATGAGCAGCGCCTCCTACCCGCCTCCCTATCTGGCGGCAGCAGTCCAGATGGCGCCCGCGTTCCTCGAACCGCAGGCCACCGCCGAACGTGCCGCCTCGCTGGTGGCCGAAGCCGCCCGGGGCGGCGCCTCGCTCGTGGCGTTCCCGGAGGTCTTCATCGCCGGCTACCCGTACTGGAACTGGATCATGACGCCGCTCGCAGGCAGCGAGTGGTTCCGGCGCCTCCACGACACCGCCGTGACCGTTCCCGGCCCCGAGGTCGCAGCCGTCGCCGCTGCCGCGCGCCGCCACGGCGTCCACGTCGTGATCGGCGTCAACGAACGATCGTGCCGGGGGGTCGGCACGATCTACAACACCACGCTGACGATCGACGATCGGGGTCGCCTCCTCGGGCGGCACCGCAAACTCGTGCCGACCTGGGCCGAGAAGCTCACCTGGACCGGCGGCGACGGTTCGAGCCTCGTCGTCCACGACACACCGCTGGGACCGCTCGGCGTGCTGGCATGCGGCGAGAACTCGAATCCGCTGGCACGGTTCGCCCTCCTCGAGCAGGGCGAACTCGTGCACGTGGCGGGCTACATCGCTCTGCCGACGGCGCCCGAGGATTACGACATGGCCGCTGCCATATGGACCCGAACCGCGGCGCACTCGTTCGAAGGGAAGGTCTTCACCGTCGCTGCGTGCTCGACCATCGGCGACGAGATCATCGCGGCCATGGCTCTGGCCGGGCCGGAGGCGCAGGAACTCCTGCGCCGGCGCAACTCGGCGTGGAGTGGGATCTGCGGTCCCGACGGGGCCGTCGTCGGCGAGCCGCTCATCGACGAAGAGGGCATCGCCTACGGAGAGATCGACCTGGCGCGGTGCGTCCAGCACAACCAGATGCACAACATCACCGGCCACTACAACCGCTTCGACGTGTTCTCTCTCGCGGTCGATCGCACGCCGCGGGGTCCGGATGAGCCCTTCGACGGTCCCATCGAGCTCCTCGACACCCTTGCCGGTCACGACAGCCAGGAGGTCCGACCATGAGCATCCGAACCGCCGGCGAGGCGCGCGACCGGGAGTTGGGTCGCGCCCGGGTTGCCGACAGCGAAGATCTGCAGCAGTACTACGGCGAGCTGGACCGCCTCGACACCGGCGCTCTGTGGACCGTCGCGAACGAGATCGAGCCCTGGGAGCCGCATGCGTTCTCGGCGCCGACTCTGTGGCGGTGGTCCGAGCTGCGCATCCAGGCGCTGCGCTCACTCGACCTCGTGGCGCCCGAGGACGCGGGTCGCAGGGTCGTCTACCTGCGCAACCCGAGGCGCAGAGAGATCAGCGCCGTGTGCGGACTGCTCTTCAGTGGCATCCAGGTCATGCGGCCCGGCGAGCGTGCCTCGGCGCACCGCCACGGCGCCTCGGCCCTGCGCTTCATCATGGAGGGCTCGGGCGGTTACACGGTCGTGGACGGCCACCGCGTCGACCTCCACCCCGGAGACTTCGTGCTCACGCCCGGTGGCACCTGGCACGACCACGGCGTGGACGAGGAGGGTGAGACCTGCCTCTGGCAGGACGGCCTGGACATCCCGCTCGCCAACGCCCTCGAAGCCAACTGGTACGAGGTGCATCCCGACCACCACCAGAGCGTCGACCATCCACCCAACGACTCCGAAGGCGCGTTCGGCGGTCCCGCGTTGCTGCCGACCGGCTACTCCTGGGACCGGCCCTACTCGCCGCTGCTGCGCTATCCCTTCGACGCCACTTACGAGTCGTTGCAGCGGGCCGCCTCGGCCGGTGTCGAGAGTCCCCACGACGGCGTGATGCTGCGCTATGTGAACCCTCACACCGGCGGCCACGTCATGGCCACGATGGGTGCGGCCATGCAACTGCTCCGTCCCGGCGAGGCGACGCGGGCCCACCGGCACACCGGCAACGTCGTCTACCAGGTTGCCAGGGGATCGGGCCACTCGGTCATCGGCGGGCACCGCTTCGACTGGGTCGAGATGGACATCTTCTGCGTGCCCTCGTGGACATGGCACGAGCACGCCAACGCCTCGACGTCCGACGATGCCTGCCTCTTCAGCTTCAACGACTTCCCTGTCCTCGAGAAACTCGCCCTCTGGCGCGAGCAGGGTCTCACCGGCGACCACCCGCCGCAGCAGAACGCCTGAGACCCGCCCCGTCGCGGGGCGAGGGCGGGGGTGGCGGTCAGGTCCCGCCCCGGGAGGCCGCCGGTGGCGAGCCGGTATAATCGCCGCCGACGGGGGGCGGGTGACGACACGACAGGACGGAGGGCGGCAGACCCACAGCCGCCGGGAACGATGATCGAGGCACTGTGAGCCCCACTTACACCTTCACTTCGGAGTCCGTCACCGAGGGCCATCCCGACAAGATGGCCGATCAGGTCTCCGACGCCGTCCTCGATGCGCTGATCGCCAAGGACCCCGAGAGCCGGGTGGCCTGCGAGACGTTCCTGACCACCGGGTTGTGTCTCGTGAGCGGCGAGATCCGCACCGATGCCTGGGTGGACATTCCGGGGATCGTGCGCGACACCATCTGCGGCATCGGCTACGACCGGGGCGATATCGGCTTCGACGGCAACGTCTGCGGGGTCGTGTTGGCCATCGGCGAGCAGGCGCCCGAGGTGGCTCTCGGCGTCGACAACGCGCCCGCCGAGGATCCTGACGTGATGGGGGCCGGCGATCAAGGCTTGGTATTCGGCTACGCCTGCCGGGACACCGAGACCCTCATGCCGATGCCGATCCATCTGGCGCACCGCATGGCCGAGCGCCTCTCGGAGGTACGCCGGGCCGGCGCTGTGCCGTATCTCCGTCCTGACGGCAAGACCCAGGTGAGCGTGCGCTACGAGGGCGACGTGCCCGTTGGTGTGGAGACGGTGCTGGTCTCCGCTCAGCACGCTGCCGGGACCGACCTCCGGCGCACCATCGAGCCCGACATCGTCGAGCACGTCATCAATCCGGTGCTGCGTCCCCTGTTCCCCGAGGCCGACCCGCGGATCCTCGTCAACCCCACGGGGAGTTTCGTGATGGGCGGGCCCGTGGCCGACGCCGGGCTCACCGGGCGGAAGATCATCGTGGACACATACGGTGGCATGGCCCGCCACGGCGGCGGGGCCTTCAGCGGCAAGGACCCCACCAAGGTCGACCGCTCGGCCTCCTACGCGGCGCGCTGGGCGGCCAAGAACCTTGTCGCCGCCGGTGCGGCGGACCGCTGCGAGATCCAGATCGCCTACTCCATCGCCATTGCCGAGCCGGTCTCGGTGATGGTGGAGACGTTCGGCACCCACCACGTGGATCCGGCCGCGATCGCCCCTGCCGTCCGCGAGGTGTTCGATCTGCGCCCGGCGGTCATTATCCGTGACCTGGACCTGCTGCGGGCCATCTACACCTCGACCGCCGCCTACGGCCACTTCGGCCGCGAGCGCGACGAGTTCACCTGGGAGCGCACGGACCGGGTCCACGAGCTGCGATCGGAACTCGGCCTCTGAGCCGGACGCCCTCCTGGCAACCGCCGCCAACCGAGTCCGACCTCCCGCCGCGGCGCGGCCCGCGGGTCGTGCGGGTGCGCACCGACGTGGCGGCCGTCGACCGCGAGTTCGACTACGAGGTGCCCTCCGCCTGGCACGATGACGGTCGAGCGGCGAGGCTGGCCGTCGGGACGATGGTGCGTGTGGCGTTGCAGGGCCGCCGCGTTGGCGCCTGGGTGACGGCCTGCGACCCCGAGCCCGCCGGGCGACCCGCCCCGGCAAGGAACATCGAACCCTCCCTGGCTCCGGGTTCGCAGCCCGACGCGATCCTCGAGGCCGCTCTCGAGCAGCCCGCAGATCTCCGTTTGGAACTCGATCTCGGGGGTGACCCGCCGCCCGACGAGGGCGACGGGCGCGAGCCGGCTCCCCTGGACTTGCGACCGCTCTCGAAGCTGGTCGGCGTCGGGCCGTCGGCGGAGACACTCGACCTGGCTTGTTGGGCGGCATGGCGCTGGGCCGGGCGCCGCGCCACGTTCTTCGGTACCGCCTCGCCGCCGCGAGTCGTCGAGTGCGTCCCTCGGCACGACGCGCCGTCGGCACCGCCGGCAGCCCGCCCGGCCGGTACAGGCTCCGAAGCGATCTGGGAGAGCGCGTTCGAGAGGTCCGTGTCGGTGGTGCGCGTTCCTCCCGCCGGCGACAGGGGTCCGTTGCTGATGGCGGCCCTGACGCGGGGCGATGTTCTGCTGGTCGTCCCGCACGTCGCCGACGCGGGGCGCCTGGCCGATTGGGTGCGCCGTCGCGGTGCCGCCGCGGCTCTGCTGCCCGACGGCTGGGCGCAGGCCGCTGCCGGTGGCGTGGTGGTCGGGACCCGTGCCGGGGTCTTCGGCCCTGCTCCCCGGCTCGCCGCGGTCGTGGTGCTCAGGCACTGGTCGCCGAGGACGCACCGACCTGGAGCGCCCGCGAGGTGGCCGTCGAGCGGGCCCGCCGAGCGGGCGTCCCGTGTGTGCTGGTCTCGCCGATTCCCACCCTGGAGGCCCAGGAACTGGCGTCCGACGGGCCTCTGGCACCGCGGCGCGCCGTCGAGCGGGAGGGATGGCCGAGCCTGGAGGTCGTGGACCAGCGCGACCCCGAGGTGGGCCGCCACGGCCTGCTGACCGAGACGCTCGTGGCCCGCCTCCGGTCCCGCGACAGGGCCGTCTGCGTCCTAAACCGCAAGGGGCGGGCGCGCCTTCTGGCTTGCGCGGGATGCGGCGACCTGGTGGTCTGCGACTCCTGCGGAGCCGCGGTGGGAGAGGGAACCGCCGCGGGCGCAAGCACCGGCGGTCTGGATTGCCCGCGCTGCGGCGAGCATCGTCCGCGGGTCTGCTCGGGCTGCGGAGCCACGCGCCTGCGCATCCTGCGTCCCGGCGTGGCCAGGCTCCGCGAGGAGCTGGAGGTGCTGCTCGGCGAGCGGGTTGCCGAGGTGAGCGGATCCGCCCGTTCAGGCCCGGAGACCGGGGGCGGCGACTCCCGCGTGGTGATCGGAACCGAAGCCGCGCTGCACCGAGTCCCCAAGGCCGACCTGGTGGCGTTCCTGGACTTCGATCAGGAACTCTCGGCGCCTCGCTACCGGGCCAACGAGCAGGCCATGGCGCTCCTGGTCCGCGCCGCCCGCCTCGCCGGGCCCCGCAGCGGCGGAGGCCGGATCCTGGTGCAGACCCGCCAGCCCGGCCACCCGGTCCTGCAGGCCGCCGGCACCGCCGACCCGGGCCTGCTGAGCAGCCACGACCGGGCTCTGCGCCAACAGCTCGGCTTCCCCCCGTTCGAGACGCTCGCCGAGATCGCCGGAGCGGCCGCCGACGCCTTCGTGGAGCGCCTGGGTCGGCCGCTCGGCCTCGACATCTCCCCGGTGGGAGAGAACCGCTGGGTCGTCCGCGCCGCCGACCGCAGGTTCCTCCTCGACGCCCTCGCCAACGTCGAGCGCCCCCCCGGCCGCCTCCGCCTGGCCATCGACCCGCTGAGGTTCTGACGACCCCTCCACCGGGCCCGCACCCCGACCCGATCACCCCAGCGGCCGCCAACAACCGAGGAAGGGGGCCGGGGGGCCGCTTTGCGACGCCTTGCGCCCGCGCCGAAGGAGCGAACGGCACCCCGGCCCCCGACCGGACACTGCGGCACCCGGCTCCCGACCGGTCTAAAGAGCCGCTTTGCGACGCCTTGCGCCTGCGCCGAAGGAGCGAACGGCACCCGGCTCCCGACCGGGCCGTCGGATGGCCGCCGGTATGCTGCGGCGGTGAAGGGGTTGGCGGTCGAGCACGACCCGACTGGGCACGCGGCGCTCGTCGGCGAGGCTCTCGCCGGCCGGGGCGTCGAACTGGAGCCCTTCCGGGTGGTCGGCGACGTGCAGAACCCCGTCAGCGACCGTGCGTTCCCCGATCCCGGCGACTACGACCTGGTGGTGGTGCTGGGAGCGGTGTGGTCGGTGTACGACGAGGCCAGGATCGGAAGCTGGATCCACCGTGAACTCGACTTCGTCCGGCGTGCCCACGACTCCGGGCGGCCCGTCCTCGGCCTCTGCTTCGGTGGCCAGGTGTTGTCCGCAGCCCTGGGCGGCACGGTGTCACGGGCGCCGGTCCCCGAGTTCGGCTGGCTCACAATCGACACCGACGAGCCTGACGGCCTCTCACCCGGACCGTGGTTCCAGTGGCACTACGACCGCTTCACGGTCCCCGAGGGTGCCACCGAGATCGCCCGCAATCGCAACGGCCCGCAGGCCTTTCGCGAGGGCCGGAGCCTGGGATTGCAGTTCCACCCCGAGGTGGACAGCGAGCTGCTGGCGGAATGGCTCGTGATCGGGGACGAGGAACTCCGGGCCCACGGCGTCGACCCTGGTGTGATGGCGGCCGAGACCGCCGGCCTGGAGGCCTCGGCGTCCCGTCGCACGCAGCGGCTAGTGGATTGGTTCCTCGACGACGTGGCAGGCCGGTGACAAGAGGCCCGCTCTCGCCGGTCGACATCTGCAGCCACGACGTCTACGAGCGAGCCATTCCTCACGAGGCGTTCGCTCGCCTGCGGCGCGAGATGCCCGTGGCCTGGCACCCCGAGCCGGACGGCAACGCCGGCTTCTGGGCGGTGACCCGCTGGGCCGACCTCGTGGCGGTCCACCGCGACCACGAAACGTTCTCGTCGCAGGTCGGCGGCACCGAGTTGGAGGAGTTGGAGCGCGACCCCGAGGCCCGCGAGGCCCGGCGCACCATGCTGGAGACGGATCCGCCCGAGCACACCCGGCTGCGCCGGATGGTGTCGCGCAACTTCACCCGCCGCAGCATCGAGCGGTGGACGGGCGACGCCCGGGAGCTCATGGCGCAGATCCTCGACGAGGCGCTCGCAGATGCCGGGGGCAACGGCGCCGGAGCCGAGGTGGACTTCGTCGGCGCCGTGGCCCGCCCGCTGCCGATCCTCATGATCAGCCGCATCCTGGGCGTGCCCGACGAGGACACCGGCAGCCTGTTCGAGTGGGCCGACAGGATCATCTACCACGCCGACCCGGACTACTCCGAGGTGGTCTTCGACAGGGAGGACACCGACCCGTACCGGCTCCTGCCGTTCCGCAGCCCCACTTCGACGAGGGTCTTCGCCTACGCCCGGCAACTCGCCGACGGCAAGCGCCGCCACCCGGCCGACGACGTGGTGTCGCTGCTCGTGGCCGCCGGTGAGCTGTCGCGGCAGAACTTCAACACGCTCTTCCTGCTGCTGGTCATCGCCGGCAACGAGACCACCCGCCACGCCCTCAATCACGGTGCCCTTGCCCTGGCCGAGCGCCCCGGCGAGCTGGCACGCCTGCGTGCCGAACCCGACCTGCTGACGACGGCGGTCGAGGAGGTCCTGCGCTATGCCTCGCCCCAGATCCACTTCCGCCGCACGGCGGTGATGGACACCGAGGTCGCCGGCGTCCCCGTGGCCGCGGGGGACAAGGTCGTGACCTGGTACCTCTCGGCCAACTACGACGAGGAGGTCTTCGACGACCCCCACACGCTGGACCTGGGCCGCGACCCCAACCGTCACGTCACCTTCGGCGGGGGAGGCCCGCACTTCTGTCTCGGATCGTGGCTGGCCCGCCTGGAGGTGCGCGTGTTCCTCGAGGAGTTGCTGCGCAGGAACCTGCACCTGGAGGTGTGCGGCGAGGTCACCCGGGTGCGCTCCAACTTCATCAACGGCCTGAAACGGCTGCCGCTGCGCATCGTCCCGGGCTGAGCCGCCGCGACCGGTCCTCAGGCGCTCTCCAGGCCGACGCTGCGGCGGGCATCCGCCAGCAGGGCCGCCACGTCGGCCGTCGTGCTCGCGGTGCCGTAGACGTAGCGGTCGGGGCGGATCAGGACCGCGGCCGAGCCGCCGAGGAGCCTCGCCAGCCAGCCGTCGGGGTCGCCCAGCCGTGTCGCATCCACCACCCGTGCCAGCCCGGCGCCGCCGGCCGGGCCGTCGCTCACGAGGTACCAGCCGGGTCCGGCCAGGTCGTCCAGCAGGAGGCGCTCCCCCTCCAGCACCACGGTCGGCTGGCGAGCCTGGTGGCCGATGGGGAAGGGTGCGGGCGCGGCGCTCTGCTGGAAAAGTCCGGAGAGCGGGGGGAGGCGCGACCAGCGCTCCCCGTCGTCGCTGTCGGGTTCGGGGAAGGCCGGCTCGTCCAGCAGCCGGCCCGCCTCGATGGACAGTTCGATGCAGCGCTCGACGTGCGGGCGGCGCTCGGCCTCGTAGCTGTCCAGCAGCCCCTCCGGGGCGCCGTTGTGCAGCACGGCCTGCAGCTTCCAGGCCAGGTTGGCGGCGTCGCGGATGCCCGAGCACATGCCCTGACCCATGAACGGCGGCATCTGATGGGCCGCGTCGCCCGCCAGCAGCAGCCGCCCGTGGCGCCAGGTCTCGGCGACGGTGGCGTGGAAGTCGTAAACCGCGGCCCGCACGAGTTCCCCGTCGCCCGGCTGCAGCCAGGGGGCCAGGAGCTGCCACACGTTCTCCGGATCGGCGGCCTGCTCGTCGGACTCACCGGGGGCCAGGCGGAACTCCCAGCGGCGGTGGTCGCGGGCCGACGGCACGAACGTGGCGGGCCGCTTCGGATCGCAGACCTGACAGATGATGCCGGGCAGCTCGACGGGCCGCGAGAGCATCACGTCCACGACCAGCCACCGCTGGTCGTAGCCGAGGTCCACGAAGTCGATGCCGGCCCTTGGCCGGGACGTGCCGGCGGCGCCGTCGCAGGCCACCACCCACCGGGCGGGCACCTCCCGCCAGTCGGCGACCTCGGCGCCGAGCCGCACGTCCACGCAGTCGAAGCGGTCCACGCCGGCGCGCAGCACGGCGTCCAGTTCGGGCTGGATGAAGACGTAGTCCTCGTGCCAACCCAGGATGGGGTCGCGGACGAAGTCCTCGTAGTCGAACAGCGGCCGACCGTCGGCGTCCACGAATAGCATGCCCCTGCTGGGTTCGACGAGCGCAGCCATCTCGTCGCCCAGCCCGATGTTCTGGAAGATGCGCATGATCTCGGCATCGAGGTGGCAGGCACGCGGCAGCGGGTACGGCTCGGTGCAGCGCTCGTGGACGCGGGTCTCTATGCCGGCCCGGCCCAGCAGGTTGGCCAGCGCGTAGCCGATGACGGCCACTTCGGGTACGCCGGAGGTCGCGGGACTCACGTGTTCGTGGCCTTCCTCCACCGCAACCACAGGATCGCGAGGGCGGGGGTGTCGGGGGCGCTGTAGGCGGCCATTGCTAGGCCGCCGGCGGCGCTGCCCGGACCACCGCGAGACCAGGTTCCGGTCTGCGGCGTCAGTCGCCGAGGCCGGGTGCCTCGTCGGTCCAGCAGGTCGTGCCCCACGTGACGCACAGGAGCGTGCAGTCGCAGCCAGGAGCCGCGCCGTGCCAGTGGCGCTCGTTCGGCGGAGCCACCACCAGCGTGCCCGGCTCCAGCGGCACGGCGCCGTCGGCGTCGGTGCCGACCCGGCCGCGCCCGGCCGCCACGTAGATCAGCTGGCCCCCGGGGTGGCTGTGCCAGTTGGTGACCGCCCCGTCGCTGAAGTGCACGTGGGCGGTGTCGGGCTCGTCGTCGCCGGCGGTGGCGTGCAGCATCTCCAGCTCCACGCGGCCGGTGAAGAGGCCCCCGTAGGTTGAACTCCTGTCACCGCCGACCACGACCCGCACGGCTCAACCCTCCCCGGCCACGATCCGGTTGCGCAGCGTGCCGATGCCCTCGATCTCCAGTTCCACCACCTGACCGTGGCGCAGGTACGTGGGCGGATCCATGGAGTCCCCCACGCCGCCCGGCGTACCGGTGAAGATGAGATCGCCGACCTCGAGTGTGACGTAGCGGGACAGCCACGCCATCAGGTAGCTCACGTCGAAGATGAAGTCGCTGGTGCGGGCCTGCTGGCGCACCTCGCCGTCCACCCGGCAACCGAGTGCAAGGTCGTCGCGGTTCGGAACCTCGTCGGGCGTGATCATGGTCGGGCCGATGGGCCCGAAGGCGTCGTAGCTCTTGGCCAGGGAGAACTGGCGCACGGGCGGGCGGAACTGCTCGTTGCGATCGCTGACGTCGTTGCCGCAGGTGAGGCCCGAGATGTGGCTCCAGGCATCAGGCGCGGCCACCCCCTTGCAGCGCCGCCCCACTGCCAGCACCAACTCCACCTCGTAGTCGACCATCTCCAGGTCACCGATCGGCACGTCGGCGCCGGGACCGCAGATGCAGGTGGGGAACTTGGCCATGACGTGCGGCTCGGTGGGGATCGCCAGACCGGCCTCCTCCGCATGGGTCCGATAGTTGAGGGCGAGGGCGATGATCTTCCCCGGATGCGGAACGGGCGGCCCCAGGTCGGCCTCCCGCAGTGCGGGCCAGGAGGCAGGATCGACGTCGGCGGCCAGCGCCCGCAGCGCCGCATGATTGGCGAGGTCGGCCGTCATCATCGGGTCCGAGCTCAGGGCGCCGCCCGACGCCTCGGCGATGTCCACCGCCCGACCGTCCAGCACCAGGCAGGCCCGTCCGGACACGTTGGCGAATCTCATGGCAGCCTCCTCGGGATCATGATCCTGGCCGATCGGCGCGGTGGAACTCAAGCCTTCCAGCCGCCGGCGGGACGGTCGAACCAGACGTGCGCCTGGCCGGTGCCCGCCGCCGATTCGTAGGCGGAGAACATCTCGCCGGGTGCCCGGCAGGCCGCGCCGCCCAGCGCCCCCGCCATCATCAGGTAGTGGCCGAAGAAGCCCTCCGGCGCGTGACGGCGGAACCCGTCCACTCCCGCCAGCACAGCGGCGTGGTCGCCGGCACGCAGTTGCTCGAGGAGACTCTCGTCAGCGGCCCGTGCCTCGCGGCTGATGATGTTGCGCAGATCCGCGGATTCGTGCGAGCGCAGTTCCCGCAGCGGCCAGAACCGGTGGCTCAAGCCCCCCGAGGCCAGCAGGACCGCCCGGCGGTCCAGATCGGCCACCGCCGCCGCCAGCAACTCGCCCAGCAGCAGGAAGTCCCCCGCCGTGGCGGTCTGGCAGATGCTCACCGACATCCAGGCCTCGTCGCCCTGCAAGTACCCCAGAAGGTTGACGGTGGGGTAGTGGATCGGCAGGTGGGGATCGTCGCAGGCCAGCACCCAGGTGTCGTCCCGAGCCTCCGCCAGGGCCGCCAGCCCGAAGGCCAGCTCGGGATCGCCGGGGATGTCGTAGGGCATCTGCCGCATGCCCCGCGGCAGCTCGTCGGACGTGAACAGACCGCGACGGCGTTCGTGCGCGCTGCACACGTGCTCGAAGGTGCTGAACCAGTGCGTGTCGAACACCACGATCACATCGGGTCGCAAGCCGTCGAGGCGCTCGGCCCGCAGGCGCTCGAGGCCGGCGCAGAGGCTGAAATCCTCCCCGTCGTTGAGGAGCCGCCGCTCCGCCTCGGGCATGACGATGGGGGGGACGTGCGACACGAGCCCTGCGCCGACGATCTCGCCCATACCTCGCCTCGTTCCCTGCGGTCGGCGCGCCGTCACCGCCCGGCACGCGTGGGTAGAATCGTTTGGACCCTAACAGTTTTTCGGGGGAGTTGTCGAGGCCGGATTCAGGATGTGTTCAGGTCAGCAACGGTGCGCAGCAGCGTCCGCAGGTACGCCGCCAGTTGGGTGGCCTCGGTGTCGCTGAGGTCGCGGGTGACCAGCGCCTCCTGCTTGTTGAAGGCGGGCATGATCTCGTCGACGACGCGGTGCCCCGACTCGGTGGTCCGCACGAGCATGCGGCGACCGTCGGTGGGATGCACGGAGCGCTCGGCGTACCCCTTGCGCTGCAGCGTGTTGAGCACGCCGGTGAGCGTCCCGCCGGTGATGCCGGCCTCGGCGGCGAGGTGCCCGGACTCCTGCTCCCCCCAGACGCGCAGCACGAACAGCACCACGAAGGCGCTCCAGGAGAGTCCGTACTGGTGGAGCACGCCGCGCTCCATGTGGTTCCGCACCGCGGTGGCGGCCCGGAAGATGTTCGACACGGCGGCGAGTGCCAGCAGGTCCAGATCCAGGGCGCCGAGCTCGGCGCGGATGAGGCACTCGGCCTCGACGAGTTCGTCGTCCCCGGCGGCGAAGGCCCGCGGCATGGTCGCCACAATACGCCAGCCCCCGCCGCCCGACGGCGGACCGGCACGCGGCGAGCGTAGGGACTCCGCCGCGGGACCGGGCCCGAATCTCTGCGCCCGCACGCCGCGCCCCGGCAGATTCGACGCCGGGGGTGGCCTGTGGTACGACGCCGCAAGCTCCCCGGGGCTTGCGAGACAGACAGGAGGTGCGCCGTGAGTGCCGAGTACCAGCAGATCCGCGTGCTCTGGCCCGATCATCTGAACCTGCCGCGCGGCAAGTACCTGCCCGCCGCGGTGGCGGCCGGCGGGGCGCGGCACTGCATCACGTCCTTCGCGCTCAACTACGACCGTTACATGGGGCCCGTGCCCGGGGCGGGTTTCCTGGAGGGCATGCCCGACCTGACGTGCAGCCTGAGCCTCGACGACGTGCGCCCCGGCTGGGAGGAGGGCGTCGGTGTCGTCGTCGGTGACCTCACCTTCGAGGGCGCACCGATTCCCTTCGCGCCCCGGGAGGTGTTGCGTCGCGCCGTGGCCGCCTGGGAGGACAGGGGGTTCACGCCCAAGGTGGGCTACGAGTTCGAGGCCTACCTCATGGGGCCCGACGGTGACGGCGGCTGGAAGCCGTACGGCGCGCCCGGATCCTTCGTCTACGGCACCGGGCACTTCAACGACCCGTCGGGTGTCTGCCGCGACATCGTGACGCAGGCGGCGGCGTGCGGGTTCTCCCTGGAGTCGGTGAACGCCGAGTACGACGAGAGCCAGTTCGAGTTCACGCTGGTCTACGACGACGCCATCGCCGCCGCCGACGAGGCGTTCCTGTTCAAGACGATGGCGCGGGAGGTTGCGGCGGAGCGGGACCTCCTGCTGACCTTCCTGCCAAAGCCGATCGCCGACCGGGGCGGCAACGGCCTGCACGTGAACCTCAGCTTCGTTGACGACTCGGGGGACCTCGCCCTCGTGGATCACGCCGCTCCCGACGGCCTCTCGACGCTCGCCAAGCAGTGCATCGCCGGGCAACTGGCGTACCTGCGGCCGATGACGGCGCTGTGCTGTCCCACGGTCAACTCCTACAAGCGCCTGGCCCCGGCACAGCTCTGCGGCTACTGGCAGAACTGGGGGCACGACCACCGCTGCACGACGGTGCGGGTGAACCCCGAACGCGGCTCGTCCACCCGCCTGGAGAACCGCCTCGCCGACCCGGCGGCCAGCCCGCACATCGCCGCCGCCGCGATCCTGACGGCAAGCCGCCTCGGGGTCGCCGACGAACTGGAGTGCCCGCCGCCGGAGACACTCGACGGTCTCGAGAACGTCAGCTGCGAGGTGCACGCGCCCGGCTCTCTGGCCGAGGCCCTCGACGAACTGGAGGCCGACGAGACCTTCGTCGAGGCCTTCGGCGCCGAGACGGTGGCGCAGTTCACCGCCGTCAAGCGCACCGAGTGGGCGCAGTTCACTGCCCACGTCACCGACTGGGAACTCGACACGTACCTGCCGTACCTCTGAGGGGCGCGGCCGGCTCCGGTCAGCCGGAGGGGCCGAGGTAGGTGTCGAACAGGTCCTTGCGCTGCAGCAGCTCCCGGCCCGATCCCTCCGTGGCGATCTCGCCGGAGCGCATGATGTAGGCCCGGTCGCAGGCGCCCAGCATGCGGTGGGCGTTCTGTTCGACCACCAGCAGGGTCTGCCCGGCGGCGGCCAACCGGCCGATGAGGTCGAACACCAGGTCCACGAGCGTGGGGGCCAGCCCGAGAGACGGCTCGTCCATCAGCAGTATCCGGGGAGCGCTCATGAGGGCGCGGGCGATGGCGAGTTGCTGGGCCTCGCCTCCGGAGAGGTAGCCGGCGGGCACCTCCCGCCGGTCGCCCAGCACCGGGAACAGTTCGGCCATTTCCTCGACGCGCTCGGCGCGCCGGCGGGCGGTTGCGGTGATCCCGGCCACGAGCAGGTTCTCGCGCACCGTCAGGTCGGCGAACAGCCGGCGGTGCTCGGGGACCAGGGCCACGCCGGCCCGCAGCATCCGGTCGGGCGCCGCTCCGGTGACGTCCCTGCCGTCCAGCAGGACGCGCCCGGCGGCCGGGCTGAGGAGGCCGGCGACGGAGTTCAACAGCGTCGTCTTGCCGGCGCCGTTGGGGCCGATCACCCCCACGATCTCGCCCTCGCCGACCCGTAGCGTGGCGGTCCGCAGCGCGGCGATCGACCCGTAGCGGGTGGTGAGCGACTCGATCTGCAGCATCGCTACGCCTCGCCGGCTCGGCGCCGGGCGCGTGCCACCAGTTCGTCCACGAGTGCGGGATCGTGCTCGCCGAGGGCGGGAACCCGGCTCCGCGGCTCGCCCCCGTCGCTGATGTTGAACGGTGGGCGGAGCACCGTCGTGTGGCCTCCCGGCAGGTCCACGTCGGCGAACCGGCCCCGCGCCCGGAGTTGCTCGTGGTCGGCGACCTCCAGCGGGCCGTTCACCTGGCCGAAGGCGATGCGCGCCCGGCGAAGCTTCTCCAGCACCGTCGGCGCCGGCTCGGCGGCGAGAGCGGCGCTCAGTTCGGCCTCCAACTCCTCCACGTTGACGACCCGGTCGGCGTTCTCGGCGAAGCGGGGATCGGTCGCCAGCCCGGGTCGCTCCATCACGTCGGTCGCCAGCACCACCCACTCGGCGTTGGACTGCACCGCCAGCATGATCACGGCGCCGTCGGCGAGTTCGAACAGCCCGTACGGGGCGATGAGCGAGTGTCGCCGGGCGGATCGGGTGGGCGGAGCGCCGTCGGCGACCGAGGCGTAGGTCTGCGGTGCCGTCCACTCGGCCAGGCACTCCAGCATCGACAGCGAGATCGCCGCCCCCTCGCCGGTGCGGGAGCGGCGGTGCAGCGCCGCCAGGATGGCGCTGAGGGCGTACATCCCGGCGCAGATGTCGGCGACGGAGAAGCCCACCTTGCTCATGCGATCGGGGTCGCCGGTGAGCGCCACGGCGCCCGCCTCGGCCTGCACGACGAGGTCGTAGGCCTTGTCGTCGGCCCGCGGCCCGTCGATGCCGTAGCCCGAGATGTCGCAGGCCACCAGGTGGGGATGGCGGGCCACGAGCTGCTCGGCGAGCACGCCGGCGCGGCGGGCGGCGCCGGGGGAGAGGTTCTGGACGAACACGTCGGCTCCGGCAACCAACTCGTCGAACCGCTCCCGCTGCGCCGGATCGCGCAGGTCGAGCGCGATGCTGTCCTTGCCCCGGTTGCCCCAGACGAAGTAAGTGGACTCGCCGGCCAGCCTGCTGTCGTAGTGACGGGCGAAATCGCCCAGTGGCGGGCGCTCCACCTTCAGCACCCTGGCCCCCAGATCGGCCAGATGGCGGGTCGTGAACGGCGCCGACACGGCGTTCTCCAGCGTGACCACGAGGATGCCCTCCAGCGGCGCGCTCACGGGTCCGGCTCCACCGGTTGCATGGACACCGACGCTACGCCGTGCACGAAGTTCGAGGCGATCCGCCGCGGCGCGCCGGCCGCACGAAGGCCGATGCGTCGCTTCAGGAGTTCCTCCAGGAGCACCCTGATCTCCATGCGTGCCAGGGAGGCGCCGAGGCAGAAGTGATGCCCGCCGCCCCCGAAGGCGAAGTGCTCGTTGGGCGAGCGTGACACGTCGAAGCGGAACGGGTCATCGAACGCCTCCGGATCGCGATTGGCCGAGGCGTACCACATCACCACCTTGTCGCCGGCGCTGACGGCCGTGCCCGCCAGGGCGGTGTCGCGGCGGGCGGTGCGGCGCATGTGCAGGACCGGTGTGGCCCAGCGCAGCACCTCCTCGGTGGCCCCGTCGAGGAGTTCGGGACGGTGGCGAAGCAGCCTCAGTTGCTCGGGATGTTCGGCGAACGCCAGTGCCCCGTGTACGAGCGCGGTCCGCGTGGTCTCGTTGCCGGCGAACACGAGCAGGTGGAAGAAGTTGCGGTATTCGGCCGGGCTGAGCCCGCCCCCGTCGGCGGCCCGCACCAGCTCGGTCACCAGGTCTGCGGCCGGCGCGGCCCGGCGACGCTCGCCCAACTCCTCGCCGTAGACGAAGAGGGCGTGGCTGGCGGCACTCCCGAACGGCAACAGCCGCAGTGGCGTCGTGTTGCCGAAGGCGTCGGGCGGCAGCGTGGGTCGGTCGCCGGTCCCGTCCACGAGGTGGTCCGACAACTCGACGAGGTGGTCGGCATCGGCCTCGGGTATCCCGAGGATCAGCATGATGACCCGGATCGGCAGCGGCGCCGCCACGGCTCTGACCCAGTCCCCACCACCGGACGCCACGAAGCCGTCGAGCAGCTCGGCGGCGATGGCGCGCGTCACCGCAGTGAACCGCGCGGTGCTGCGGGGCGTGAAGTGGCGGCTGACGATCCGCCGGAGCCGGGTGTGTGTGGGTGCGTCGGTGTCGATGAGCGAGCGGCGGGCCTCCAGGGCGTCGGCCTCCAGATCCCAGAGGTTGGTGTGGCCGATTCCGGAGGAGAAGATCGCCGGGTTCCGGGACACGGCGCGCACGTCGCCGTGGCGGGTGACGGCCCAGAAGCCGCCCTCGTCGTACGGGTGCCAGGTGAGGCCGGGCGCGGCCCGCATGGCGGCGAAGCGGTCGTGCGGGATGCCGTCCAGGTACAGGCTCGGCGCCGCCACGTCCAGCGGATTGCTGGTCACCGAGCTGGCGGGGTCCATCGATCGCCGGGCGCTTCAGCGGCCGCGGACCGTCAGGACCAGCCGCCCCCGCAGGTCTCCGGTGCGCACCCGCTCGTGCGCCTCGGCCGCCCGCTCGAGGGGCAGGGTCTCCACAGGCTGGATGATCGAGGGCTCGCGGGCGGCCAGCGAAAGCAGCTCGTCGAGTTGCGCCCGGGTGCCCCACACGCTGTTCATGAACTGCACCTCGTGTGGCCAGGCGCCGAAACCCCACGGGATCCTGCCGCCGAAGAGCCCGATGACGACCACCAGGCCGCGCTTGCGCACGGCGCCCGCAGCCTGGGCCAGCGTGACGTCCGCGCCGATGAAGTCCAGCACCACGTCGGTCGGCGGCACGCCGTCGCCGGGATCGACGGCCTCGTCCGCGCCGATCTCGCAGGCGGTGGCCCGCTTGGCCGCCGCGGTGTCGGCGGCCACGACGGTGGCGTCGCTGAGCAGCCGCAGGTAGCGGATGGCGAACTGCCCCAGCCCACCGGCGCCGATCACGGTGGCCCGGGCCCCGGGGCCGCGGCGTCGCAGCAGATCCAGCGTGTGCCCGACGGCCCGGTAGGCGGTGAGCCCGCCGCAGGCCAGCGGTGCCGCGGCGACGGGGTCGAGGTCGCCGAGGGGCGCCAGGTAGCGGGCCTCCCGCACAGCCATCCGCTCGGCGTAGCCGCCGTCGGAGAAGATGCCGGCCTCGGCGGCGTCGGCGCAGATCATCTCCAGGGAGGCCTCGCAGTCGGCGCAGCGTCCGCATCCCCAGGGCGCGTAGACCATCACGGGGCCCAGCCGCGGGTGCATGCCGGTCACCTCGTGCCCGAGTATCCGCGGCAGGGCGATGGGGAAGAGGCCTTCGGAGATGTGCAGGTCGGAGTGGCACACACCGCAGGCGATCACGTCGATGACCTCTCCGCCGTCGGCCGCGGGGTCGGGGTGATCCTCGACGAGGCGCACGGGGGCGCCGAACTCGCTGAGGAGCACGGCGCGCATCACGTCTCTCCCGGCGTGCGGAGATCCGAGCCCAGGTAGGCGGCCTGCACCAGGGGGTTGGCCTGGATCTCCGCCGGGGTGCCCACGGCGATGATCTTCCCCTGATCGAGTGTGAACACCCGGTCGCAGATCCCGATGATGAAGTTCAGATCGTGATCGATGACCAGCACACCCGCGCCGACGGCGGCCGCCGTGGTCCTTACCCGGTCGATCATCTCCAGCGACTCGGCGTCGCTCATCCCGCTGGTGGGCTCGTCGAGGAGCAGGAAATCGGGACGGGCGGCGGCGGCCCGGACCAACTCGAGGCGCCTGGCGTTGCCGTAGTCCAACTCTCGGGCACGGCGGTGCCGGTGCTCCCAGATGCCCACGCCGCGCAGCAGCGACTCGACATCCGGCCCCGGTCTCTCCGCACGATGCCGCTCGGCCATCAGAGCCGCCGCCTCGACGTTCTCCTGCACGGTCAGGGAGCCGAAGAGCCGGAGGTTCTGGAAGGTACGCACCAACCCCCCGCGGGCCACGGCATGGGCGGAGGCCCCCGTGAGATCCCGGCCCGCGGCGATGCAGCGACCGGAGGTGGGGGTGACGACGCCACCCATGACGTTCAGCAGCGTGGTCTTGCCCGCCCCGTTCGGGCCGATGAGCCCGACCACTTCGTCCCCCCTCACCTCGACGTGGGCACCCTCGAGGGCGCGGAAGCCGCCGAAGTCCACCGTCACGTCCGACGTGGCGAGGGAGTTCACCTGCGGGGGCGGGAGTTCGCCCGCAGGGGGTGCCGCGTCCGGCCGGGCCGATCGCCGGCGACGCCGGCGGCGCCGCAGCCAGGCGTCGAGCTCCCAGTCGTCCAGCAGGCCCGAGGAGCGGAAGATCATGAACCCCAACATCGCCCCGCCCAGGAAGATGCCCGTGAGCCCGTCGCGCAGCAGCCAGTCCAGCGCCGCCACGTTCACGTCCGGGCCGGCCACGTAGCGCATGGCTTCGAGGCCGATCGTCATGACGACGACGCCCAGCAGAGCGCCGGTCACGCTGTTGCGCCCGCCGACGATGAGCATCGCCAGCGTGATGAGCGTGTACTCGAAGAAGAAGAACCGCGGGGTGATGACCCCCAGCGCGTAGACGCGCAGCGCCGAGCCCACCGCCACGATGACGACCGACAGCGCCAGCGCGACCATCTGCTGGGTTGCGGGGTCGATGCCGACGGCCCGTGCCGCCAGGTCGTCCTCCCGGGCCGCTTGGGCCAGGCGCCCGATGCGGGTCTGGCGGAACAGCCGGGCCACCAGGATCGAGGCGAAGAGCAGGACGTAGATCCAGGTGCGGCCCTCCAGCTTGTTGCCGAGGCTGAAGCTGATACCCGAGCGGCCTCCTCCGGTGAGATCCGTCCAGTTGCGGGCCACCTCGTGCACCACGAAGAGGAGGGCGAGGGTGATCACGGCCGCCGAGATGGCGCCGGTGCGTGCGCCCGAACGGGTGAGGCCCAACCCGATGACCACCGCGGCAACCAGCGTGACGCCTATCGCCACGAGCACCGCAACCGCGGGCGGCAGGCTCACGTCGGCCAGTCCGAACGGAGCGTCGGGAATGATCTGGGCTTTGCGCTCGGGCGAGATGGCGAGCACCGCGAACGTGTAGCCGGCGATGGCGCCGAAGCCGATGTGGCCGAAGGACATGACGCCGGTGTTGCCCACGTAGACCCCGATGCCCACCACCATGATGCCGTTGATGAGCATCTGGGTGACGAGGTCGTCGCGTGCCGCCCCGCCCGTGGCGGTGTAGGCCAGAGCGCCACCCACCAGCAGCCCGAACAGCGCCACCGACCCCAGGATCGGCCCCAGCACGTGCCGCACCGGATCACCGCTCATGCCGCAGCCCTTCGCTGCAGCCGGGAGGCGTCGGGGTGTCATTCCTCGACCCCCTGGCGAGATCGCGGGAGCTGCCGGGGTCCCTGCGACGACTCTTGCACGCCTGCGTCGGAGGAGCAGAACGGCGCCCCGCCCCACCGCCCTCGCTCGGGGTTCTCTTGCCTCGATCCGGAGCGACATGGCTCTCAGACCCTCTCGGCCCGGCGGATGGTGACGATCCCCTGCGGTCGGAAGACGAACAGCAGGGCGATGCAGAGGAACACCATCCCGTCGGTGAGTCCCACCACGCCGTCGGGCAGGCGCGAGATCAGCAGGACCTCCACGAGGCCCAGCGCCAGACCGCCCACGACGGCGCCCCCCAGGCTGCCCAGCCCCCCGATGAGCGCGGCCAGCACACCCTTCAGCATGGGGGTGAGTCCGGCTGTCGGGTCCGCCTGCCCGGTGCGCATCAGCCAGAAGACGGCGGCCACACCGGCCAGCGCTCCGGACAGCACGAACGCACCGCGGATCACCCGGTTGCTGCGCACGCCCATCAGGCGGGCGGCCTCGAAGTCGTCGGCCGCGGCCCGGAGCGTCATGCCGAACATCGTGCGGCGCACCAGCCACACGGTGCCGGCGAGTGTGAGGAGTGTGACACCGATGACCACCAGGTCGTAGACCTCCAGGTTCACGCCTCCCACGCTGACGGTCTCGAAGAGCCAACTCGGGCGGGCGAAGGCGCGCCGGTTGGCGGAGACGCCCATGATGAACAGCGCCTGCACCACGAAGTGGACGCCGAAGGAGGTGAGCACCATCGTGAAGTCCGACGAGTTGCGCACCCAGCGGAAGGCGGCGAACTCGATCCCCAGCGCCGTCAGCATCGAGGACGCCAGGATCGCCGGCACCAGCGCCCACCAGTGCAGCCCGAGTGTGAAGAGCCCGTAGCCGACATAGGCGCTCACCGTGATGAGTTCGCCGTGGGCGAAGTTGACGAGGTGCATGACGCCGAAGATGACGGCGATGCCGAGCGCCAGCAGGGCGTAGATGCTGCCGCGCCCGATCCCGTCGACGAGTTGCTGCAGGAGTTCGGTCATCGTGCCGATCCGGCTCGATCCATCAACCCGCGCCGCAACCGGAGCGACTCGTTCCCGGGCATGTACTCGATTGTCTACACGGTATTGGTACGGGGATCGTGCCGGACGCGCGACGCCCGGCGGATGGTCTCCGCCCGGCGTCGTTCAGGCTGGCGGCCGGCCGTCAGCCGATGGTTGCGGCCAGCGAGGGCTGCCCGTCGACGACCTGGTGCACGTAGACGGGCTTCTCCGGGGAGCCGCTGCCGCCGGGGTACGACAGCACGCCGGTCACGCCCTCGACTCCCTGGGCCTCGGCGATGGCGGCGCCGATCACAGCCGGATCGTGCGACCCGGTGCGCAGGAAGGCGTCGATCACCATGGCGATGGCGTCGGCGGCGAGGCCCCCGAAGGAGGGGTTCTCGAGGGCGGCGCCGGTGGTGGCTTCGAAGCCCTCGTCGAGGATCACCACGCGGCTGCCGGGCGCGGGGAAGGAATGGGTGGTGTGGTAGAAGCCCTCCACGGCCTCACCCTCGGCGTAGCCGCCGGTGGCCTCGAAGGCGTCGGTGATGAGGAATCTGGTCTCCACGCCGACGCCGTCCAGCTGGCCGCGCAGGATGGCCGCCTGGAAGGCCAGCATCGCGCTGTACACCACGTCCGGCGGCGCATCCAGATTCGCCATCTCGTTGGCCTGCGACGAGAAGTCCACGTCCTCGATGGGCACGTAGTTGTAGTCGGCGATCACCGTTCCGCCGCCCGCCTCGAACACCTCGGTGAAGATCTCGGGGTTGTAGCCGAAGTAGGGGCCGGGCGAGGAGAACGTGGCGGCGGTGGTCCAGCCCTGGTCGAGCGCGAACTCCGCCGCCGCGCTGGCCTGCGCGGTGTCGTCGAAGGCCACCAGGAACGCCAGCTGTGCCGGATCCGACAGGGTCGGCTCGGTCGAGGCCACGAACAGCACCGGCACCTGGCCGGCGGTGACCTGCAGCAGCGGGAAGCCGAAGTCCGGGAACGGCGGGCCGAGGATCGCCGACACGCCGGCGTCCAGCAGGTCCTGGGCGGCGCGCTGGGTGACGTCGGGGTCTCCCTCGATGTTCTGGATCGTCAGCTCCAGCGGGGTGCCGTTCACACCGCCGGTGCAGTTGATGAGGTCGATGAAGTACCCGGCCGCCTGGCTGGCGGGTGCGTCGGCGAAGCCGCCCAGGTCGGACAGGTCGGCGGCGAAGCCGATCTTCAGCGGGTCGCCGGTGGGCGCCGGCGCGCAGTCGTTCAGGTCGGCCGCCAGGACAGCGTCGATGTCGAACCCCATGGCCGCCGGTTCCTCCGGCTCGGGTGCCGGTGGTGGCTCCGGTTCGGGAGCCGCGGGCTCCGGCGGCGGCTCGGGCGGGGGCGGAGGCGGTTCGGGAGCGGCTGCCTCGGTGGCCGGCGGTGGGGGAGGAGCGGGGGCCTCCTCCTCATCGGAGCCGCAGGCCGCCACCAGGAGCGCCGCCGCCGCGATGGGTACCAGGAGTCTGCGCCAAGTGGATGCACGCCGCATATCGGCCTTCCCTTCCTTGCCCCGTGCCCGCATGTGTCCGTGATGCGGGCGCACCCCAAACACTGCCACATGTTTCGTTTGGATACAAACGATTAGCCGGATCCGGCGGATGTTTCTTGGCGGCCCGAGCCGTCGAAGAGCGGTTCTCGCCGCCGCCCGAGTGCCGGCGGTCTCAGCCCCGCCGTGGCGGGCGGATGCCGCGGAACTCCCAGTCGCCCCCGAAGGCGGTGGAGACGACCTCCTCCGAGTCGCTGGGCTGCGCCCCGCAGTCGTCGCGTACCGGCTCGGGACCGGCCACCACGGTGTTGGTGAGTGCGCCGAGGCCCTCCACCTCCACGGTCACCACGTCGCCGGGCTCCACCGGCCGGGAGCCCGCCGGCGTGCCGGAGAAGACCATGTCGCCGGGCAGCAATGTGATGGTGCGGGCCAGGTCGGCGACCAGGTAGTGCATGTCCCAGGTCATCTCGGCGGTGTTCCCCTCCTGGCGGACCTCGCCGTTCACGAGGGTGCGCAACTGCTTGTCGCGGAAGTCCCAGCCCTCGACCAGGCCCGGGCCCACGGGGCACATCGTGTCGGAGCCCTTGACGCGCAGCATCGAGCCGGCGTCGGTGTCGCGGAAGTCGTGCAGCCCGAAGTCGTTGCCGATGGTGTAGCCGGCGATGTGCTCGCCGGCCGCGTCGGGGCTGATGTTGCGGGTCGATCGCCCGATGACGATCACCACCTCGCCCTCGTAGTTCAGGTAGCGGCAGCGCTCGGGGCGCACCACGTGGCCGCCATGGCCCAGCAGCGACGAGGTGGGCTTGTGAAAGTAGGTGGGTGCCGGCGGGAGGGTCGCCATGAACTCGCGCACCCGGCTGGTGTGGTTCAGGTGCACGCAGATGATCTTGCTGGGAACGCTCGGCGGCAAGTGCACCGCTTCGGCCTCCGGCACCGAGCGGCCATCGGATGCCACGAGCCGGTCGCCGAACACGGTGACTGTCGTGGCGGCGCCGTCAATCAGGATCCTGCGTCGCTCGCTCATGGAGCCTCCTCAGGCCCTCCGTAGGGCTACACCGTCGTTCCGGCGAAGGCCGGAACCTACTGCTCAGCGGCGAGATCTGCCCCGCACGTCGTCCTGTGCGGACACCTCTCGAAATCATTAGGGACCAAAGCATATACTCGCAGGCGTGTCGGGCTCCGACCTGCGAGGTTTCACGTTCCCCCGGTCGGCCACCGGCGCGTCGGGCCTCGTTCCCGCCCCTCCTTGGCATTACTCCGGGGACATGCTCACGATCGAGTATCGCACCGACCCAGAGGCGGTGGCCGAGTTACTGCCGCCACCCCTGTCGCCCGCTGCCGAGGATCCCGGCGCCGTGGCCGTGGTCTGGGCCGACTGGCAATCCTGCTCCGACGGTTTCGAGGAGCTCCTCGACCCCACCCGGGCGCAGTACAAGGAGTGCTTCGTGGTGGTGCGCTGCCGCTACCGCGACACCACCTACAGCCGCTGCGTCTACATCTGGGTGGACAAGGACTTCGCCATGGTGCGTGGCCACGTGCAGGGGTATCCCAAGAAGTTGGGCGAGATCTGGCTGACTCGTCCCGTGACGGTGGGGCGGGCGGGACCGCGGCTGCAGGCCGGCGGGCGCTTCGGGGCCACGTGCGCGGCAGCCGGACGGCGCCTCGTCGAGGCCACCTTCGAGATCAGCGGCCCCAGTGAGGGGGCCGGCTTCGTGAACGCCCTGCCCATGCTGCACCACCGCTTCTTCCCGGCCATCGAGTCCGATGGCACCGACTCCCTGCACGAGATAGTCACCATGCGGGGCTATGACGTCGAACTGGGTCCGGCTTTCCGGGGGGAGGCCACCCTGCAGGTCTTCGACTCGCCGAGCGAGGAACTCACCCGCCTGGCACCGCGGGAGATGATCGGCGGCTACTGGCGAAGCGTCGGCACGTCCTGGAGCGGCGGCACGACGCTGGAGCCCACCCCTCGATGACGAGGCGGAAGTTCGAGCTTCCTGTCACTCCGGCGAAGGCCGGAATCGACTATCCGGGCATCGGAGCCGTGACCGGAACTGATGGCCCGGCACGGTCTTGGCGCGACCCGGCGGCCACCTAGCCCCTCCCCATGATCCCGCGGCACCCCTGGACCCCCGACAGCGACGACGGTCACGCCGACCTCACCAGTCACGACACGTTCACCGCCGGCGTGCCCTACGCCACGTTCCACCGGCTGCGCGACGAGGACCCGGTGTCGTGGTGGGACGAGAGCGACGGCTCCGGCTTCTGGGCACTGACGCGTTACTCCGACGTGATCCGCGCCAACCACGCCTGGGACACGTTCACCTCGACTCGGGGCATCCGCCTCGAGGAGATGGACGCCGAGGAGACCGAGGCGCGGCGCACGATGATGGAACTCGACCCGCCCGCCCACACCCGCATGCGCCGGCTGGTGAACCGCGGCTTCACCCGCAACACCGTCGACCGCTACGAGGCCGCCATCAGAGACCTGGCCCGGTCGGTTGTCGTCGAAGCCTTGGAGCACGACGAGTTCGACTTCGTCACCGAGATCGCGCGGCAGCTGCCGATGCGGATGCTGGGCCGCCTGCTGGGCGTCCCCGACGCCGATGCCGAGCAACTCGTGGTATGGGGCGACCAACTGCTCTCCAACACCGACCCCGAGTACACCGACCACGTGGTGGACCTCACCGACACCGAGGAGTTCCGGCTCATCCCGTTCCGCAGCCCCGCCGGCCTTGAGGTGTTCCGCTACGCCCAGGAGGCCGCCGCACTGCGCCGGGAGCGGCCGACCGACGACGTCATCTCCCGCCTGCTGGCACCCACGTCCGACGGCACGCCGCTCAGCGACCTGGAGTTCAACAACTTCTTCGCCCTGCTGGTGGCCGCCGGCAACGACACCACGCGCTACACCGTCACGGGCGGGTTGATGGCGCTGCTGGAGCACCCGGAGCAGCTCGAGGCGCTGCGCGGCGATCCGTCGCTGATCCCCGCCGCCGTCGAGGAGATCCTGCGCTGGACGACGGTCACGATGCACTTCAGGCGCACCGCCACCCGGGACACCGAGGTGGGGAACCGGCTGGTCCGGGAGGGCGACAAGGTGGTGCTGTGGTGGGTCGGCGCCGACTACGACGAGCGCGCCTTCCCCGATCCCTACCGCTTCGACATCGGCCGCACGCCCAACGACCACGTGGCCTTCGGGCGCAACGGCCCGCACCTCTGCCTGGGGGCCTGGCTGGCGCGCATGGAGGTGCGCCTGACGCTGGAGGAACTGCTGCCGCGGGTGGCCGCGATCGAGCTTGCCGGGACTCCCGAGCGGCTGCGCTCCAACTTCATCAGCGGCATCAAGCACCTACCCGTGAGGGTGAAGCTCGCCTGAGCCGGCGCGGCGTCCCACTTCGTCATTCCGGCGGAGGCCGGAATCCATGTGTCGCCGGCCATGGCCGGCAGGGTCGAACTTCGCTGGGGCGTGATCAACAGGCCCGAACTCAGGCGTAGGGCTCGCCGTCCTCGGCGGCGGACAGCCCGGCCCGTCCCAGGCGGTCCAGGCAGGCCTCCACGCTCCACGGCAGCATCGTGGCCCCGCAGCGGGCGTCGCGGTAGAGGCGTTCCAGCGGCTGCGGTCGCAGCAGCGAGCGGCCGCCGCAGACCCGCACCGCCAGCGAGGCCAACTCGGGCGCGGTCTCCATCGTCGAGACGGCCGCGGCCCACGCCCGGCGCACCTGCTCGTGGGTCGGGTCGGGCCCGGCCTCTGCCAGCACCTGTCGCGCCAGGGCGTAGGTGCGCTCGTAGGCCACCTGCAGCTGCGCCCACCCCGCCTGCTTCTGCGGGTTGTCGCGGCGCGCTCCCGGACCCACCCGGCCCGCCAGATAGTCGTCGGTGAAGTCCATCACGGCGCGCATGATGCCCAGGTAGGTGAACGAGAGCGTCAGGTAGAAGTGCGGCCAGCGGGACGCCACCTGGTCGAAGACCCCCGGAGGCAGCAGCTCGGCCTCCGCCGGTACGAAGACGTCGTCCATCACGAGGGTCAGCGAGACGGTGCCGCGCATACCCAGCGGATCCCATTCCCCCTCGGTGCGCAGCCCCTCTGCGCCGGCGCGCACGCTCATGAAGCGGATCGTGGGGTCGTCGGGCGTGACGCAGATCACGTTGTGGCGGTCGGCGGCGCCCGACAGCGACGCGAAGATCTTGCGGCCGCGCAGCCGCCAGCCGCCGTCGACGGGCACCGCCAGCGTGTTCACGCCCGCGGTTGCCCCGGGCGCGTTCCCCTCGCTGAACGGTTGGGCGTGGATGTGGCCCTTCTCGATGACGCCGGCGAACATGGCGGCGCGCCGGCGCTCGTGGCGGGCTCGTTCGGCGGCGGACATGGCCAGGTCGTCGGCGATCTGGCCGCAGAGCAGCATCGTGGCGGTGTGCATGTTGAAGGTGAGGGCCGTGGACCCGCAGTAGCGCCCGAGTTCCTCCGACACCAGGCCGTAGGTGGCGAAGTCGGCGCCGAGGCCGCCGTGGTCGGCGGGGATGCAGAGACCCAGCAAGCCGGCCTTGCGCAGGTCGGCGTAGTTCTCGACGGGGAAGCGGGCCTCGCGGTCGTAACCGGCGGCCCGCTCGGCGAACGTCGGTCCGAGATCGGCGACGAGTCCCACGAGCTCCCGCTGCCGGGCGGCGGCTGTGGGGCGGTCCGAAGTGCTCACGGGACGGCTGACGCGCTCAGCCGGTCGTGCCCTGGCGGACCTGGACGGTCTTCAGGTCGCTGTGGAAGTCGAGGGCGTAGTCGCCGCCCTCGCGACCCAGCCCGCTGATGCCGCAGCCGCCGAACGGCGCGGCGAGGTCGCGCACACCGAAGCAGTTCACCCACACGGTTCCGGCCCGCACTGCCTGGCCCACCCGCTCGGCCCGGGCCCCCGAGCCGGTGAAGACCACGCCCGAGAGTCCGTAGCGCGTGCTGTTCGCCAGCCGCACGGCCTCGGGCTCGTCCGCGAACGTCTGCAGCGTGAGGACCGGCCCGAAGACCTCCCGCTGCACGATCTCACTGTCGTTGCCTGCGGGGCGGATCAGCGTGGGCTCGTACCACAGGCCGTCGGGGCGGCTGCGGCGCCCGCCGCGCAGCACGGTGTCACCGGCCCGGCGCGCCCGCTCCACGAACCCCTCCACGCGGGCCAGGTGCTCGGGGTGGATGAGGGGCGAGATGGTCGTCGCCGGATCACGGCTGTCGCCCAGCACGTGGGCGTTGGTGTGGGCGTCGAAGCGCTGCCGGAACTCCTCCGCGATGCCCTCGGCCACCAGTAGGCGGGTTCCCGCCAGGCAGACCTGGCCCGAGTCGTCGAACTGCCCGGCGGCGGTGCGGGCTGCCGCCTCGATGTCGGCGTCCTCGAAGACGATCAGGGGTCCCTTGCCGCCCAACTCGGCGGTGAAGGGCACGATGTTGGCGGCCGCGGCCGCGCCGATGGACCGTGCCGTCTCCGGCGATCCGGTGAAGGAGATGCGGCGCACCCGCTCGTCGGCCACGAGGGCGGCGCCCACCTCGGCCCCCCGGCCCTGCACCACGTTCAGCACGCCCGCCGGCAGTCCCGCCTCGTGCGCCAGGTCGGCCAGGAGGCTTGCCGACAGCGGCGACCACTCCGCCGGCTTCAGCACCACCGTGTTGCCCGCGGCCAGGGCCGGCGCCACCTTCCACGTGGCCAGCATGAACGGTGCGTTCCAGGGCGTGATGATCACCGCCGGTCCCGCCGGCATCCGCTGGACGCGGTTGTCGGTCCCGTTCGACGCCCAGGTGCGCTCGCTGTACGACTCGGCCAGGTCGGCGTAGGCCCGGAAGTTCCGGGCGCCGCGGGCAATGACCCGGCGCCGCAGGCTCTCCAGCAGCATCGCCATGTCCAGGCACTCGATCTCCGCCAGCACCTCGACCGACCCGTCGATCAGATCGGCCAGCCGGCGCAGGTGCACGCCCCGGCCGGCGGCTCCCCGCGCGGCCCACCCCTCGGCCGCCTCGCAGGCCGCAGCCACCGCGGCCCCGGCCACCGCCCCGTCGCCTGCCGACACGTCGGCCAGCTTCAGCGACCAGTCCAGCGGTGACCGGGCCTCGAAGGTGCCGGGCGAGGCCACCCGCCGGCCGCCGATGTAGTGGTCCACCGACACGGCGGTGCCGGCGATCATGGCCCGCGGGCGCTCGGAGCCGCTCATGGTCAACGGTCGGTTGCCGCGGGAACCTGCAACACGCGGTAGCCGCCGCCGATGGCCAGCCGCCGGGGCGCCGAGCCGGCCGCCGCCAGCCGCCGCGCCAGCGAGTCGGCGCCCAGGTTCTTGTGCATCACCAGCACCGCGAACCCGCCGGGGCGCAGACGGTTCAGCCAGTCCCGCAGCAGTTCGTCGAGAGCCTCGTTGCCGATGCGCACGGGCGGGTTGCAGTAGAGGGCGTCGAGACGCAGTGACGCTGGGACCTCCTCAGGAGCGCAGACCCGGGCCCGCCCCGCCCCTCGTCGCTCGCCGCTCCCGGCGACCGCAACTCCGGCTGCCGTCAGGTTGGCGGCGGCCAGTTCCCGCGCCCGCTCGTTGACGTCCACCGCCCAGATCGTGGCGTCCGGCGCCCGCAGCGCCAGCGCCACGGCGATGGATCCGTACCCGCAGCCCACGTCGGCCAGGACCCTGGCGGCCGCTGCGCTGCCGTTGCCGGCCTGCGGTGCAGGCAGCGGCGCATGCTTCAGGAGCAGGAGCGTGCCGGGGTCGACGCGATCGGCCGAGAAGACCCCGCGGTCGGTGCGCAGATCGGCCGACACGTCGTTCAGCCGGAGGGTGACGGTGCGCTCGCGGCGCCGCGAGCCCGGGTTCGGCGAGAAGTAATGCTCCACCCCGGCCATCGCGCCGACGATAGCGGCGCCCGGGGCGCCCCCGGTCGCCGCACCGCTCGCTAGCCTCGACGTCGTGGAGATCCGGCTGTTCGGCGACCCGGTGCTGCGCTCGAAGGCAGCGGAGGTCACCCGGATCGACGGATCGGTCGCCCGCCTCTGCGACAGCATGTTCACCACCATGTACGAGGCCCGGGGGATCGGTCTGGCCGCCCCGCAGGTGGGGGTGCGCAAGCGCCTGTTCGTCTACGACGAGCCCGAGACCTGCGGTCGGGGCGTGATCCTCAACCCGGTGATCACCGGGAGCGACGGCACGTGGGTCTTCGAGGAGGGCTGCCTGTCGGTGCCCGGCTACTCGTGGGAGATCGAGCGGCCCCGCCGGATCGCGCTGACCGGGGTGGATCTCGACGGCAACGAGGTGACCGTCGAGGCCGACGACCTCTTCGCCCGGCTCATCCAGCACGAGATCGACCATCTCGACGGTGTCCTCCTGACCGAGCGTCTCGACCCGGACCAGCGGCGCGCCGCCCTCGGTGAGCTGCGGCGGCGCGGCCTGGGCTCCGCAGGGAGCGGGCTCTTCCCCTCCCTCGGCGGCGAGTGACGTCGTGACCCCCTGGCCGGCGACGGTTCGCCGGCTGGTCTACTTCGGCACGCCGCAGCTCGCCGTGCCGCCGCTGCGCGCCCTGCACGCCGCCGGGTTCGAGATCGCGCTGGTCGTGACCGGCCCGGATCGCCGCCGCTCCCGGCGGGGGTCGCCCGAGCCCAGTCCGGTGAGCCGCGCCGCCGCCGCGCTGGGTGTACCGGTCACGCACGATCCGGCCGCCGCGGTCGCCGCAGCGGATGCGGCCGACGGCGCGGTGGTGGTGGCCTACGGGCGCCTCATCGGCTTGGATGTGCTCGACGTCCTGCCGGCGCTGAACGTCCACTTCTCGCTGCTGCCGCGCTGGCGGGGTGCCGCGCCCATGGAGCGGGCCATCCTGGCGGGCGACGAGACCACCGGCGTCAGCATCATGGCGCTCACCGAGACCCTCGACACCGGACCGCTCTACGACCAGGTCGCGACGCCCATCGGACCCACCGAGACCCTCGCCCAACTCCGCGAGCGCCTCGTGGCGACGAGCGGCCCGCTGCTCGTTGCCCTGCTACGGGTGGGGCCGCGCGATCCTGTCGAGCAGCAGGGCGAGGTCACCTGGGCGGCCAAGATCAGCGACGACGACCTCCGCCTCGACTGGGACCGCCCGGCCGCCGAACTGCACCGGCAGATCCGCCTGGGCCGGGCCTGGACCACGCTGGCGGGCGAGCGCTTCCGGATTCTGGGAGCAACCGTCGCCGCCGACCACGAGGGTCGGCCGGGGGTCCTCGATGGTCTCGTCGTCGGCACCGGGGCGGGCGGTCTGCGTCTCGACGAGGTGCAGGCTGCCGGCCGGCGCGCCATGACGGCCGCCGAGTGGCACCTGGGAGCGCGGCTCGACGGCGCTTGCCTGCTGGGCACGTAGAGCCGCTGAAGTGGGCGGAGCCTTGATCGTGATTCCGGCGTGCCGATCGTGATTCCGGCGTTCTCTTCGTCATTCCGTCGTGGGCCGGAATCCAAGGTGTGGCTGATCGGCCGCTGCTCCGAATGGATTGCAGGACGGCCATCGTGAGTCAAGCGCGCACGGCGCCACACCGGTAGGGTCGCCACGTGACCGATCTGCGTGCCGCCGGCCTGCGCGCCAAGGTCCTCACCGTCTCCGACGGGGTGATAGCCGGGGTGCGCGAGGATCGCTCCGGCGAGGCTCTGGAGGAGCTGCTGGCGGGCGCCGGCTACGAGGTGATCGAGCGGCGCGCCGTGCCCGACGGCACCGAGTCGGTGGCCGCGGCGCTGCGTGACATGGCCGACGGCTTCACCGGTCTCGTCGTGACCACCGGCGGCACGGGTTTCGGCCCCCGCGACCTCACGCCGGAGGGCACTCTGCGCGTGGTCGAACGCCGCGCCCCTGGACTCGCCGAGGCGATGCGGCTCGTCAACCCGCTGGGGCGGCTCTCCCGCGCCGTGGCGGGCACGCGCGGCCGGGCACTGATCCTGAACACCCCGGGATCGCCCCGCGGCGCAGTCGAATGCACCGAAGCGGTCCTCGACGTGCTACCCCACGCCCTCCGGCTCCTGAGCGACGAACCCACCGCCCACTGATCCGGCCGCCCACTGTGGCCGCCGCGAATCGTCAGTGGACGATCTTGGCGAGCGGGAGTTCCAGGATGTCGCTGGCGCCGGCGTCGCGAAGCGCAGGGATGAGGGTGTTGATGACCGCCTTGGGCACGACCGTCTCCACGGCGAAGCCCTGGCCGCGGTAGAGCTCGTTCACGGTCGGAGCCTTCATCGAGGGCAGCAGGTCGATCACCGACGTCAGCGCGGCCGCCGCCACGTTCATCTTCACCAGCACGTGGCCCCGCGCCTCCAACACGCCGGTCAGCAGCGTGGCGATCTGCCCCATGGCGTGACGGCGCTCGGGGTCGGCGTGAGCCGCCGGGTTGGCGAGCAACTCGGTGTGCGACACCAGCACGGTGTCGATGATCCGCAAGCCGGCGGCGCGCAGGGCGCCACCGGTCTCGGTCAGTTCCACGACGCAGTCCACGATCTCGGGCACCTTGGCCTCGGTGGCCCCGTAGGACAGCTGCACGTCGGCCTCGATGCCCTGCTCGGCGAAGAAACGGCTGGTGAGGTTGGGATACTCGGTCGAGACGCGGACGCCGTCGGGCATGTCGGCGGCGCTCTCGTACGGCGAGTCGGCGGCTACCGCCACGACGATGCGCACCGGACGGTCGGTGGTCTTGGAGTACCCCAGCCGGCACAGCGAGGTGACCTCCGCACCGCTCTCGGTGACCCAGTCCCGCCCGCTGATGCCCAGATCGAAGATGCCCTCGCTGAGATAGCGGGGGATCTCCTGGGGGCGGAGGATGCGCACGTCGTCGACGCGCGGGTCGTCGACGGTCGCCCGGTAGTCGATCTTGGACACCCGCCGGACGTTCAGGTCGGCGTCGGCGAACAACTCCAGGGTGGCCCCCTCGAGCGATCCCTTCGGCAGGACCAGGCGCAACATCGCGCCCACGCTACCGGCGCCGGGTTGCTCAGCCGCCGCCCGACGACTGCTGCACGTAGGCCATGCGGAGGCTCTGCAGGGCCTCGCGCAGGGTCGGCTCGGATTCGCCGAGCCGACCGCCCAGTCCCTCGACCAGCGCCCCCATCGCATCGATCGCCAGGCGCGCGGCTTCGGTGCGGGGCGGCTCGGCCGTGAGGTGGATGGCGCCCAACTCGTACAGGCCCATGGCGTGGTTGGCCACGACGACCTCGGGCGGGGCGGCGGCGAGCCGCTCCCTCGCTGCGGCCAGTTCGGCCAGCATGGCTTCGGCTCGCTCGCGGTCCTCGGGGCTGAGGTCCTCGAGGTCGAACTGTTCCTCGTCGACCGGAGCACCGGCATCACCGTCCGCTGCCGGGGTCTCGCTCTCCGGCTGCGGGTCTCTGGGCACGTGGTGTTCACCACCCGGGGTCCAGAGTGTCATGGTGGCTCCTCGCAGTCGTTTTCTTCGATTCTCCGGCGCTTCCTGGTACTCTATGCCCCGCCCAGAGGGGCCGAACCGGATTCGCTCCGGTCGGTCTCACCGCAGCCCCGCCCGCCGCCTTCGGTGGGCGAGGTGCTCTGGGCCTATGCTTGCCGTCACGCCGAACCGTCGTGCCGTGTCGGCGACACCGGTGAACCGAGAGAGGGGAAGTCACGATTGCTGAGTGATTGGCCATAGCTGCGTCGGCAGGTTCCGAGCCGCTCGTCAACGAGAACATCCAAGCGTCGCGGGTCCGTCTGGTGGGTCCCGACGGAACCCAGATCGGGATCCGCCCGCTCCCTGAGGCTCTCTCGATCGCGCAGGCACACGGATTGGACCTCGTGGAGGTGGCCGACAAGGCCGAGCCACCCGTCTGCCGGATCATGGACTACGGCAAGTACAAGTACGACGCGGCGCAGCGGGCCCGGGAGTCGCGCAAGAAGAGCACGCAGGTCGTCGTCAAGGAGATGAAGTACCGGCCCAAGATCGGGCGCGGCGACTTCGAGACGAAGACCCGCAAGGTCCGGGACTTCCTGACCCAGGGCAACAGGGTGAAGATCACGGTCATGTTCCGTGGCCGCGAGACGCTGCATCCGGAACTGGGCCAGCGGATCCTCGATGAGGTGTCCGAGGTGACCGGTGACCTGGCCCGGATCGAAGCCCCGCCCCGCCAGGACGGCCGCAACCTGGTGATGGTCCTGGCGCCCGACCGGCGCACACGCGACCGCTGACCCGCAGCGGCCGCCGCCGGCGGCGGGAACCGACTGCGCCGGTTGCACCTGGGCCAGTTGAACTTGGGCCGGTTGAACTTGGGCCAGTTGCACTCGGCCACCCGTCGGGGTTGTGATCGGCCTCGCCTGCCCCGAGCCTTGAGAGCGTCTCGGTACGAGCGCCAGGAATCGAATCCGGAGAAGAAGACCCATGCCCAAGATGAAGACCCGCCGGGGCGCCGCCAAACGCTTCAAGGTGACCGGCTCCGGCAAGATCGCCCGGCGCCACGCCTACAAGAACCACATCCTCGAGAAGAAGGCCCCCAAGCGCAAGCGCCAGTTGCGCCGCGACGGAGCGGTGAGCAGCGCCGACACACCGTCGGTGCGTCGCCAGCTCGGCATCTGACGGCGCCGGGAAGTCGGGAGGTCACAGCACATGGCCAGAGCGAGACGATCCGCCCAGGCGCGCAAGCGGCGCAAGACCACCCTGGCGCGGGCGAAGGGCTACTACGGCAACAAGAGCCGCACCTGGCGAGGGGCCAACGAGCAGTTGCTGCACTCCGGCCAGTACGCCTTCCGGGATCGCCGGGCCCGCAAGGGGGAGATGCGGCGGCTCTGGATCCAGCGGATCAACGCCGGGTGCCGCCGGCACGGCTCCACGTACAGCACGTTCATGGCAGGACTCCGCGCCGCCGGCGTGGAGGTGGATCGCAAGGCTCTCGCCGACATGGCGGTCAACGATCCCGATTCCTTCGCCGCGCTCGTGAAGCTGGCGGACGACGCCCGGACCAGCGATCTGGCCGTCGGGACCTGACGCCGCGCCCCTGCGTCGGTGGGCCGGGACGTGGTGCTGTTGACGATGCCGCGACCCCGCCTCGCCGGGTTGCGCCGCTTGGCCCGCTCCGCCGCCGCCCGCCGCCACGAGGGCGTCTTCATCGTCGAGGGTGCGACGCTCGGCGCCGAGGCGGCCGCCGCGGGGCTGCGCATCCGCGAGGTCTACGTCGAGACGGCGCGGGCCGACGAGCAGGTCCGCCGCCTCGGCGATGAGTTGGCCCGCGCCGGCGCCGACCTGGTCGAGTTGGAGGAGGGAACGCTCGTCAGGGTGGGGGCCTCGGTGACGCCGCAGCCCCTCTTGGCCCTGGCGGAGCGCCCCGAGACCGCCGGACCGCCGGCCCTGGCCTCGTTCGTGCTGGTCGCCGTCTCGGTCGCCGACCCCGGCAATGCCGGCACGTTGCTGCGCTGCGCCGAGGCCGCCGGCGCCGACGGCGTGGTCTTCGCCGGGTCGGGCGCCGATCCCTACGGCCCCAAGGCGGTGCGCGCCTCCGCCGGTTCGATCTTCCGCCTGCCGCCGGCGCTGGTGGACGATCCGGCCGTCGTCCTGGCGGGTCTGCATGGACGTGGCCTGCGCACCTTGGGCGCCGCGGCGGGACGCGGCCTGCCGTACGACCGGGCTGACCTGCGCGAGCCGCTGGCGCTGGTGGTCGGCAGCGAGTCGCACGGCCTTCCCGATTCGCTGTCCGGATGCATCGACGAGTGGGTGCACGTCCCCCTCGGCGGCCAGGCCGAGTCGCTCAACGTCGGCGCGGCCGCGGCCGTGCTGTGCTTCGAGGTGCAGCGCCGTCGCCGCCACGACCCCGCCGGAGCGGACGCGGCCCCATGAGTGCCGGAGTACCCGACGCCGTCGCTCTCGCTGCAGATGCCCGGTCATGCACCGAGGCGGCGCTCGCCGCCATCGCCGACGCCGCCGATGTCGCCGCCCTCGCGGCGGTCCGCCCCGAACTGCTCGGCAAGGGTTCCCCGCTGTCCGGCCTGCGGCGGCGCCTCGGGTCGTTGGCGCCCGCGGCGCGCCCGGCGGCTGGGCGAGCCCTCAGCGAGGCGCTCGCCGCCGTGGAGGCGCGCTACACCGAACGTCTGGACGAGTTGCGGGCAGCGGAGCGCCGCGCGCAACTGGAGGCCGAGCGCCTCGACCTCACCGAGCTGCACGAGCCCCCGCCGGTGGGCCGGCTGCACGTCATCACGCAGACGCAGCGGCGCCTCGAGGACGTCTTCTGTGCCATGGGCTACACCGTGGCGGAGGGCCCCGAGATCGAGACGGAGTGGCACAACTTCGGGGCGCTCAACTTCCCGCCCGGGCATCCGGCGCGCGACATGTACGACACCCTCTACGTCGACCACGGCAGTCCGGGCAGCACGCTGCTGCGCACCCACACCTCGCCGGTGCAGGTGCGGGTCATGCAGACCCGGCCCCCGCCGCTGTACGTGGTGGCGCCGGGCCGCTGCTACCGCCAGGACACCGCCGACGCCACCCACATGCCGGTCTTCCACCAGATAGAAGGGCTCGTGGTCGACGAGGGCATCACGCTGGGCGACCTGGCCGGCGCCATCGAGACCTTCACCACGGCCTACTTCGGTCCCGGGTTCACCTCCCGCCTGCGCCCGTCCTACTTCCCGTTCACCGAGCCCTCCGCCGAGTTCGACGTGCAGCGCCCCGACGGCACCTGGCTCGAGCTGGGAGGTTCGGGCATGGTGCACCCGTCGGTCCTGGAGGTCTGCGGCGTGGATCCGGAGCGCTGGAGCGGGTTCGCCTTCGGGTTCGGCATCGACCGCCTCGCCATGCTCCGCTACGGCATCGACGACCTGCGGGACCTCTGGACCAACGACGTGAGCTTCCTGGAGCAGTTCTGATGAAGGTGCTGCTGTCCTGGCTGCGCGAGTTCGCGCCGGTCGAGGGACCCCCGGAGGGCATCGCCGAGGAGCTGTCGGACCTGGGCCTGGCGGTCGAGGACATGGTCACGTTCGCCGAGGCGCCGGCCGGCATCGTCGTGGCCCGCGTCGCCGGGCTGCGACCCCATCCCGACGCCGACCGCATCCAACTCGTGGACGTCGACGCCGGCGACGGCGAGCCGCGGCAGGTCTGCTGCGGGGCGTTCAACATGTCCGTCGGCGATCTGGTGCCCCTCGCCACCGTGGGTACCACGATGCCCGGCGGTTTGGAGATCCGCCGGCGGAAGATGCGCGGTCGGCTCTCGGAGGGGATGCTGTGCTCGGCCGCCGAGCTGGACATGGGCTCCGACGCCGAAGGCATCATGATCCTGCCGGCCGATCTGGAACCGGGCGACGATCTGACCGCGGCCCTGGGCGTGGCCGGTGACGTGCTGTTCGACCTGGAGGTCAACCCCAACCGTCCCGACGCCCTGTCGGTCGTGGGCGTGGCCCGCGACCTGGCCGCCCGCCGTGGCGTCCCGTTCGAGCTGCCCGAGGTGCGCGTCGAGACCTCCGGGGCTCCGGCGGGGGAGTCGGCCTCCGTCGAGATCCTGGCGCCCGACCTGTGCGGGCGCTTCAGCGTGCGCCTGCTGCGGAACGCCCCGGGGGCCCGCACGCCGCCGCGCCTTGCCCGGCGCCTGCTGGCGCTGGGGATGCGCCCGATCAACTTCGTGGTGGACATCTCCAACTACGTCATGCTGGAGATCGGCCAGCCCTCGCACGCCTTCGACGCCGCGCTGGTGCCCGACGGGCTGCTGCGGGTGCGTCGGGCGGACGATGGCGAACAGGTCGAGACGCTCGACGGCGTCCGTCGAACCCTCAGCGCGGGCGACGGCGTGATCGCCGACGCCTCCGACGTGGCCATCGGCATCGCCGGCGTGATGGGCGGCGCCTCGACGGAGATCTCCGCGGAGACCGAGGTGGTGCTGCTGGAGGCCGCTTGGTGGAATCCTCCCGACATCGCCCGCACGTCCCGCCGCCTGGGCCTCCGCAGCGAGGCCTCCGCCCGCTTCGAGGCCGGTGTGGATCCCGAGATCGCCCCCTGGGCACTGGAGCGCTTCGCGGAGTTGGCCGCCGCCGGGGGAGTGACCCTGGCGCCCGAGCTGGTGCAGGCACACGGGGACGTGCCGTCGCGCCGGCCGGTGCGGGTGCGCACGGGCCGGGTGAACGCCCTCCTCGGCACCGCTCTGACGGCCGGCGAGATGCGCGCCTGCCTGGAGCCCATCGGGTTCGAGATCGTCCCGGCCCGAGCCGAACCAACCGCGGCCTCCCCCCGCAGCTACCCCGGCGAGGTCTGGGACGTGACCGTGCCGTCGTGGCGCCCCGACTCGTCCACGGAGATCGACGTGATCGAAGAGGTCGGCCGGCTGTGGAGTTACAGCCGCATCGCTCGGACGGTCTCGAAGTCGCCGCACCCCGGCGGTCTGACCGACCGCCAGCGTGCCCGACGCCGCGTGCACGAGGCGCTGGCGGGCTTCGGGCTCATGGAGGCCATGCCGCTGCCCTTCCTGGCCCCCGGTGACCTGGAGCGCTGCGGTCTTCCGCCCGACGGCATCACGGTGACCAACCCGCTGGTTGCCGAGGAGTCGGTGATGCGCACCTCGCTGCGGCCGGGCCTGCTGAAGTCCGTGGCCTACAACGCCGCCCGCCGCCAGCCGGGCGTGGCGCTCTTCGAGATCGGCCACGTCCATTGGCCCGGCGACGGCGAACTGCCCGACGAGGGGGACCACGTGGCGGTCGCCCTGGCCGGGCGCGAGGCTCCCGCCGCGGCGGCTCTCTGGGAGCGCCTGCGGCGAGCCATTCCGTTCGTCCCGACCGACGTTCGCAACGAGGCCACGGCCGGCCTGCATCCCACCCGTTCGGCCGTGCTCGTCGCCGGCGGCGAGATGGTCGGCGTCCTCGGTGAGATCGACCCGGCGGTCGCCGAGGCATTCGGGATCGGCGAGCGGGTGGCCTGGCTGGAGTGCGACCTTGCCCGGCTCCTGGAATCGCACGTCGACAGCCCCGGCTATCGCCCCCCCAGCCGCTATCCCTCCAGCGATGTGGATCTGGCGTTCGTCCTCGGCGACGCCGTGCCCGCCGCGGCCGTCGGGACCGCGCTGCGCCGGGCCGCGGGCGACACCCTCGTCTCGCTGCACCTGTTCGACGTCTTCCGCGACGCCGAGCGTCTCGGCCCGGACCGCCGCAGCGTGGCCTGGCGCCTGCGCCTGCAGTCCGCCGACCGCACGCTCACAGACGCCGAGGTCGGCGAGATACGCGCCGCCTGCATCACCGCCGCCACCACCGCAGGAGCCACGCTTCGCGAGTGACGGGGCAGCGCGGTCGTCGACTCCGCAGGCCCCGGTGACAAGTTTGCATATTGATACGGAATCCTGTATATTCTTGGGATGCTCTCGGTGGCGATCGTTGGGGCGTCGGGCTACACCGGCGCGGAACTGCTGCGCATCGTCGGCGCGCATCCGGCGATGTCGGTTGTCGTGGCGACCGGTGACACGCAGGCCGGTGTGGCGGTCGGCGACCTCTATCCCCACCTCGGTTCCGCCTATCCCGAGCTGATCTTCAGCAGCTACGACGTCGACGCCGTCGCCGGCGCGGAGGTGGTGTTCCTCGCACTGCCGCACGGGGCGTCGCAGCGGATCGTCCCCCGCCTCGTCGCTGCGGGCACCGGGGCAAAGATCGTGGACTTGGCGGCCGACTTCAGGCTGAACGACGCCGCCGTCTACGAGCAGTGGTACGGCGCGCCCCACGAGGCTCCCGACCAAATGGCGAGCTTCGCCTTCGGGCTGCCCGAGATCTATCGCGAGACCTTCGCCGGCGCCGCCGCCGTTGCCGCGCCCGGCTGCTATCCCACAGCGGCCGCCTTGGCACTGGCTCCGCTGGTCGACGCCGGCGCGATCGAGCCGTCCGGCGTGATCGTGGACGCCGCCAGCGGGGTCTCCGGCGCCGGGCGCCCGGCGAAGCCCCACACCAGCTTCTGCGCCGTGGACGAGGACTTCACGGCCTACGGCCTGCTGGACCACCGCCACACGCCCGAGATCCAGCAGGCCAGTGGTGCCGAGGTGCTGTTCACTCCCCATCTCGCACCCATGAACAGGGGCATCCTCGCCACCTGCTACGCCCGCCCGACCGGTGCCTGCGACACAGACGATCTCCTGGCGATCTACCGGAAGGCCTACGCCGGCGAGCCCTTCGTGACCGTGAGCGAGCGATCTCCCTCCACCAAGGCCACACTCGGGTCAAACAGTGCCCACCTCACCGCACGTCACGACGCCCGCACCGGCTGGGTCATGGCGCTCTGCGCCCTCGACAATCTCGGCAAGGGCGCGTCCGGGCAGGCGGTGCAGTGCGCCAACGCTCTCTGCGGTCTGGACGAGACCGCCGGCCTCAGCACCGTGGGGGTGTACCCGTGAGCGTCACCGCCGTGGAGGGCTTCGTCGCCGCCGGCATCACCGCGGGGATCAAGCCGTCGGGCGCCCCCGACATGTCCGTGGTGGCCACGGCCGACGCCGCCCCGGTGGCCGCGGCCGGTACCTTCACGTCGAACAAGATGACCGCCGCCCCGGTCTTGGTCACGCGCGGCCACCTCGAGCGTTCCGGCGGTCTCGCCGCCGCGGTGATACTCAACAGCGGCAACGCCAACGCCGCCACCGGGCGGCAGGGCCTCGCCGACGCAGAGCGAATGTGCGGTCTCACCGCGGCCGCTCTCGGCTGCAGCAGCGATCACGTTCTCGTGTGCTCCACGGGTCTCATCGGCTTCGAGCTGCCGATGGAGGTGATCGCCGCCGGGATTCCCCGGGTCGTGGCGGCGCGGCACCCGGGAGGTGGCAGCGAGGCGGCCAGAGCCATGATGACCACCGACACCGTTGCCAAGGAGGTCGTGGTGGACGGCGGCGGCTTCACCGTCGGCGGCATCGCCAAGGGCGCGGCGATGCTCGAGCCCAACATGGCCACGATGCTGGCCGTTGTGACCACCGACGCCGCCGCCGAGCCCGCTGAGTTGCAGGACGTCCTGCGCAGCGGCGTGGCGACCAGCTTCAACCGCCTCACCGTCGACGGTGCCGAGTCGACGAACGACACCGTGCTGCTGCTGGCCAACGGCCGTGCCGGTGCGGTGCCCCGCGACGCACTCGCCGCGGCGGTCGCCGAGGCGTGCGGTGATCTGGCGCTCCAGATGGCCGACGATGCGGAGGGTTCCACCAAGACCGTGCTCCTGCGGGTAACCGGGGCTGCCAGCGACGCCGAGGCCGCCAAAGCCGCCAGGGACTGCGCCAACTGCCAGCTCGTCAAGTGCTCGTGGTTCGGCGAGGACCCGTACTGGGGGCGCATCGCCAGCGAGTTCGGCGCCGCCGGCGTGGCGTTCGACCCCGAGCGCCTCCGCATCGCCTACGGCGACCACGTGGTGTACGCCGACGGGCGCCCGCAGCAACCCGACGCCGAGGCCGTCGGGGCGTACATGCGCCGCCGCCGCCTCCACCTGAACGTGGACCTGGGCCTGGGCCACGGGCGGGCCGAGATCATCACCGTCGACCTCTCCCACGCCTACATCGACGAGAACTCCCGGACGAGCTGATGAGCCCGCACTCGCCTTCCCCAACCGGCGCGCCCGGGCACCCCGCGGCGCCCCAGGTCACCGCCGAGGTGCTCACCCAGGCGCTGCCCTACATCCAACGCTTCGCCGGGCGCACCGTCGTGATCAAGTTCGGTGGCGTGCCGCTGAGCGACCCGGAGGCCGCACGCGCCATCGCCGGTGATGTCGTGCTCATGCACTCCGTGGGGATCCGCCCCGTGATCGTCCACGGCGGCGGGCCCCAGATCGACGACCTGATGGGCCGGCTCGGCAAGGAGCCGGCCTTCGTGGCCGGGCGCCGCGTGACCGATGCCGAGACCCTCGACATCGTGCGCATGGTGCTGGTCGGCAAGGTCAACCGCGACATCGTCTCGGCCATCAATGCGAGCGCCCCTCTGGCCGTGGGTGTGTCCGGTGAGGATGCCGGCCTGATCCGCGCCGCCCCGCGCGATCCGGCACTCGGCTACGTCGGCGAGGTGGCGGCGGTGGATCCGGGCATCGTCCGGAACCTCCAGGAGCTGGGCTACATCCCCGTCGTCTCCACGATCGGGGCGGACGACGCCGCGCAGCCGTACAACATCAACTCCGACACCGTGGCGGGCGCTCTCTCCGCCGCGCTGGGAGCCGAGCGCCTCGTCGTGTTGACCGACGTGGCGGGTCTGCTCGCCGACGTGGCTGTCTCCGAGAGCGTCCTGTCGGAGGTGACGGCGGGGCAGTTGGCGGCGATCCTGGCCTCCGGTGACATCGA